>NZ_AUHR01000005.1 GCF_000423285.1 Laribacter hongkongensis DSM 14985
AACCGGCAGAAGTAGTCCAGCGGCGAGCATGAATTCGACCGGCTATGTACAGCGCTGGAGATTGAGTTCCGGCTGACCAAACCGCGCACACCGCAGACAAACGGGATAGTGGAGCGTTTCAACGGCCGGATCAGCGAGGTGCTGGCTACGCTGGTGTTGCTGTTTGCCTTCTAGGGCGAAGCCATCCTGAACCAGCCGCTGGTCATCGCCCTGCTGGCCGTGCCGATCCTGATCCAGGTGCTGTTCAACAGCGGGCTGGCCTACTGGCTGAACCGGGTGACAGGGGAAAAGCACAGCATTGCCTGCCCGTCAGCCCTGATCGGCGCCTCCAATTTTTTCGAGTTGCGCAACTAATCCCACCAATAGATTAGAAATTTGTAGGTACTAAGTTCAAGGAAAAATTATGTCTACTCAGTGCGAAGTCACTGCCCAGGCCGCATCTCAAGCACGAATGAGCATATTCGAACGCTTCCTAACCATCTGGGTCTTCCTCTGCATCGTCACCGGAATCGCTGCCGGCCAGATGGCTCCCGGTTTGTTTCAGACCATTGGCCGGCTTGAAGTCGCCCAAGTCAATTTGCCCGTTGGCTTGCTCATCTGGGTGATGATTATCCCGATGTTGGTAAAAGTGGATTTTGGTGCCTTACACGAGGTCAAACAGCATGTCCGCGGCATCGGCGTAACGCTGTTCATCAATTGGTTAGTCAAGCCGTTCTCCATGGCCTTTCTTGGCTGGTTGTTTGTTCGCCACCTGTTCGCTCCTATGCTGCCAGCGGAGCAGCTAGACAGCTATGTTGCCGGACTTATCTTATTGGCTGCCGCACCCTGTACTGCGATGGTTTTCGTCTGGAGTCGGCTGTCCAAGGGAGACCCACTGTTTACGCTGTCCCAAGTGGCCATGAAGACACAATTATGGTGTTCGCCTTCGCCCCCGTCGTCGCCTTCCTGTTGGGCATCTCGTCCATAAAGGTGCCTTGGGATACGCTGCTGACCTCAGTTGTTCTCTACATCGTGATTCCGGTAATTTTGGCTCAGGTTTGGCGGAAGTATCTGCTGGACAAGGGACAGGATGCCTTTGATTCCGCTATGGCCATAATTGCTCCTTGGTCCATCTTTGCGCTGTTGGCAACCCTGGTGCTGCTCTTTGCCTTCCAAGGTGAAGCCATCATCAAGCAACCGCTAGTCATAGCGTTGCTTGCCGTTCCTATTCTGATTCAGGTCTTCTTCAACTCCGCCCTCGCGTACTGGCTTAATAAGGTCGTTGGCGAGAAGCACAATATCGCTTGCCCTTCATCACTCATTGCCGCAAGTAATTTTTTCGAGCTAGCTGTAGCTGCCGCCATTAGCTTATTCGGATTTGAGTCTGGGGCTGCGTTGGCTACCGTAGTCGGTGTTCTTATTGAAGTTCCTGCCATGCTGTTTGTCGTCAAAATCGTCAATAAATCGAAGTATTGGTACGAGTCCTGACCATAGGTGTAGCTACCCTATCGCTCATAGCGGCTAGTAATTTGTCCGAGTTATCCAAATAATCTCCATCAATAATTGGACCCAGCAAACGGAAAAAAGAACCCTTGGCCGATTCTCCCAAAAACAACCGGTCGACGACCAACTTTTCGCTACGTTTCAGGCTCATCAGATATGCTTTTGTTATATAATAATTGCCAAACGGAGAATTACATGGGCATAATCGACGTCAAGATGCCGGTAACCAAGCGAAGCCAACGGGTCGATTAAAATATTTCAAAGGGAGAGTCATGGATAAAATCACAAAATCGCTACTGGACACGTTTTCCGTCCAGAATGAAATAGAGCGACTAAATGAATCCGTCCAGTTTGAGTATTTCTCCAACTACTCGATAGTTTCAAAACTTAATAGGTCTAGCTTTGAGTTAGAGGATATTCACACGGGAACCGAGGGCGACTGTGCAATTGACGGTTTGTGCATCATTGCCAACGGAAAAATAATTGTCGACACAGATGAACTAAATGAAGTTATTGAGGGGCCGGGGTATTTGGACGCTGAAATTATATTCATCCAGTCTAAAACCACATCATCGTTCAGTGGATCCGACGTTGGCTCCTTTATTTACGGGGTAAAAGACTTTCTTTCTGACGAGCCGAAAATGGTCCAGAATGAAAAAATCATTAATGCCAAAAACATATGGGACAATGTTATTAACAAATCGTCTTATATGGTGAATCGCCGCCCCCTCTGTAAGCTGTTCTATGTGTGCACGGGCAAATGGGTGGGCGACCAAAATCTCCAGGCAATCATAGATAGCGGGAAGACGGAAATCGAGTCGTTCGGCATATTCGAAGACGTTACGATAATTCCAAATGGCGCCACGGAGATTCAGAAACTATATCACGAAACAAAAAACAAGCTCTCAACAACGGTTAATTTTCAAAACAGAATAACCCTCCCAGACATTGCAGACGTGCAAGAAGCATATCTTGGAATTATTCCGTTTGGAGAATTCATAAAACTAATTCAGGATGAAAACCAGACAATTCACAGTATATTTGACGACAATGTACGCGACTTTCAAGGGGAAAACGCAGTTAATAAGCGCATCAAAAGCATACTTTCAAGTGGTAAGTTTGACCTGTTTTGCGTTCTAAACAACGGGATTACATTGGTTGCGACCTCTCTAACCGCCGCCGGAAACAGGTTTACCCTGAGAGATTATCAAATAGTGAATGGATGCCAAACAAGCAACATCCTCCACGAGTGCCAGAATATCGAAAACATCAATAGCCTAAACGTTCCAATAAAGATAATTGTCACGGAAAGCGAGGATATAAAAACGGAAATCACACTGGCAACAAATAGTCAGACAGAAGTTCGTACAGAACAGCTGGAAGCGCTCAGCCAATTCCAAAAGCGTCTTGAGTTATATTTCAATGCTGAGAATAATACAATAAAACTTTATTACGAGAGAAGGTCGCAGCAGTACAATTCTCTCCCCGGGGTTAAGAGGACGCAGATTATATCCATTCCAACCCAAATAAAATCATTTGCATCGACCTTCTTAGAGTCGCCCCATCTGGTTTCCGGATACTATGGAACCATAGTGAATAGATTTAAGGGTAGTATATTTGATGGCGGTCACAAATACCTACCCTATTACGTAAGTGCTCTTTGTTATTATAGAATTGAACAGTTTTTCCGGTCCGGCGAGCTGCCAGCCGATTACAAAAAAGCACGGTTCCATATCATGATGGTGGTTAGAATGCTTGTAATGGGCTTCCATTTAGACCCTTTGAATAGCAATGCCATCGAAAAAAGTGCGAGTCGTTTAAAAAATTGCTTCTTGATGAGAAAAAATCACTCAATATTTTTAAGTTGGCAACAGAGATATTTGCCAAATCCGGCTTGGATATGAGTAAGCGACAATACAAATCCGAGTCGGAGACGGAAACTCTAAAAATTGCAGTAAAAAAGCATTGCTGACTGTCTGTCGCATTATCCGCTTAACACTTGATTTTCTTGTTCGCAACAAATATTCTGGCTGAAAGCAGACTATCAATACACTCCAGATTCCGACCGTTTTATAGACCCCTTTCCTAACACTGAAAAACGGGATTCACACTATACATTTTAGTGCGAATTCCCGTACATCAATCAATGTCAGAGAAAGGGGTTTTTTATGGCAATTATTGGATACGCTCGGGTCAGCACCCATGAACAGAATCTGGATTTGCAGATTGACGCCCTCAACCGGGCGAGCTGTGACCTGATATACACCGAGCAGGCATCCGGCAAGTCGGCGAAGAAGAGCGACCGGCCGGAACTTGACCACTGTCTGCGCGCCCTTCGTCCTGAGGATACTCTGGCGGTTTGTCGACTCGACCGCCTGGGCCGCAGTCTCCATGACTTGATAAGCATCGTTCATCAGTTAGAGAGTAGGGGCGTGGGCTTCCGCTCACTAACGGAGGCGATGGATGCCACCGGGCCAATGGGGAAGCTCATCCTGCATATCTTCGCCGCCTTGGCTGAATTCGAACGCGCTTTGATTCGGGAACGCACCCTGGCAGGGCTAGCCGCCGCCCGCAGCCGAGGCCGGCACGGTGGGCGGCCGCGTGCCCTGTCGGATTCTGACGCACGCGCAGCCGTCGCCCTCCTAGCGCAGCCGGGAATCCCTGTCAGTGACATTTGCCGGCGCTTTGGGGTATCGCGCTCGACCCTGTACGGTTATGCGAACGCACTCAAGCAGGCAAGCCCTCAAGCAAACTGACGGTGACCGGGCCACTCTTGACCCCTATTACGGTTTTGGTTGCCGGCGTCAATGTCAGCCAGCCGGTCGGGATGGACGTATAACCGGCGAAATAGGCGGCACGAAGGGCGGCCACCGCCAAGTCCTCCCGCGTCACCACCTGGGCCACGGCCTCCCGAAGACCAGCCTGCACCACCGCGCTCCAGGCATCGGACGAGACCGTCCCCAACCCAACCGCACATATTCACTGTCCGAGGTGTCATCAGCCGTTTCCGCTATCGCCGCTTTGGCGACCCGCGCCGTACCCAGGAAGGACAAGGCATGCTTGCCTTTGATGGCGGCGACGTACTCGGAAAACAAGCGCTTGGCAGCCTGCACCGCTACAGGGTCGGCAATCTGGTCGATGACGCGCAGGAGGTCTATCGGTGTCAGGCTATCGCTCTTGCCGCCATACCCCATATTTTTGGCGCTGTAGGCGACAGCCTTTGCCGCATCGACGGCGGCAACGATGGCCACGGCCGCCTGGGCGAACAGGCAGACCCCGATACCGGCCCGCTTGCCCGCTTCCGACCAGCGTCCGGCAACTAGGGCATGGGCATCCGCCAAAACTGCATGCCGGCTACAGCCTTTGAGGCCCTTGGTAGCCCGCCAATCGCACAGGAAGGACACGTGGTAGTGCGGATGCCAGCCATGAGGAGTCAAAGTGACCTCTAGCCGGCGGATACTGCCGACAATGCCCAAACAGTCGGCCAGTTCGCGCCAGATTGGTTTGCTGCGTAGGGATTTCCAGACCGACTCCAGCCGGTTCAGCACCTCCGGCAGGGATTCGCCGGACGCATGAGGAACGGTCAGGACGGCATCGACCATGAAGCCGCTGGAGGTATAGTGCCCGGTGACAATCTCGGCAATCATCGCCTTATCCTCTGTCATCTTGTTGTGATGACAGACGGGGCAGACGTGGGTGGCGTTGCAGACCATCAGTCCACCCAAGCGGGTGCCTCCTTCGGCGGTCGCGCTGACCGTGACCGACGAGGCCCCCAAACGATGGCGCAGGCAGGCAGAGGCCCGGTGTGTGGGCAGAGCAATACGAACAGCGTTTTGCAGGGTCAAACGCTGCTGCTTATTCCATTCGCGTTTCAGAAACGGCGCGGTGGAAAGCACCGCGTTGAGGTGATACGACAAAGACGCACTCCAAAGTGCGTCGCGTCCCAGCGTTCAAATAGCTGGCCTCAATAGCCCTTACGGGCATTCAAATATTTCCTCTCGTAGCCAGTTGCGACGAGGTTTATCAACTGGCGCTATACTGAGAACGATTGTTGTTACAAGTACAGCGCCAACATGCCCACGCCCCGGTTCCCGCCGGGGTGTTTTTATTGGCTCGCTCCAGTATATCCATTTGCTGGATAAATGCGCAGCATCGTTTGTGGCTCGCATCCGGAGCAGCAAAAAACGGGGGGCTGATTGCCCCCTTGAGAAACGCCACCCCCTCGGGATGACACACTGATTGCCTGCCCGGCCCGTTTCCGGCCTAGTCCCGGTGCGGGGTGCACCCCGGCGTACGATTTCCTCCCTCCGTATAGCACGCCTGCCCCGGATAAGGCGCGACTCATCGCAAGCGCGCTCTTGGCGCTATACCTTCCTGGGTGGTGTCAGGGTAGGAAGCAAGGTATGACCCGCGCTTCGCTTGGTCCCCCTTGCCCTTCCTTTCCTGCGGTCAGTCAGGGGAAGTGCCGCCCATTTCAAGGAGATTGGCATGGGCAACCGAAACCACTGCATATCCGTCCGCGTCTCAGCAGACGAACTCGGCCGGCTGGACGCCGAGCGGGGCCATCGGCCACGCGGCGCCTACCTGCGCGCTTGCTGGCTCAGGCTGCCAACGCCACCGATGGTTCCCGAGGTCAATCGGCGGGCATGGCAAGCCTTGGCCCGAAGCGCAGCCAACCTCAACCAGTTGGCTACGGCCTACCACATGGGCGACGTTCCTGAGTTGGCGGCGGTGCGCCAGGAACTCGCCGCCTTTCGGGCGGCACTCCTGGGCGGCAACGGATGAAGGCCAAGGTGGTACGCGGCGCCGGCTTTCGCGGCACGTTGAGTTACGTCTTGGGCAAGGGCGAGGCAGAGCTAGTCGCCGGCACCATGGCCGGCGCTGACGCCCGCCAACTGGCCCAGGAGTTCGGCGCCCTGCGCCAATTGCGCCCGGACATCGAGCGCCCTGTCTGGCATACGGCCCTCTCTCTCCCGCTGGGCGAGTCGCTTGCCCCCGAGCGCTGGGTCACCGTCGCCCGCGATTTCATGAACCGCATGGGCTTTGACGACCGCCATAGCTGGACCTGCTGGCAGCACCACGACACCGACTATGACCATGTCCATATCGTCGCCTGCCGGATTGGGGCGGATGGGTCGGTCTGGCTGGGTCGCCACGACGTGCGGCAGGCAATCCGGGTAACGGCAGAGCTGGAAGCTCAGCACGGCTTGCAATCGACGAAGGCCTACTCCCCCGAAACCGCCAACCCACAACGGCAGCCAACTAAGGCCGAAATCGAGCAAGCTATCCGTACCCACGAGCAGCCTGTCCGGGCACAGCTCCAAGCAGCCCTTGACCACGCCCTTACCGACCGCCCCGGCCTGCTGGGACTGATGGGCCGCCTGGAAGCCGCCGGCATCTCAGTTCGCGTCAATATGGCATCTACCGGGCGCATCAGCGGAATGTCATTCGAATTTCAAGGTGTCGCCTTCAAAGGCAGTGACCTTGGCAAACACTACTCTTGGAATCAACTTCAACAACGTATCGACTATGAACAAAACCGAGACAATCAAGCAATTGCCGAGCACTGCACCGGCTGCCGGGGCCCAGATGCAACGGTTAGAAACCACAATAGCTCGCCTAGACGAGACCTTGGCGATAGCTATCAATCGAATCGAGACCCAGCAAGATGCAATGGCGGCGGACCTGCTCCCTGTGGTCGAGCTACGCGACCAGATGATGCACGTGCTGACGGAGGCATTCAAAACTTTGAAGACCACAACCACCGCCGCCAAGGACGCAAAAATAGCCCTCACCGACACCCTGAGCGTGTTACAGGAACGGGCGCAGTTGCTCGCAACCGTCTCGCAGAACTCAAAACCGGTCATTTGGAAATCCAGCCTCGCCGCCGGCCTGGTATCCGCGGTGCTGGTCGCCGCCTTGCTGACATGGTGGCAGCCTGGTCAGCCCCTACAGATGCCGACTGTAACAGTGGATGCTCAAGCGCTCAGCGACCAAATCATCTTGAAATGGTCACAACGACAGCAACACAACAGAACGCACGAATAGTCGAGGCCACTCCCGCTACTGTGTCCGCAGCAAAGCGTGACAATGGGCGGGAACGCTAAGAAATTACTTGGACGATTCGTCTATCCACACTGGTTTTCTCTCGCTTTCAATTGAAATAGCATCCGTTAGCGCTATGAACGAAGGAACTGCCACCCTCCGTAATTTTAGAATCGCATGGTCATGAAAGACATTGATTACCTCAATTGCCCCTTGAAGGCGTATCCTAAACTCAGCCCTCTGGTCTATGGCGTTAACGTCGACTATGCAGTGCTCAACTGTATGCATTTCCTCTTCGACAGCCTCCACAACCCAACTATTATTTGAGCCAGACGATGCTAGTTCGAGTTTAAGGCTCTCGTGTTCGTCATTCAGTCGCACATCCTCTGCACGAATCTTATCCAACCGAGAAGCAACATCCGCAATTGTTATGGCGCCGACTTCAATCGCATTCAGCAGGTTTTGTTTCCTGGCTTCACAGTCAATTCGCTGAGCATCGATAGCTCTTATACGGTCCTCGATTTCCTGCCTCTGTGTTTCCATAGCTGGATTGTGCCCAGCCATGTAGAGGTGCTCCAACAAAGCTTGCATCAATGAGAGCCTTTTGGGTCGCTTATACCGACCACTGGTTCTGGCTTCGGCACCGAGCAACAATGTTTTGTAATTGATACGGTTGTCGCAGGTGGTGACACCATTGTTGGCGTTCATGCATGAATAGAAGAATTTGCCGATTTCATCCTGGCCAGCTTTTTATCCAATGTGAAAGTGCCACCGCAATATTCGCACTTCAACATGCCGGCAAGGAAATTACGGTAGCCCCCATCTGTGCGCCGCCCCTTAGGCGCCCGTTGGCTTAACAGCGACTGAACCTTCCAAAATAGTTCTTCGGTAATGGCTGCGGGATAATAATTCGGTATTGGAGGCCCAACAGGAATCATCTTTACGCCATCCATTACAAAAGCCTGGTATTCACCGATAACAGACTTGGCACGCAGTAGCTTGGATACCCGACTTGGATACCAGCCTTTACTCTTTCGTCTAGAGGGTACTACACGTTTCTCAGTATTAAACCTGCGTGCAATAACGGTTGCGCCAATGCCTTTAGCTGCAAGTTCGAATATTTCCATGACGGTTGCTGCGTGTTCTGGGACTAACTCCCATCCATTGGCAGTTGGCCTCAACCATCCGGGTGGCACGTGACCAATCTTTGAAGCCCCTTCAGCCCTACGCTTCGCGTAGTGCCCTTGGAGCATTTCAGACTTTCGTCGGCTTTCCTCATGCCCTCGAACCAACATAACGGCAGCCATCATCAGTGCCGTCAAATCACGATTTAAGGTCTTTGAATCGTACAGGCGACCATCAGATACGGTGACAACGCTAATGCCACACTGAACAAGGTCATTTAATAGATTGAACGCATCCATCGGTTCTGCGCGTGTTAGGCGGTCAAATGCCTCAATTGCGAGGATGGAGCCTTTTTCTATCTTTCCCTCTCTTGCTAGTGTCAAAAACTGGCCCAATGCCCCTGTACGAAGGTTGGTACCATCAAAAGCGGATTTGCCGCGGTCATCTAGTTGCAGCTCGGTGTCTATCACGTAACCGTGCTTATCTGCCCATTCCTGTGTTTTGTCTTTTTGGCGACGGATGCTGTCCCCCGTTGCCTGGGCTACATGGGAGAATCGTTTGTATGAATAGACTTTAGGCATCGTCCACCTCAACTTTGTTGGTGGGGATGATAAACCAACTTCTTTGAACTGGCCGTTGCCGCCGCCATCAGCCTGTTCGGTTTCCAGTCCGGCGCGGCACTGGCCACCGTTGTCGGCGTACTGATCGAAGTGCCGGTCATGCTGCTGGTCGTCAAGGCCGTCAATACCAGCAAAGGCTGGTACGAATCCCGCTAAACCAAGGAATCCTTCATGAAAAAGCTCGAAGTCTTTGATCCGGCCATGTGCTGCTCCACCGGCGTTTGCGGTGTCGATGTTGATCCGGTACTGGCGCAATTCGCCAGCGATCTCAAGTGGCTGACCGGGCAAGGCGTGACGGTGGAACGCCACAATCTCGGACAGGAACCGCAGGCTTTTGCCGCGAATGCAGCCGTCGTCAAGGAAATGCAGGCCGGGATGGACCGCCTGCCGCTCCTGCTGGTCGAGGGCCAGGTGGTCTCCACCGGTCTGTATCCGACCCGGGCGCAACTGGCCCAGAAACTAGGCATCTCCATGGATGCCATGGACAAACCACATGCCAGACCGGGGGGCTGCTGCTGCAAACCCGGCGAACGCTGCTGAAAGAGGATTGAAACATGGCATTTCTGACCACTCAGACCCGCTACCTGTTCTTTACATGCAAGGGTGGCGTCGGCAAAACCTCGATGTCGTGTGCCACCGGGCTGGCTCTGGCCGAAGCGGGCAAGAAGGTCCTGATCGTCAGCACCGACCCGGCTTCCAACCTGGATGAAGTGCTGGGTGTCGCTCTGGGCCAGCAGCCCGGGCCGGTTCCGTCAGTTCCGGGTCTGCGCGCCATGAACATCGACCCGGAAGCAGCAGCCCGTGCCTACCGTGAACGGATGGTGGCTCCTTACCGGGGCATTCTTCCGGATGCGGCCATCCACAGTATGGAAGAACAGTTTTCCGGTGCCTGTACCGTGGAGATCGCGGCTTTTGACGAATTTTCGAAGCTTCTGGGCGATCCGGCCATCACGGCGGATTTCGACTATGTCATCTTTGATACGGCTCTGACCGGACACACCCTGCGTCTGCTGACCCTGCCGTCAGCCTGGACCGAATTCATTGCCTCGGCGACCGGTGGCGCATCCTGCCTCGGGCCACTGGCTGGCCTGGAACAGCAGAAAACCCTGTATGCAGCCACGATGGCGCGTCTGTCGGATGCGGGTGAAACCACCGTCATCCTGGTCAGTCGCCCGGAACAGTCCGCCCTGCGCGAAGCCGAGCGCACCCGTGGCGAACAGGCCGGGCTGGGCGTGACCAACCTGCGGCTCATCATCAATGGCCTGTTTGCCGATGCAGCCGGAACGGATCCTGTCGCTCGGGCCATGGCCGGACGGGCCAGCGAGGCACTGACCGGCATGCCGGTCATGCTGGGCCGGCTGCCGCGCATGACGGTGCCTTTCCTGCCGCTCGGCACGGTAGGGCTGGATGCCCTGCGGCTGGTCGCGCACCCGGAGCGGATACCGGCACCTGTCGTGCCCGTCAGCCCCCCGCAAACCGTTCTTCCGGGCGGTATGGGGCCGCTGGTGGAGCAGATCGCCCGCAACGGCCGCGGGGTGATCATGACCATGAGCAAGAGCGGTGTGGGCAAGACCACCGTTGCTGCCGCGATTGCCGTGAATCTTGCCCGGAACGGACATAAAGTGGTTCTGTCCACGACTGATCCGGCAGCACATGTTGCCAGCACCCTTGACGGCCGGATCGACGGCCTGACCGTGACCCGGATTGATCTGGCGGCGGAAGTGGCGCAATACACGGCCGAGGTGCTGGGCAAAACCGCTTCGCAGCTCGACAGCAGCGGGCTGGCCATGCTGGAGGAAGACCTGCGCTCCCCCTGCACGGAAGAAATCGCCGTGTTCCGGGCTTTTGCACGTACGGTGGCCGAGGGCAAGTTTTCATGGGCCTCCTGGGCGGATTGCCGGTTTGATGTGCCCGGACGGCTGGCTGGCGGGGGCGGGACACCGGTCGGGTTCAGGCCGGCGAGCGGGGCGGAGATGTCCGGCAGATGGACCGGAGCCCGGGGCGTGGCTATGGTGCATCGGCAGCAAGCCGGCCGGCAGTCTCCTGCCATGTGTGTGTCTTTATCAGGTGCTTGACCTTCAAGCCAGCTTCAATCTTATCGTGCTGCTTCGTACATGCGGGAGATCATGATGAGTCCTTTTGTGTCTTTGCAGCTGCCCAACGGGGTCATGTTGCCAAACCGTCTTGCCAAGGCTGCGATGGAGGAAGGCATGGCCGACCGGGATCATGCGCCATCCGGCGCGCTGATCCGTCTTTACCAAACATGGGCACAATGTGGTGCGGGCCTGCTGATTACCGGCAACGTCATGGTGGACGGCCGGGCGATGACCGGGCCGGGAGCAGTGGTTCTGGAGTCGTTGCAATTCCGGGAGCGGTTTGAAAAGTGGTCTGCGGCTGCGCGGGTACAAGGTGCGCACATCTGGATGCAGATCAATCATCCTAGTCGCCAGGTGCCTGCTGCGCTGGGGCAGGAGGCGATTGCACCTTCTGCCGTGGCGATGCAGCTGGGAAGTTTTTCCCGACAGTTCGACATGCCGCGCACCATGACGGAGGCCGATGTCCAGGATGTCATCGCCCGCTTTGTCAGGACTGCGCAGCTGGCGGAGCAGTGCGGCTTTACCGGTGTGCAGGTCCACGCGGCACATGGTTACCTGATTAGCCACCCTTGCCAACAAGCGCACTGACCGCTGGGGTGGCAGCCTGGAAAACCGGGCCCGTTTGCTGCGGGTCATCGTGTCGGGAATACGGCAGGTCGTCGGGCCGGATTTTGCCGTTTCGGTCAAGATCAACTCGGCTGATTTCCAGCGGGGTGGCTTTGACGTTGATGATGCGAAGCAGGTCGTTGCCATGCTGGATCTGCTTGGTGTTGACCTGATCGAACTGTCTGGCGGGAGTTATGAGGCGCCTGCCATGCACGGGCAGGCCCGTGATGGCCGTACCCTGGCCCGCGAGGCTTATTTTCTGGAGTTTGCCCGGGACATTGCATCGGTCGCCCGGATGCCGGTCATGGTGACGGGGGGGCATTCGCCGTTACCCGGTGGCGGAACAGGTGTTGGACAGCGGTATTGCGGTGGCCGGTATGGCTACCGCACTGGTGATTGATCCGCAATTGCCGAATGCCTGGCGTGCTGATACGACCGTGACAGCCCGGCTGCATGCTGCCGGCTGGAAAAACAAGGTATTGGCTTCGGTTGCCTACATGGCGCAGGTGAAATACCAGCTGCGCCGTCTTGGCAAGGGCAAGCCTGCCCGTCCCGGTATTTCTCCGGCAATTGCGCTGCTTGGGCAGCAATGGCATGACCGGATCGGGACCATCCGGTATCGCCGCTGGATCGTCAGGAGGACTGCTGTTTCATAATTCTGGTGGATGATTTGCCAGTCGGATGGATATCGGTATGACAAATGTTTTTTTGTCAGAAGGATACCGGGCATTCAAAACAAGGAAATAGTAGAGCTGGCTGGAAAAACAAATTCAAGACCCGCTGGTGAGCACGGATGGTTTGGATTGGGACCCGGATGCTTTTCGGTGCCCTTTAAAAACTGTCATCCTGTTGTTTTCGGGCTGGGACATAAGGTTTTTTCTGACAAGATATGACACAGTTCCATCCGGGCTGACCAATTCGTGCCTTCAGGTTTGTCAGTATCTCTTTTTAGTTTCATGTCATTTTTATGGTGGCATGCAAAGCGTAAACAAATGGTTGCTTTATGGCTGCGATGGCCAAAAGACAGTGATGATCTTTTAAGGTGAGTGTGCAAATGGCGCAAAACATTTATGACCAGCAACATTTTTTTGACAACTATGCCCGGTTGCCCAGATCCGTGCATGGATTGTCAGGTGCTCCGGAATGGGCGGAATTGCGCGCCATGCTTCCATCCCTGCAGGGCAAGGATGTGGTGGATTTAGGCTGTGGATATGGCTGGTTTTGCCGCTATGCCGTTGAACACGGAGCGGCATCCGTTTCTGGACTGGACTTGTCCAGGAAAATGCTGGAGCGCGCGCAGGCACTCACCAATAGCGAAGCAATTACGTACCAGTGCTGTGATCTGGAACAGCTGTCGTTGCCTGCGCAGTCTTTTGATCTGGCATACAGCTCGCTTGCCCTTCATTACCTTCGTGACATTAATCGCTTTTTTGATTGTTTGTCGCAGGCAGTCCGTCCGGACGGGTGGCTGGTGGTTTCCATGGAGCATCCGGTCTATACCTGCCCGGAGAGGCAGGAGTGGGGCGTTGACAGCATGGGGAAACGCTCATGGATGGTGAACCAGTATCAGGAGGAAGGAGAGAGGGTAAGCAACTGGCTGGCAGATGGAGTCAGGAAACATCATCGCACGCTGGGTACAACCCTTAATGCCGTAATCCATGCAGGCTTTGACTTGCGGCATGTCCGGGAATGGGGACCGGACGATGCACAAATTGCAGAACAGCCGGCTCTGGCGGAAGAGGCTGAGCGTCCCATGCTGCTGCTGTTTTCAGCACAAAAACGCTGAGGGTGCAGGTCTGGCAGTGAGCCAGGCCTGTCTATTTATTTCGCGGTTTATCCAGAAACCGTTTATCCACAATGGCTCATGATTTGTCGTTGGTACGGCGTCCGGATCATCAGGGATCGGGACATGTAGCAAAATGATGCATGGTCAATCCGGCAATCACACCCATTCGTCAATGTTGGCGCCGGTATTGTTTGAACCTGAACCTTGTGGTGCTCGCTGCGTGTTTTTTGCGAGTCTTGTGATGATTGCCCCTGTTCAGCTTTTAGTTGGGCAATCCGTTGCAAGCCTGATCCAGCAGCGTCGTGCCTTGGGGGCGGCTGGACGTTGCGGTTGCCTGAAGCTTTCGTGAAGCCAGCACAAAGCATCTGGACAGTAGAGATGGATGAAAACCGGGCTAGGCAAGCGCGGTGTATTTGAACTCGTGCACGAATGGACTGTAGCTGGGCAATGAATCGTTGGTGAGCATGCCGCTATTCCTGTCCGGGGGGCATGATGGCAGATACGGTGCCTGCTGACCGTGATGGTAAAGCTTCGTGTGGGCCGATGTGTTGTTGTCACCATCGTTGTCAGTCCAAAAACTTAAGCCAGATCAAGGTTGCTACAAATAGCCATGCCGGGATTTGTTCTGGATACTGATAGCCTCTGGTTAACCGGACTTGATGGAGGCTGTTTGTGAAACATATCCCGTACTGCACGTTTTCGATAAAAATGGCTATCAATGCAGCATGCAATAGCAGATACCTGATCTCCTTGTTAGTACTGTCCGTTGCATCTGGATGTGCTTCTCTGGAGGATTTCCGGAAAATGGCTCCGGAACAGAGGGCCAGGATGGTGTGTGAAAGTCGGCCTGATTATCTGGAGTTGCAAAGAAAGATCCGGGATTTTGAGCAGAGGATTACCGATATTGATGAGGCACTGAGAAAAGGAATCAGGAATTACCGTCAATGTGAGCAGGTCAAGGTATATGGTGACAGAGTTACAACCTGTACCACGGCAGGTAACACCACGCAATGCAGGGAAAGCCGGCCTGAACGCTTTGAAAAGCGGTGTGTTGATGTGCTGGTTCCAGTTGATCCTAGACAGGAAAAGGAAAACAGAAAAGAGTGGATGGCTGAAAAAAACACTCTTCAGGAGCAGGCCGGTAATGTTTATGGATCTTGCTACAAGATAGTGGTCAAAATGAATGCTGAGGATGCTTATGGGCTTTATTGAATATTGGTTGCCGGTTTTTTCGGCAGGCGCCAACTTTGGGTTTGCTGTGTCATGCGCCACACTTTTTGTATGAAAAAGCATTTTTATTGATATTTTTTTGATTTTGTAATGACGCGGTGATAATCAAGGTCTTTCTGGAGTGCGAGAGAAAGGCTTGATCATGTTGATGTACCTCTCTTGGGTGGATTTGTCTGTAGTTTTTCTGACTGTTTTTGCTGCGTATGTGATTTTCGGGATCGCTGGATTTGGAACGTCGCTTGTTGCCACTCCCGTCCTTGCCATGGTTGTTCCGTTGGGGAAAATAGTTCCGTTGCTGGCTCTGATGGATATGTGTGCTGCAACAGGCAATTTTTTAAAAGATGGCCGAAAGGCCGAGTTGCATGAACTCAAGCGTTTGATCCCATTCATGATTTCGGGCAGCATGATTGGTGCGGCTATCTTGTTGTATGCACGGCCTGATACTCTTGTGTTGGCTCTTGGCCTGTTTGTTGTGGCTTATGCTGTCTATGCTTTGGCTGGCATTCATCCTCACCGGAAATTTTTGCCAGGAGCTGCCATTCCATTTGGACTAGTTGGTGGTGTGTTCAGTGCCTTGTTTGGTACGGGAGGGCTGTTTTATGCAATTTATCTGTCTGGACGGATCGAGAAAACAGACCGTCTGAGGATAACCCAGAGCACTTTGATCGGTCTGGCGACAATGACCCGTGCGATCCTGTTCCTGCTTGCTGGCATATACATGGATACCTCATTGCTGCTGTTGGCATTGATGCTTGCTCCAGCCATGATTTTGGGTATGTTGACTGGAAGGCATGTTTCGATTCGCTTGAGTAGGGAGCAATTCATGCGCGTTATTCATTATGTGGTGTTGATGTCAGGATTGATGTTGCTTGGCCGTTATTTCAGTGGTTGATATTCAATGGCTTGCGTCTGTTTTTGGATTGATAATTGCATCAAGCATGTTGCATGAAATTTTTTGGTGTCTTTTTTGATTGATTATGTATTTTCTTGAAAAAAAGTATCTGTTCAAGGTCTGCGTGTTTCCGTGTTGATGACGATGGAAAATTTCAAAAAGGCTACATGAATGCTGGATGTAAAGCCGGTCGAGTTGCAGGGAAAGCATGTCAGGCTTGTCCCTTTGTCTCGTGATTACCTGCTTGGTCTGCTCGAAGCGGTGGCGGATGGTGAGCTGTGGAAGCTTTGGTATACGGCTGTTCCTGCTTCAGCAGGCATGGGCGATGAAATCGACCGTCGTTTGCGTTTGCAGGCGGAGGGACGGATGCTGCCGTTTGCCGTACTGGATGCCGGAGGACAGGCTGTCGGCATGACGACCTACATGAATATTGATGCGGGAAATCACCGGCTGGAAATAGGGTCGACCTGGTACCGCAAGAGCGTGCAGCGCAGCCCGGTGAACACCGAGTGCAAGCTGTTGCTGCTGAAGCATGCATTCGAGCAGCTGGGGTGCATCGCTGTGGAGTTCCGGACGCACTGGCTCAATCATGCCAGCCGGAATGCAATAGAACGCTTGGGTGCCCGGCTGGACGGTGTGCTGCGCAGCCATCTTGTCCTGCCGGACGGTAGTGTGCGCGATACCTGTGTCTACAGCATCCTCTGTCAGGAGTGGCCTGCCGTGCAGCAACATCTTGCTTATCAACTGACCAGGCCCCGTGACTGAGCTATGCACTGTAGTGCTTTCATTGGAGGTGCCTGCCACCAGGAGATGCAGGAGGTTGCCCGGCCGGTCCGTGTCTTTAGTGCAACCACTTGCCGATTGTATTTGCCACACAGGCAAATGACGTGTAACGTATTGCCTGCGATTTTTAAGTAGTGTTGTTGTTTTGTCGGTTTCGTTCCCGCGGTTTAGCGGTATCAATCCACCATTCGTACCGCGCCAGCTTGAAACTCGCCTTTCTTGGGGCTTTGCCCTGTCACTAGTTTACGGAGAGTCAAGATATGGCAACCGGTATCGTCAAATGGTTCAATGAGTCCAAGGGTTTTGGTTTTATCTCCCCCGATGAAGGTGGTGAAGACCTGTTCGCTCACTTCTCTGCCATCCAGTCCAAGGGTTTCAAGACTCTGGCTGAAGGTCAGCGCGTGTCGTTCGATGTAACGACCGGACCGAAAGGCAAGCAGGCCAGCAACATCCAGCCGGCCTGATGCCTAAATGCCACCCGGCCACTGGCCGGGTGTTTCATTTCAGGGGTTGAGTTTTTCAACCCCTCTTTTATTTTGTAACGGAGCAACCTATGGCCAAAGAAGAACTGCTGGAAATGCAGGGCACCGTCATGGAAGTCCTGCCTGACTCACGCTTCCACGTCACTCTGGATAACGGACACTCGCTGGTCGCCTACACGGGTGGCAAGATGCGCAAGCATCACATCCGCATCATTGCCGGTGACAAGGTGACGGTAGAAGTTTCGCCGTATGACCTGACAAAAGGACGGATTACCTTCCGCTTCATCGAAAGACATCCCTCCGCGCCTTCCCACACCCCGCGCCGGCGTTTCTAAGCCCGTCGGGCTTCCTGTGCAAGCGATCGCTCCAGTCGGACCTGGTCTTGCTTGCGCTCAAGCTGTTTCCCCTCCGTTTTTGCCTTTTTGCCTGGCTCCGGAGCAACAGGCCTCCTAGTCCTGGCTGCACAAACGGAAATCCACCTCGGGCCGGCGCCCGCTGATCACATCGGCAACCAGTTGCCCTGAGCCGCAGCTCTCGGTCCAGCCCAGCGTACCATGCCCGGTATTCAGGTACAGGTTGGCCAGGCCGCGCGCCCGACCGATCAGCGGCACGTTGCCCGGCGTGGTCGGACGCAGTCCTGACCAGTTGTCGGCCTGCTGCCAGTCCAGTGCATCACCAAACAGCTCGCGCCCACGCCGGGCCAGGGCCTCGCAACGCACCGGGTTGATGTGATGCGTGTAGCCACTGCCGAATTCAGCCGTACCGGCAATCCGCAGCTGGTTACCCATGCGGGCAATCACGATGCGGTGGGCTTCGTCTGTCAGGCTGATGCTGGGTGCGCCGGCCGGATCACGGACCGGAACCGTGATCGAATAACCCTTGGTGGGATAAACCGGCAAGTCCAGTCTGGCTGTCCGGGTGATTTCGCCGGAAAAGCTGCCCAGTGTCACGACATAGGCATCGCCTGTCAGCGTGTGGTATTGACCATCACTGCCAGTTACGCCAACCCCCTCAATACGGTTGCCGTTACGGACCAGTCCGTTGATGCGGGTATTGAAACGGAACTCCACCCCGCGCGCAGCACAGTGGCTGGCCAGTTGCCGGGTGAACAGGCGCGCATTGCCTGATTCATCGTCCGGGCAGTAGGTGCCGCCTACCAGCCGGGGAGCAATACGGGCCAATGCCGGTTCCAGCCGGACCAGCTCCTCACTGCTGACGACTTTGCGGGTGATGCCGAAATCGGCCATGAACCGTGCCGAGCGGCCGGCATCATTCAGTTCTTTTGCCGATTCGTACAGGCAGATGATGCCCTGCGTCTGCTGCTCGTATTCCAGATGCAGCTCCTGGCGCAGCGCCTTGAGTGCGTCCCGGCTGTAGCGGCCCAGAAGCAGCATTTGCCGCATGTTGTCAGTGACACGGGACGGACGGCATTCGGCCAGAAAGCGCAGCCCCCACTTCCATTGTTGTGGGTCCAGCCGCAGGCGGAACAATAGCGGGGCATCTTCCTGCCCCATCCAGCGTACGATCTGCGGCAAGACATGAGGCTGGGCCCACGGCTCGGACTGGCTGACCGAAATCTGGCCACCGTTGGCAAAGCTGGTTTCACTGGCGGCCTCGCTCTGGCGATCGACCACGACTACTTCGTGGCCGGCCCGGTTCAGATACCAGGCACTCGTCACGCCGGTCACGCCGGCCCCCAGCACTATCACCCGCATGGCAATCTTTCTGTCGTTTTAAAGGTCAATAAACCTATGCTAATTCGTCTGGCCGCGCGACATCAAATCCGGCGTGGCGAGACCGCCGGAGCAGCCTGGCCTGGCGTGACGACTTCGTAGACGGTCTTGCCGCGCAGTTTCAGCCGCGGATTGGCCTGATAGAAGTTTTCCGAATGCCCGACAAACAGCACGCCGTCTTCGCGCAGGACCGGCGGGAATTTGGCCAGCACGTCAAGTTGCGTCTGGCGGTCAAAATAGATCATCACGTTGCGGCAGAACACGGCATCCATGCGCTCGCTGATGCCCCAGCCGGACTGCGGATCAATCAGGTTCAGGCGGCGGAAGCTGACGATCTGGCGCAGGGCCGGCTTGACGCGGACCTGCTTGCCGTCAGGCAGGGTTTCGAAATAGCGGGATGCGTAGCCGGTAGGCAGCTTGTCGAGTGCTGCGAGCGGATAGACCGCTTCCCGGGCCTGGAGCAGGACCTGGGTATCAAGGTCGGTAGCGAGGATCTGGATACGCGGCGCGCGTCCCATGCCGGCCTGGGCATCCAGCAGGGCCATGGCGATCGAATAGGGTTCTTCACCGGTCGAGGCCGCAGCGCACCAGACCCGGAACACGTCCGCACCTGCCGCTGCCCGCTGGCGGTAGTGCTCGGCCAAGATGGGGAAGTGGTGCTCTTCGCGGAAGAAATAGGTCAGGTTTGTGGTCATTGCGTTGGTGAAGGCTTCCAGCTCGCTGCGCCCGGACGGGCTTTCGAGATGAGCGAGGTAGGTGGCGAAATCTGCCTGTCCCAGTTCACGGACGCGCTTGACCAGGCGGCCGTACACCATGTCTTTTTTGCTGGGGTTGAGGGCGATGCCGGCCGTGCGGCGGATCAGGTTGCGTACCCGCTCGAAATCGGCCTCGGTGAAGACGAATTCGCGGGTGGGAGGATGAATGGGGGTCAACGGTGGAAACATTGCCATGAGAACAGACCGGGTGGCAAAAGCCCGACTCTAAAACAAAAAGCCCAATGACTTGGGCTTTTTTGTCGATGGCCGCATATGCGGCCGGCCGGGCCGGAGCCGGAAAATCAGACCGAGAACGACGAACCGCAGCCGCAGGTCGAGGTGGCGTTGGGGTTCTTGATGACGAACTGCGAACCTTCCAGGCTTTCCTGGTAGTCGATTTCGGCGCCCACCAGATACTGGTAGCTCATCGGGTCGATCAACAGGGTCACGCCGCCTTTTTCCATCACGGCGTCGTCTTCGTTGGTGATCTCGTCGAAGGTAAAGCCGTACTGGAAGCCGGAACAGCCGCCACCGGTGACAAACACGCGCAGTTTCAGGTCCGGATTGCCTTCTTCGGCGATCAGTTCGCTGACCTTGGCTACGGCGCTGTCGGTAAAGTTGAGCGGCAACGGCATTTCGCTTGCAGCGTTCATGTGGTTCATTCTCCAGAAAAACTGGCGCGGATTATCCTGCGCGCGCCAGCAGATTGCAACGCTAATGCAAATAGGGGTTTTGGATGGAAAAGCAAGTGCTTAGCCCGGATTTTTCTGCTCGTGGAGCCGGGTGACCGGGCTGCCGGCAGCCGTTGCCGTACCGGCCGGAGCAGTACCGGAACGATGTGGCGGGCAACCGGGAAGTCCGGCCGCCCGCCGGAGGGGGTTACGGCATCAGCGGGACGATTTCGAGTCCGGTCGATTCCGGCAGGCCGAACATCAGGTTGAGGTTTTGCACGGCCTGGCCGGCAGCACCCTTGACGAGGTTGTCGATCACCGACAGCACCACGACCGTGTCACTGCCCTGCGGGCGGTGGACGGCGATGCGGCAGGTGTTGGAGCCGCGTACCGAGCGGGTTTCCGGGCAGCTGCCGGCCGGCAGGACATCGACAAAACGCTCACCGGCATAGCGTGATTCAAACAGCCCTTGCAGGTCGACGTCTTTCTTGAGGCGGGCGTACAGCGTGGCATGGATGCCGCGCACCATCGGCGTCAGGTGCGGCACGAAGGTCAGGCCGACCGGCTGGCCGGCAACGGCTGCCAGTCCCTGGCGGATTTCCGGCAGATGACGGTGGCCGGCGACACCATAGGCCTTGAAGCTGTCGGTGGCTTCGGCAAACAGGGTGTGCACCTCGGCCTTGCGGCCGGCTCCGGACACGCCGCTCTTGCAGTCGGCGATCAGGCTGGCCGGATCAATGGCTTCGGCTTCGATCAGGGGCAGGAAGCCCAGTTGCACCGCCGTCGGATAGCAGCCGGGGTTGGCCACCACGCGGGCCGTGCGGACGGCGTCACGGTTGATTTCCGGCAGGCCGTACACCGCCTCGGCCACCAGCTGCGGAGAGGCATGGGTCATGCCGTACCATTTTTCCCATTCGGCAATGTCCTTGATGCGGAAATCCGCCGCAAGGTCGATGACCCGCACGCCGGCTTCGACCAGACGCACGGCTTCCTGCATGGCGATGCCGTTGGGAGTGGCGAAGAACACCACGTCGCAGCCGGCGAGGTTTGCTTCGTCCGGCGTGGTGAATGCCAGATCAACCCAGCCGCGCAGGCTCGGATACATGGCATCGACGCGCAGCCCGGCTTCCTTGCGCGAAGTGATGGCCGTGAGCTCGACATCCGGATGACGGCTCAAAAGACGCAGCAGTTCCACACCGGTGTAGCCGGTGCCGCCGACGATACCCACCTTGATCATGCTTTTATCCTCGTAATGCGGGTGTGATTGACAAGCCTGTCATGTTAGCGCGCAAGGCGTGACAGGGGGAAACAAATGGGCATGCAAAAGCCCGCCGGTTTCGGCGGGCTTGCGGGCGGACGGATCCGGCTGGCGATTACAGTTCGCCGGCGTTTTCAGCCAGGTATTCGGCCACACCGGCGGTGCTGGCCTTCATGCCCTTTTTGCCCTTGTTCCAGCCGGCCGGGCAGACTTCGCCGTTTTCTTCGAAGAACTGCAGGGCGTCGACCATGCGGATCATTTCGTCGATGTTACGGCCCAGCGGCAGGTTGTTGACCACCTGGTGCTGCACCACGCCCGACTTGTCGATCAGGAACGAGCCGCGGAAGGCCACGCCGCCTTCGCTTTCCACGTCATAGGCCTTGCAGATGTCGTGGTTGAGGTCGGCCACCAGCGTATAGCCGACCGGGCCGATGCCGCCCTGGTTGACCGGAGTGTTGCGCCAGGCGTTGTGGGAGAACTGGCTGTCGATCGACACACCGATCACTTCGACATTGCGCTGCTTGAACTCTTCCAGACGGTGATCGAAGGCGATCAGTTCGGACGGGCACACGAAGGTGAAGTCGAGCGGGTAGAAGAACACCACGGCGTACTTGCCGGCCGTTGCAGCCTTGAAGCTGAAATCGTCAACGATCTGGCCGTTGCCGAGCACGGCGGAGAACTTTTTGTCGTCATCGGCAAAAAACGGGGCGGTCTTGTTAACCAGAACAGCCATGGAGCACTCCTTCATTTCAATGGTCGTTTAGATACCGGGCAGCAGCACCCGGAAAACTGGACAGTTATACGCAAGCCGTCCAGGGCGAGCCAATTGGGTTTGCCAATGACTCTGATAGCCCGGCGGGCCGATCCGGTACATGGGGATATGCTAGGGGCCATTCAAGCCGTCGCTGGAAAAAACAGCATCCATGCATAATTTTCTGGTGCCGGGGAAGAACAAAAGACTGGTGATTTAATTTGAATCAGGGTTTGTTGCCAGAACTTTCCGCTAGCATCCTCCGCAGATGCCCGTGTGTCCGGTTGTGTTGGCAACCAGTCCGCAGGTCCTGTCCCGGCCCGCTGCGTGTATTGCTCTTGTGTCGAGTCGATGCCGCTGCGGGCGGTTTGTTTTGTACGGGCTGGTGTCTTGCGCACGGCCCGATCAAAGGGAGTTCCGATGCTTTCGTTTGTTCTGAAGCGGCTCGGCCTGCTGATCCCGACCTTCTTCGGCATCACGCTGATCACCTTCGGGCTGATCCGCATGATTCCGGGCGATCCGGTCGAGGTGATGATGGGCGAGCGCCGGGTGGACCCGGTCATGCATGCCGAAGCCATGCACCGGCTGGGTCTCGACAAGCCCTTGCCTGCGCAGTATTTCGATTACGTCAGCAGTCTGGCTCAGGGCAATTTCGGTGAATCGCTGGTCACACGCGAGAGCGTGTGGAAAGAATTCGTCACCCTGTTTCCGGCTACGGTCGAGCTGTCTGCTGCGGCCATGCTGTTCGCCATCGTGCTGGGCCTGCTGGCCGGAGTGCTGGCGGCCATCAAGCGTGGCTCGATTTTCGACCATGGCGTGATGGGCCTGTCGCTGACCGGGTTTTCGATGCCGATTTTCTGGTGGGGCCTGATCCTCATCATGTTTTTCTCGGTATCGCTAGGCTGGACGCCAGTGTCCGGGCGGATCGACCTGATGTACGACATCGAGCCGCAGACCGGCTTCATGCTGATCGACACCTGGCGTGCCGAAATGCTGGACCCGGAACTCAACGCCGGCGCTTTCCGCGATGCGCTGATGCACCTGATCCTGCCGGCGATCGTGCTGGGTACCATCCCGCTGGCGGTGATCGCCCGCATGACCCGCTCTTCCATGCTTGAGGTCCTGCGCGAGGACTACATCCGCACGGCGCGCGCCAAGGGCCTGAGTCCGCTGCGGGTGGTGTTCGTGCATGCGCTGCGCAATGCGCTGATCCCGGTCCTGACCGTCATCGGCCTGCAGGTCGGCGTCCTTCTGGCTGGCGCCGTGCTGACCGAAACCATCTTTTCCTGGCCTGGCATCGGCAAATGGCTGATCGACGCCATCAGCCGCCGCGACTACCCGGTGGTGCAGAACGGCATCCTGATCGTGGCCACCCTCGTCATCATCGTGAACTTCACGGTGGACATCCTCTACGGCGTGGCCAATCCGCGCATTCGTCACCAGAAATAAGGAGGACGGCATGTCTGACACTGCAAGTACGGCAAGTGCCGTCATCAGCCAGGATTCGCCGGCGTATCCGTCGCCGCTCAAGGAATTCTGGCAGAGCTTTTCGCACAACAAGGGTGCCCTCGCCGGTCTGGCATTCATGATCGTCATCGTGGCCTGTGCGCTGTTTGCACCGTGGCTGGCACCTTACGACCCGGTCGAGCAGCACCGCGACTTCCTGCTGGTGCCGCCGGTGTGGGCCGACGGCGGTACGGCCGCCTTCCTGTTCGGCACCGACGAAGTCGGGCGCGACATCCTGTCGCGGCTGATCCACGGAGCCCGCCTGTCATTGCTGATCGGCCTGTCGTCGGTGCTGCTGTCGCTGCTGCCGGGCATTGCGCTCGGGCTGACGGCTGCCTTTTTCCCCAGGGTGGCCGGCAGTTTCATCATGCGGCTGATGGACGTGATGATGGCCCTGCCCAGCCTGCTGCTGGCCGTGGCGATCGTGGCGATCCTCGGGCCGGGCCTGATGAACACCATGATGGCGATTGCCATCGTGGCGCTGCCCGGCTACGTGCGCCTGACCCGCGCTTCGGCCATGGCCGAACTCAACCGTGAATACGTGACCGCCAGCCGGGTGACCGGTGCCGGCACGCTGCGGCTGATGTTCATCTGCGTGCTGCCCAACTGCATGGCGCCGCTGATCGTCAACGCCACCATGGGCTTTTCCAGCGCCATCCTCGACGCCGCAGCCCTGGGCTTTCTCGGCCTGGGTGTCCAGCCGCCGACGCCGGAGTGGGGCACCATGCTGGCCAGCGCACGCGACTACATCGAGCGGGCCTGGTGGGTGGTGACCTTTCCGGGCCTGACCATCCTGCTGTCGGTTCTGGCAATCAACCTGATGGGGGACGGCTTGCGCGATGCGCTTGACCCGAAACTCAAGCGCGCGGCCTGAGGAGGACGACATGAGTCTGTTGGAAATCGCCAACCTGTCGGTCAGCTTTGGCCGTTTCAATGCAGTGGAAGGGGTGGACCTGACGGTGGAGGCCGGCGAGATCGTCGGCATCGTCGGTGAATCCGGCTCCGGCAAGTCGGTCACCATGATGGCGCTGATGGGCCTGCTGGACAGCAATGGCCACATCAAGGCCGACCGCATGCAGTTTGACGGCCAGGACCTGCTGACCATCAGCGAGCGGGCGCGGCGGCGCATTGTCGGCCGCGACATCGCCATGATCTTCCAGGATCCGATGACCAGCCTGAACCCGAGCTATACGGTGGGCTTCCAGATCATGGAGGTGCTCCGGCTGCACCAGGGGCTGCGTGGCAGCGCGCTGAAGGCGCGGGCGGTGGAACTGATGGAAATGGTGGAAATCCCGGCCGCCAAAAGCCGGCTGGACACGTTTCCGCACCAGCTGTCGGGCGGCATGAGCCAGCGGGTGGTAATCGCCATGGCGATTGCCTGCAACCCCAAGCTGCTGATTGCCGACGAGCCGACCACGGCGCTGGATGTCACCATCCAGGCACAGATCATGAACCTGCTGGTCAGCCTGCAAAAAGAGCAGGGCATGGCACTGGTGATGATCACCCACGATCTGGCGGTGATTGCCGAGGTGGCGCAGCGGGTGCAGGTGATGTATGCCGGCCAGGTGGTGGAGACCGGCACGGTGCCGCAGCTCTTCCGCACGCCGCGTCATCCGTATACCGGGGCCCTGCTGGCGGCCATTCCCGAGCACAGCAAGGGCGCCGAGCGCTTGCAGACGCTGCCCGGCGTCGTGCCGGGAGCGTGGGACCGGCCGGCCGGCTGCCTGCTGGGTCCGCGCTGTCCGTTTGCCCGGCCTGACTGCCACGCCAAACGCCCGAGTCTGGTGATGACGCCGCAGGGCGAATCACGCTGCTATTACCCGCTTGCCTATCCGGAGGTCGCATGAGTGACACCATTCTTTCTGCCCGCGATCTCACCCGCCACTATCAGGTGAGCCGGGGTTTCCTCAAGGGCGAGGCAACGGTCAAGGCGCTGAACGGCGTCAGTTTTGACCTCATGCCCGGCCGTACGCTGGCGGTGGTGGGCGAGTCGGGGTGCGGCAAGTCGACGCTGGCGCGCCAGCTGACCCTGATCGAAGCGCCGACGTCCGGCCGTCTGATGCTGGATGGCGTGGATGTCAGCCAGTCCGGTGCGGCTGTCGTCAAGAAACTGCGCCAGAAGGTGCAGATGGTGTTCCAGAACCCCTACGGTTCGCTCAATCCGCGGCAGAAGATCGGCCAGCAGCTGGGCGAGCCGCTGGCCATCAACCGGGCTGATCTTGACGCCGCTGCGCGCCGCGAGCGGGTGCAGGACATGATGGCGCGGGTAGGCCTGCGCAGTGAGCACTATTTCCGCTATCCGCACATGTTCTCCGGCGGCCAGCGCCAGCGCATCGCCATTGCCCGGGCGATGATGCTGAATCCGAAAATCGTGGTGGCGGACGAGCCGACCAGCGCGCTGGACGTGTCGATCCAGGCGCAGGTGCTCAACCTGTTCATGGACCTGCAAGAGGAGTTCCATACCGCCTATGTGTTCATCACCCACAACCTGGCGGTGGTCGAGCATGTGGCGGATGACGTGATGGTGATGTATCTGGGCCGGGCAGTGGAGGTAGCCGACAAGCCGACCCTGTATGCCCGCCCGCTGCATCCCTACACCCAGGCACTGCTGTCGGCCACACCGTCGATCCACCCGGAAAACCGCCGCATCAAGATCCGGATCGAGGGAGAGCTGCCCAGCCCGCTCAATCCGCCCGGCGGCTGTGCCTTCCACAAGCGCTGTCCGTTTGCCGACGCGCGCTGCAAGGAAGATGCACCGGAACTGCGTGCGGTCGGAGCCACGCAGGTGGCCTGCCACCACGCCGAGCGGATCAACAGCTGACCGCCGCTGTACCCGGCATGCAAAACGCCACCCGGCCGGGTGGCGTTTTTTTGCGTGGCGGTACGGTACTCAGACGCGCTCGGCCCACAGGTCGTGCTCGTCGGCATCGACGACCTTCACGGTGAGGATGTCACCCGGCCGGGCATTGCCCACGCCGTCGATGTAGACATTGCCGTCGATTTCCGGCGCATCGTAGCGCGAGCGGCAGGCCAGTCCGTCGGCTTCGCTGTCGACTTCGTCCACGATCACGTCGAGCGTGCGGCCGACCTTGGCTGCGAGGCGGGCGGCACTGATGCGCGCCTGTACTTCCATGAAGCGGGCCTGGCGCTCCTGCTTGATTTCTTCGGGAATCTGCCCGTCCATCGCCTTGGCCGGTGCGCCGTCGACGTTGGAATAGGTGAAACAGCCGACGCGGTCGAGCTGGGCTTCTTCAAGGAAACCGAGCAGTTCCTGGAAGTCGTCCTCGGTTTCGCCGGGGAAGCCGACGATGAAGGTGGAGCGCAGGGCGAGGTCCGGGCAGATGTCGCGCCATTTCTTGATGCGGGCCAGCACGTTTTCGCTGTTGGCCGGGCGCTGCATGGCCTTGAGCACCTTCTGCGAGGCGTGCTGGAACGGGATGTCGAGGTAGGGCAGCACCAGTCCTTCGGCCATCAGCGGAATGATCTCGTCGACGCTCGGGTACGGATAGACGTAGTGCAGGCGCGTCCACATGCCCATCTGGCCCAGTTCGCGTGACAGCTCCAGCAGGCGGGTGCGGATCGGCCGGCCTTGCCAGAAGCCGGTGCGGTACTTGAGGTCGACCCCATAGGCCGACGTGTCCTGCGACACCACCAGCAGTTCCCTGACGCCGCCTTTGGCGAGGTTTTCTGCCTCTTGCAGCACATCGTGAACCGGCCGGCTGACGAGATCGCCGCGCAGCTGCGGGATGATGCAGAAGGTGCAGCGGTGGTTGCAGCCTTCGGAAATCTTCAGGTAGGCGTAGTGCTTCGGCGTCAGGCGTACGCCGGTACCGGGCACGAGGTCGACAAACGGGTCGTGCGGCTTGGGCAGGTGGGCGTGAACGTGGGCCAGCACTTCGTCGGTGGCATGGGCGCCGGTGACGGCCAGCACCGACGGGTGCACGTCGCGCACCATGTTGCCGCCTTCGCGGGCGCCAAGGCAGCCGGTGACGATGACCTTGCCGTTTTCCTTCAGGGCTTCGCCTATGGCATCCAGCGATTCGGCCACGGCGTCGTCGATGAAGCCGCAGGTGTTGACGACCACCAGGTCGGCATTGTCGTAGCTGGACGACAGTTCGTAGCCTTCGGCCCGCAGGCGGGTGAGGATCTGTTCGGTATCGACCGAGGCTTTGGGGCAGCCAAGGGATACGACACCTATACGCGGGCTGGGGCTGGTCGTGGACTGGGTCATGGGCGTGCTCCGTATTGACGGATGATGTCCGGGCGGGCTGCGTGGGGCATGAGGGGATCATCCTTGCAAAAAACCTGAGGCCGACACTTTCGGGCGTCGGCCTCAGGTCAAAATCGCGCGGGATGATACAGCAACAACAGGCGCTTGGGGCGGCTTATTTTTTGGCGGGCTTGCCGGCCGGCGGGGCGGATTCGCCGGCTGCCGGGGTTTCGCCGGCATAACCGGCAAACGGGAAGCCGGTGAAGATCTGCTTGGTGCGTTCCTGCATCTGCGACTGCATCTCGACGAACATGTTGGTGCTCTGTTCGAGGTAGTTGGTCATCATGTTCTGTACGGCCGGGCCCTGGAACTTCATGTATTCGGCCCAGAGGTTTGAGCCTTGCGTCAGCGGGTTGTCGCCCATCATCTGGCGGGTCTGGTCCTGCAGCTTGTTCTGCATCTGCGAGAAGAGTTCGAGGTTCTTTTCCAGATAGCCGCCCATCAGGCCCTGCATGGCGTTGCCGTAAAAACGGATCAGCCGGGTCAGGACGTCGTAGGTGAAGAGCGGGGCGCCGGAGGATTCTTCTTCCAGGATGATCTGGAGCAATACGCTGCGGGTGATGTCTTCCTGGGTCTTGGCGTCGGTGACCTGGATGTCGATATGGTCGAGAACCAGCTGCTTGACGTCCTCCAGCGTGATGTAGGAACTGGTGGCGGTGTCATACAGACGGCGGTTCGGGTATTTCTTGATGACGCGTTTTTCCGTGGTCATGGTGTGTCTCCTGCAGCGGATTTTTATCGGTGTGAACGGCTGTACGGTGCAGCAAAGGTGTTGGAAGTCGTACGCATCATACGCGCCGCCGCAGCTATCCGGTAGCCATGCGGCATGAGTGTTGCATGCCCGCGGGGCTTGGGTTTGCTGCGTTGCGGCGGCCTCATAGTAGATGTAAATGACCTTGGCAAGTCATTAATCGTTATGGAGAAATTGCCATGACGAAATGCAATAACAGGTTGACGTTGGAATGCATGGCTCCATAGAATCATCCCGTATGTTGCGTAGCACAAACCTGTTCCGGATCCCCCATCCACGTCCGTCCATTGAGGAGACACCCATGTTTAACCAGGAAGAAATCCGCAAAGTGCATGCCAGCCAGATCGACTCGTTCCTGCGCCTGAGCCAGATTTCGTTCGGTGGTATCGAGCGTATCGTCCGCCTGCAACTCGACATGTCGCGCCAGTCGCTGGACGATCAGGGCAAGCTGGTGGGCGAGCTGGTCAAGCTCTCCAATCCGCAGGATGTGGCCAACCATGTCAGCAAGGCAGCCAGCGCTTCGCTGGAACAGGCCGTGAACCATGCGCGCAACCTGTACGAAGCCGTGTCGGAAATCCAGGGCGAAGTGGCCAAGCTCGCCGAAGACAACATCGGCCTGCTCAACAAGTCGATGATCAGTACCATCGATGCACTGGCCAAGAATGCACCGGCCGGCAGCGAGTCGGCCGTCAATGCCGTCAAGTCGGGCATCGCTGCCTCGGCCGCTGCCGTCAACAGCATGACCAAGGCAGCCCAGCAAGTAGCCGAATTTGCCGGTACCAGCGTCAAGGCTGCCTCGACCGCCACGGCTGACGCCGTGCGCAACGCCAGCAAGAAGGCCGCTTCGCAGGCAACGGCCTGACCGGCGCAGTCGTATCGCCAGCACACCCTGCCTGACCGGCAGGGTTTTTTGTTGGCCGCCGGCAGGACTACAATGGCAGTTTGTGATTTTTCAACATGATCGGCCTTGCACCCATGAAGATCAGTACCCAGTTCGACGCCGGCAGCATCGATGTTGTCTCAGCCGAGCGCTACGACGATATCCAGTTACGCCTGCGACCGGACAATGCAGCCGGATTTGCCCAGTGGTTCCATTTCCGGTTGCAGGGCGTGGCCTACCAGCCCTGTGTGCTGCGCATCCTCAATGCGTGCGATGCTGCCTATCCCGAAGGCTGGGATGACTACCAGGCCTGCGCCTCCTATGACCGCAGCAACTGGTTCCGGGTACCGACCCGCTATGAAAACGGCGAGCTGGTCATTGAACACACCCCGTTGTCCAACAGCGTCTATTACGCCTACTTCGAACCGTACAGCCATGAACGGCACCTTGACCTGATCGGCGAAGCCCAGGGCTCGGGCCTGTGCCAGCTGGATGACCTGGGTTCCACGCTGGACGGGCGGGACATCAACCTGCTGACCGTGGGCAACCAGGTCGCGTCCGACCTGAAAGTCTGGCTGATTGCCCGCCAGCACCCTGGCGAAACCATGGCCGAATGGTTTGTCGACGGTTTCCTGCGCCGGCTGCTTGACTGGCAGGATCCGCTGTCGCGGGCCTTGCTCGAACACGCCACGTTCTACATCGTGCCGAACATGAACCCGGACGGTGGCGTACGCGGCAACCTGCGTACCAATGCCGTCGGTGCCAACCTCAACCGTGAGTGGCTGGCACCCAGTGCCGAGCGCAGTCCGGAAGTGCTGTGCGTCCGGCAGAAGATGCAGGAAACCGGTGTCGACCTGTTCCTCGACATCCACGGCGACGAAGCCATTCCTTACGTGTTTGTGGCCGGTACCGAAGGTGTGCCCGGCTATGGCGAACGCATTGCCGTGCTTGAAGCCCGCTTCAAGGAAACGCTGGCGCTGGCGAGCCCGGATTTCCAGGATACCCACGGCTACGACAAGGATGCACCGGGAGAAGCCAATCTCAGCCTCGCTACCAACTGGGTCGGACACACGTTCGGTTGCTTGGCCTTCACGCTGGAAATGCCGTTCAAGGACAACGACAACCTGCCTGACGACGACTACGGCTGGAGCAGCCAGCGCAGTATCCGGCTGGGCGAGGCCATGCTGAACCCGGTTTACGCCGTGCTCAACCGCCTGCGCTGACCGCCCTTCGGCGGCTGGATGTGAACAGGGACGCTGCCAGCGTCCCTGTGTTTTTCCGGCATCAGTCCAGAAAGGCCGAGCAGGCAGCCAGTGCCGGTGTCAGCGTGTCGGCAGACCGGCATTCCAGCCGGACGAGGTCCGGCATTGAGCGCATCCAGGTAATCTGCCGCTTGGCCAGCTGGCGGGTGGCGGCGATGCCGCGCTCGATGAATTCGTCTTCGCTGCATTCTCCGCGCAGCCATTCCCACGCCTGCCGGTATCCGACGCAACGCATGGAGGGCAGATCCGGATGCAGTTCCGGATAGTCATGCAGTAGCGTCCGCATTTCATCCACGAAGCCTGCATCCAGCATCAGCCGGAACCGGCGGGCAATGCGCTCGTGGATCCAGGCACGCTCACCGGTATCCAGTGCAAGCCGGAGTACGTTGAATGGCAATGCTGTTGTCTTTTCGTCGGTGTGGAAACTGGACAGCGGCTGTCCCGTCAGCTGCCACACTTCCAGCGCGCGCTGGAGCCGCTGGCTGTCGTGGGGGGCCAGGCGTGCAGCTGTCTGCGGGTCAATCCGGGCCAGTTCCTGATGCAGGGCCGGCCAGCCCAGCATGGCAGCCCGGGCATCCAGTCCGGCCCGGATGGCCGGATTGGCCGGGGGCAGGTCCGACAGCCCTTCGGCAAGTGCCTTGAAGTACAGCATGGTTCCGCCGACCAGCAGCGGAATGCGGCCGCGGGCAACGATATCGTCCATCAGGGAGCGGGCATCAGCCACAAATTCAGCGGCTGAATAGCGTTCGAGCGGCGAGCGGATGTCGATCAGGTGATGCGGTGCCTCGGCGAGTTCATCCGCTGTCGGTTTGGCCGTACCGATATCCATGCCGCGATAGATCAGGGCTGAATCCACGCTGATCAGCTCGACCGGCAGGCGCTTTGACAGCTCGATGGCGAGTCCGGTCTTGCCGCAGGCGGTGGGTCCGATCAGGAAGATGGCCTTGGGGAGGGACATGCAGGACTCCAGCGGCAAATGGCAGGAAAAGGGGAAGAGGCGGAGGGTAACAGAGCCGGGCTGCGGGTCAAAATCACCTCCTAGTTGATAGGCATAATGGTATGATTGGTTGCCATTCCTTTAGAATGAACCGGTAGTTTTGGGCGTGTTCATGTAATTGAAGGCAAGGGTTTTCCGGTGCCGGAGAACAGGTTCAGACCAGCCTCGACATTTTTCCCTACATGACAAACCAGCAATATTCAGCGTTGTTTCACGACCCCAAGTGGGTGAATGAGGCTTTGCGCGCCGGCAATACCGGGTTGTGGAAAATCACCCTGTACCCAGAGCAGGAGCGCTATGAAATGGTCGGCAATGAAACCATGCTGGAGCTGCTGGGGCTGGATGCTCATCCCGAACCTGGCGTGTGCTACCAGCACTGGCACGAGCGCATTTCGCCCGCGTATGAAAGCCAGGTGGTGGAATGCGTCGAACGCATCGTCTCCAACCACTATGCCGAGGTCGAATATCCATGGGAGCACCCCGAGCTCGGTCGCATCCATATCCGTTGTGGTGGCCGTCTGGTCGGCAACCACGGCAACTGGTTCGAGATCATGGGCTATCACCAGGACGTCAGCGAAATCCAGACCATGCGCGAGCAACTGGCGCAAAGCCTGTCGCAACTGGACCAAGCCAACCACGACGCGCTGACCGGCCTGATGACCCGCCGCATCTTTTTCAACCAGCTGGGTGACTGGCTGACCATGAACCTGGCCCGGCGTGGCGCGTACATCCTGATGGCCGACATTGACCACTTCAAGGCCATCAACGATACCCATGGTCACATTGCCGGTGACGCTGTCATCCGCACCGTGGCCGACTGCCTGCGGGCCGAGTTGCGGGCCGACGACCTGAGCTGCCGCTTTGGTGGCGAAGAATTCTGTGTGCTGATCCCGACCGGCCAGACGGCCAACGCCGTGGCCATGGCCGAGCGTATCCGCCGGCGTTGTGAAAACACCCCGGCTGTCTTCCGCGACCGAGTCATTCCTTTCCGGATCAGCATCGGGCTGGCACCCGTGCCGACCGAAGGCGCCCAAGGCATCCGGCCGGACGAAAAATGGGTGGAGCATCTGCTGGAAGATGCCGACCAGGCCCTGTACGAGGCCAAGCGTACCGGGCGTAACCGCACCTGCATGCTGCTGCCCGGCGCCGATGGCGTCAGCCGCATGACCTGCGTGCTGTCCTGATCTGGTGTCATGCCGCACGGCGTGCTGCGCCGCGGGCTGACCTCTCCGGTTTGCCCGACCTCATGCAGGGGCTGCTGTTCGTACCGGGGCATGTGGCCAGACATCGTCATTGCTACCCGGACCACGGACCGTGTCCCGGCCCTGCGCTGGTGATGACTGATTCCCTAAGGTATGCAGGCACGCCTGCTCCAGCCGCCTTGCCGGCAGCCTGCCTGGTACACAGGCCGGGCCATGGGCAATGTCCACCATTGAAGATCGGTCGCACACAGAATGCCGTGGGCACTGACTGAGTGCGGCCTGTCATGCTTGATGGCCGGTTTTCTCCGGGTACCAGCTGCTGGCTGCCCGTTCCGGACCTGCCTGCCCCGTTCCGGCATGTCAAAAAAGCCGGGCCGGTGTTGCCCGGCTCGTGCCAGCAGCGGGTTCGGCTACCGTTCCGCACGGTGACCAGAAACGTGCAGCCCTGCGGTGATCGATTTGTCCTGCACTGGTGGCCGGTACCGTGCCGGCATGTGGCGCGGCTACGGCCTGAGCAGTTGCTGTCCGGCCAGTTCGCCCAGCCGTGCCAGCCGCCTGTCCTGGTCGGCATCCCACGGAGCCGTACAGGACAGGCGCAGGGCATGGCGATAGCCGCCCCGTGCCGAAAACAGCGGGCCGGGGGCCATGCCGATGCCTTCCTTCCGGGCTGCGTGGAACAGCTTCACGCTGTCGAATGCCGGGTCCGGCAATTCCAGCCAGAGTGCAAAGCCGCCCTGGGGGCGGGAAAAGCGCGTGCCGGGCGGAAAAAACCGTTCAACCGCATCGGCTACCAGCTCGACCTGTTCGCGGGTGCGGCGACGGAACTGGCGCAAGTGGCGCTGGTAGCCGCCGTCCTCCATGAAGCGGGCCAGCACCAGCTGGTTGAGCGAGGGAGTGGAGTGGGTAGTGATGTATTTCTGTATCAGCACCCGGTCGCGGTAGCGGCCGGGTTCGATCCAGCCGATACGCAGCCCCGGTGCCACGGCCTTGGTCAGCGAGGAGCAGTAGAGCACGTGTCCGGTACGGTCAAACGCCTTGATGGGACGGGGGCGCGGGCCGCTGAAATGCAGTTCGCCATACACATCGTCTTCGATCAGCGGAATGTCGCGCTCGCTCATCAGCTTGGCCACCTGGGCCTTGGCATGATCCGGCATCAGTGCCCCGGTCGGATTGGAAAAATTCGGCACCAGCACCACGGCCTGCACGGCATGGTCCCGCGTGGCCAGCTCCAGCGCTTCCACTGAAATGCCGGTGGCCGGATCGGTGGGGATTTCCACCACCCGCAGGCCGAGGGATTCCAGGCACTGGAGCAGGGAAAAATAGGTGGGAGACTCGACTGCCACCACGTCACCGGGCCGGGTCAGGGCGCGCAGGGCCAGATTGAGAGCCTCGATGGTGCCGAGGGTGACGATCAGGTTGTCCGGTGCCATCTGCCCACCCCAGGCCAGCGCATGCCGGGCCACCTGGCGGCGCAGTTCCGGAATGCCGCTGGGCGAGCCGTAGTCGGCCAGCAGGTCCGGACGCCGGCGCGCGCAATCCACCAGCAGGCGTTGCAGCTGGGTGACCGGCAACAGTCCGGCTGGCGGGATGACGCTGCGGAATCCGCACAGTCGCCCCTCGTATTGCAGGCGGATGTCCTGCACATAGTTCCACAGCAGGGGATCGACTGTAATCGTGGTTGGCTGCATGGGTGGCGGCGGTGCGTCATGACTCTGGCGGCGCACGAAAAAGCCGGACTGGGGACGCGCATCCACCAGTCCCCGGTCTTCCAGCAGGCGGAAGGCTTCCTGTACCGTATTCAGGCTCAGCCCGGTACGTTCGCGCATGTTCCGCAGCGAGGGCAGGCGTTCGCCGGCGTGCAGGATGCCTTGATGGATCTGGCCGGCAATGTCGTCGGCCAGCTGGCGGTACAGGGCTGGAGTCGGTGCGTTCATGCAAAAATCATAAACGATGTGGCGGTGCAGCACAGTGACAGATTGCGCTCTCCGGGAGGGTGACAGTTGCCGCCAGGCTGCAACTGTACTGCTGCAACTTGTGCCCGGGTGTGGCTGTCGGGACCGGTGCCGTGACCCGTAATCTGGTGCCATCAACCGGGGAGGAACATGGCATGGACAAGCTGCTGCTGACGGAATGGAAATTGCGGGCGCTGGAGGGCAACGTATCGCGCCAGTTTTACTGTGAACGCGGCGTGGTATGGATCACGGCCGGTCCGCGCGACATTACCCTGCGGGCCGGAGAAAGCTGGACCCAGCCGGTGATGGCGGCTGGCTGCAAGGTGCTGGTGCAGTCGATGGTGGCCGAGTCGGTGTGCTGGGTGAGGGGAGAGGTGGCGCCAGCCCGTTTTTACGGATTGCAGCGCTGGCTGGAGGCCTTGCCCGGCAATGCCGGATAGGGAAGCGGGCGGCATGGCCGCCCGCAGTTTGTTTCAGCCGGGCCGCCGGCAGGCCATCAGGTAGTTGACGCTGGTATCGGCCGGATCGAGTACGTAATCGCGCGGCAGCGGACGGTAGCGCATGCCGGACACATCGACCACTTCCAGCCCGGCCTGGCGCGTCATGCGTGCCATTTCCGACGGGCGGATGAAGCGGGCGTAGTCATGCGTGCCGCGCGGCAGCCAGTTCAGCACGTATTCCGCACCCACCACGGCCATCAGGTAGCTCTTGAGGTTGCGGTTGAGGGTGGAGAGGAATACGTAGCCGCCCGGTCTGACCAGGGCGGCGCAGGCGCTGATGATACTCTGCGGATCCGGCACGTGCTCAAGGAGTTCCATGCAGATCACGCTGTCAAAGCTGGCCGGCACTTCGGCGGCCAGGGTTTCGACGGCAATGCAGCGGTAATCGATGGAGAGCCCCTGGTCGAGCGCGTGCAGCTGCGCCACTTTCAGCGATTTTTTCGCAAGATCGATGCCGGTGACGCTGGCTCCGGCCCGGGCCAGCGCTTCGGACAGGATGCCGCCACCGCAGCCCACGTCGATGACGCGGGTGCCGGCCAGCGGAGCGTGGTGGTCGATATACCCCGTGCGCAGCGGATTGATCTGGTGCAAGGGCTTGAACTCGCCGTCCAGATCCCACCATTTGTGGGCCATCTGGCTGAACTTGTCGATTTCAACGTGGTCGACGTTTTCCTGCATGGTGCAACATCCTGCAAAAAGCGGGTGCGTGGACCCGCAGTCATCAATTGCGGGCGGCAATGCGCTCGCGCCATTCGGCCGCGGTGGCCTTGAGGACCGGCAGGTCCAGCGTGGTCAGCCGGCCGGCCTGCAACAGGCGCTCGCCTGCCACCCATACCTCTTCGACCTGCTCGCGGCCGGCGGCGTACACCAGATGCGAGATCGGATCAAAAGCCGGAGCGGTTTCGACGCAGTCCAGATTCAGCGCGATGGCGTCGAACTGCTTGCCCGTTTCCAGTGATCCCACCCTGTCGTCAATGCCCAAGGCCCTGGCGCCGTTGAGCGTGGCCATGCGCAGGGCCGTGGCGGCCGGCACGGCGGTCGGGTCCAGCGTGCCGACCTTGGCCAGCAGGGCAGTCATGCGGGTGTCGGCCAGCATGTCGAGCTTGTTGTTGCTGGCGGCGCCATCAGTGCCGATACCGACATTGATGCCGGCGTCCAGCATCCGGCTGACCGGGGCAATGCCGCTGGCGAGCTTCATGTTGGAGGTCGGGTTGTGCGCCACGCTGATGCCGTACCTGGCTGCCAGCTCCAGATCGCCGTCATCGACATGCACCATGTGCGCAGCGGTCAGCCGCGGCGACAGCAGGCCCAGACCGGCCAGACGCGCCAGCGGCCGGACACCGTGGTCGCGCAGGCTGTCAGCCACTTCGCCGGCCGTTTCGTGGATATGGCAATGCACCAGCATGTCGGCCTGCTCGGCGGTGGTGACAATCTTGCGGAAAGTGTCGTCCGACACGGTGTAGGGCGCATGCGGCGCCAGCGTGAACGTAACGCGCTCCTCGCCCAGGTAGTCCTGCCGCTCGGCCAGGGCTTTTTGCAGGTATTCATCAGCACAGGCGGCGTAATTGGTCGGGAACTCCAGGATGGTGCAGCCGACGAAGGTGCGCAGTCCGGCCTGAAGGCCGGCGCGGGCCACCGCACCATGGAAGAAGTACATGTCGTTGATGGTGGTGGTACCACTGCGGATCATTTCGGCCATGGCCAGCAAGGTGCCGTCAAAGACGAAATCATCACGCACATGCCGGCCTTCGGCCGGCCAGATGTGGTTGGTTAGCCAGTCCATCAGTGCCAGGTCGTCGGCATAGCCGCGCAGCAGGGTCATGGCCGAATGGCCGTGCAGGTTGATCAGGCCCGGCAGCAGCACGTGCGAGGGCAGGCTGACGGTTTCGCCGGCCTGCCAGTGGGCACGCTCGGCCGGTGACAGGATGGCGGCAATGCGGCCGCCGGAAACGGCGAGGCTGTGGTGTTCGAGCACGGTGGCGTGCGGCTCGACCGGAACGATCCAGCGGGCATCCACCAGCAAGTCGGCATGGGGCATGGCGTGCAAGTCTAAAGAGGGAAATGCGGCGAGTGTAGGAGGGCTGCCGTCCGCGGGCAAGACAAACGGGCCGCCCTTGCAGGGCATGCAAACTCCTGACCGGCCGGGCAGGAGGGCGGAAATGCAGTGGCAGGCAGACTGGCCGGTGTGAAGGAGGCTGGTGCCGGACAGGTGCGGGCCTGGCGTGACGGGCCATCGTCTGCAGGTCCGGTCCCCGTCCGGCGGACTTCAGCCGGGGTACGGGGACTGGCGGTTTACAACAGTGATTCTTCGATCTGTTCCAGCAGGCTGCTGACACAGTCCATGTGATCGGATACGACGGGGTCTTCGTCGTTTGCCAGTACGAGTGCCTCGTTGCGGGCATCTTCCATGGCTTTGTACAGGTCGACTCCTTGATCCCGGATATGCTTGATGACGAGGGCAACGGCGATCTGGCTACAGCGCACATGCTTGCAGGTAGGGCGGGGAGGGGTACTCATTACTGCTCCAGTCATGACACAACTTGAAAGCAAGTTGTCCTAAATAGTCCATTGGCAGTTTACGGGAATTTAAGTGGAATTACTTATATCCGCCCCGGCAAAGCTTGTTTGCATGCGACATGGATTTTCTTGTCATCGTGAAGCGTGGTGCCGGATGCATGCCGGCGCAGAAAGCGGGCCAGGCAAGCAGGTGAAACGGCAGCACCAGCCAGGGAAACTTGCCAAAGTTGAGAATGGCCCGGCAGGACCGGCCGGACCATAAGGTAGGAAAATTGACCTTTATGACCGTTTTCAATGCGGTCCGGCCTGACTGTTGTGGCAAAGATGCAGCAGACCGTCCAGGCACAGGTCAAAACGCAGCATGTCCCAGTGGATTTCCCGCGGGAGCAGCTTGAATTGCTGCAACTGTTCCGGTGTGGCATCGCGCAACCGGGGAAACCATGCCAGCGGTACACGAAGATCCTTGCCGCTGGAAAGGCGGGCAGTCAGATGGGTGGCATCGAATCCGAGGCTGACAAAATGCAGGTCGGCAGCGGGCGTGTCGGCAGGGCGGTGTTCCATGGGCAGCACTCGCAAGGAAGGAGAAAGAGCGCACGCATCATTGCACAAGCCCGCTCCGGCGACTATCGGCCGGATGGTCTGGCCGGATTCCGCACGGCAGGCAGATATGCAGCGGCCGCAGCATCGGGGCTGCGGCCGCTGTCTTGCCAGGCTTTGCCGGAACCGGTCAGAGCACCCAGCCCACCACGCTGATCACCATGCACAGGCTGCCGCCCAGTACAAAGAGGTGCCAGATGCCGTGGCCGTGGCGGATTTTCTCGTCGTTGATGAACCAGTACACGCCAATGCTGTATACCAGCCCGCCCAGCACCAGCCAGACCAGGCCCGCAGTGGCCAGGTTGGCGATCAGGGGCTTGATGGCAATCAGCACCAGCCAGCCCATGACCAGATAGATCAGCAGTGACAGCCAGCGGGTCTGGCTTTTGCGGCTGATGGTTACCTCCTGCACGATGCCGAATGCGGCCAGTCCCCAGATCAGGCCGAACAGGGTCCAGCCCCAGGTACCCTGCAGGGTGACCAGGGCATACGGGGTGTAGCTGCCGGCAATCAGCAGGTAAATGGCGCAGTGGTCGAATTTTTGCAGCACGTTTTTGCTGCGGCCCTTGACGCTGTGGTACAGCGTCGAAATCACGTACAGCAACACCAGCGTGGCGCCGAACACGCTGGCACCGACCACGCGGTACGGGTCGCTGGTACCGGCCGCAATGACCACCATGGTCACCAGTGCGCCGATGCTGGCCACCGCGCCGACCATGTGGCTGATCGCATTAAAGCGTTCTCCGTAATACATCGTTCCTCCCTGAAACCGCCGGTTTGGCCGCCGTGCTGTCCGGTGGTCTTTTACCCGGTATAAAAACAGCCCAAACCACGATATGACACAGCTTGATCCTGCCGGGTTGCGCACGGCTTAAGATTTGACCTTTTCACGGGCCAGTTGTCTGGCGGCCCGCCAGCCGAAGCGGGCCGGATCGCAGGCCTCGGCCAGGTCCCGCTCGACCGGCAAGGGCTCACCGCAGATCTGGCTGGCCAGCAGCTCGCCTGCCAGCGCGCCCCATGCAAGGCCGCGGGCACCGAAACCGAGGGCGCAGTAAAGCCCCGGAGCACGCTCGATCCGGGCCGGCTTGACGTCAAAACGGGCGCCTGCGGCCGGCAGCGGTCCGACCAGCGGCAGGCGGTCGGGTGAGCTCGGGCGGTCGCAGCCGCGGCCGGTCAGGGTGTCCGGTAAAAAACCGGTCTGCTGGCCCGGCAGCATGCGCCCGAGCTTGTCTAGGTTGGCCGCGTGCCAGTGCGGATCTGCTTCGGCACCGGCCGGTGCCTCGGTCGCACCCAGTACGCGCAGGCCGTTCAGGGCCGGTGTCAGGTAGGCATTGCGGCAGATCACGATGTCGCGGGCGGCCAGGGGCGTCGTTTCCGGCAGCAGCGTGACCACGCGCCGGCTGTTGCTGAGCGGCAGGCTGGCGGTCTGTGCGAGATGCAGGGCGTCGGTGGCATTGGCAATGATGGCGACGGGAGCCCGGGCGAGTTCGGTGCCGGCAGCGTCGCGGGCCACCCAGTCGCCCGAGCCGGGATCGCGCTCCAGCTGTGCCGCGGCCGCGCGGGTCAGCACCCGGATGAGCGGGCCGTGGGCATTGAGCTGGCTGCGGCAGTAGGCCGGCGGGTGAATCCAGCTGCCCTGGGCAAACCACCAGCCGCTGGTCGGAACGCGGGCTCCGGCCAGTACCGACGCCTCGGCAGCATCCATCCAGCGGGCGTAGCCCTCGGGAAAACCGGCAGTTTCAATCACGCGTCGTTGCAGTGCGGCCTGCTCGTCATCCCGGGCCAGTTGCAATACGCCACACTGGCCGTGTTCAAACGCCGGCAGTTCGGCAAAACGCGACAGGGCATACAGGAATCCGGTGCGTGCCAGCCGGGCCTGCAGGTTGTCGTCCAGTGACAGGACCGGCAGCAGCACGCCGACATGGTTGCCCGAGGCACGCTGCGCCGGGGCGGATTCGCGCTCCAGCACGGTGACCTGCCAGCCGCGGGCCGCCAGCCGTTCGGCGGCAGCGGCACCGGCCAGCCCGGCCCCGATGACCAGTGCTTCCTGGCGTGACCAGCAAGGCTGGCGCACCGGTGTCTGCCGGGCATAAACGCCGCCCAGCATCTGTCGCTTGCCGCCGAAGCCCGGCCGGCGCTCGACCGCAAAGCCGGCGTCGATCAGGCCGCGGCGCACGAAACCGGCAGAGGTGTAGGTGGCCAGCGTGGCTTGCGGTCTGGCGAGGCGTGCCAGTGTCCGGAACAGGGCCGGGGACCAGAGTTCGGGGTTTTTGGCCGGCGAGAAGCCGTCAAGGTAAAAGGCATCGACGCGGGCGACCAGCTGGGGCAGCAGGGTCTGGGCATCGCCCAGCAGCAGCGTGAGCACCACGCGTCCTTCGTCGAAGGTCAGCCGGTGAAAGCCCGGTGTGAGCACGGGCCAGCGGGCCTGCAGGTCGGCGGCTTCGCGGGCGAATCCGGGCCATTGCGCGTGCAGGTGTTGCAGGCTGTCCCGCGTGAACGGGAATTTTTCCACCGAGATGAAATGCAGGCGCTGGCAGCGTTGCGGATCAGCCCGCCATGCGGCGAGGGTGGTGAGGAAATTGAGCCCGGGGCCGAAGCCGGTTTCCAGCATCGTGAAAACGGCTTGCCCCTGCCAGGCTGCAGGCAGGTTGTTGCCGTGCAGGAAAACCTCCCGGGACTGGCCCGGTCCGCCGTCGGCAGAGTGGTAAACATCGTCAAAAACCGGACTGAATGGCGTGCCGTCGGAGCGGAATTGCAAAGGGGCTGGCTGGATGGACATGGGGAATCAAATGTTGATTAGAGTTGTATCAAATACGCATTCAAGATTGTTGGACGCTGTGACATGGCAGGAATAGGATGTTTGCAAAATTTTTAAAGCCATAAAATCAGGAGAACTGCTCATGAGTGAAAACGGCATCAGCCATCCTACGGATGTTCCGGTTGATGTGGTGGACGCCCCCACTGCTGTTGTTGAAACAGGCGAAGAAGCTCCGGCCGGAGTGGCAGTCAATGCACCGCCTCCGCGTACCCGGGCCAGCCGCATGAAAGTGGCCCGTGACCGGGCGCACGAGCAATCACTGACCGATATCCGGGCCAGTGGGCTGGGTCCGAATGCCATCGAAGTGGCCAATGCACCGTCCGGCAGTTCGGAGGACAGCAATGAAGCTCCGCTGCCTGCCAATTATCCTTATCGAACGCGGATGCGGCGAGCCGAATATGAACGGCTCAAGGCGGAATTGCAGATCGAGCTGCTGAAAGTGCAAAGCTGGGTCAAGGAAACCGGTCAGCGCATCATTATCCTGTTTGAAGGACGCGATGCTGCCGGCAAGGGTGGAACCATCAAGCGCTTTACCGAACACCTCAATCCGCGTGGTGCCCGGGTCGTGGCCCTGGAAAAACCCTCGGATGTCGAGCGCGGACAGTGGTATTTCCAGCGTTATATCCAGAACCTGCCGACTGCCGGGGAAATCGTCTTCTTTGACCGTTCCTGGTACAACCGCGCCGGGGTTGAACGGGTGATGGGATTCTGCTCTCCGGCGGAATACCTTGAATTCCTGCGCCAGGCACCGCAACTGGAGCGGATGCTGACCAACAGCGGCGTGCATCTTTTCAAATACTGGTTTTCGGTCAGCCGGGAAGAGCAATTGCGCCGGTTCATCTCCCGCCGGGATGATCCGCTCAAGCACTGGAAACTGTCGCCGATCGACATCCAGTCGCTGGACAAGTGGGATGACTATACCGCTGCCAAAAAAGCCATGTTCTTCCATACCGATACGGCTGATGCTCCGTGGACGGTGGTGAAATCCGACGACAAGAAGCGCGCCCGCCTCAATTGCCTGCGCCATTTCCTGCATACGCTCGACTATCCGGGCAAGGATCCGAAAGTGGCGCATATGCCTGATGGCCTGCTGGTTGGACCGGCCTCACGCCTGTTTGAAGCTGATGAGCGGATAATGGACGTATCCCAGGTATTCTGACGAACCGGTTTTGCTTGGCGGAACAGGCTCCTGTAACGGGCCTGTTTTTTTATGCCCTGGTTTTATCGGCGGTTGATTGCCATGTTGTGGCCAGGATTAATCGGCTTAATGCCTTTTTTGCACGAAAAAATAATCTTTCACTTGCTAATTGTAAATCTGCCCTTAATATTGCAACTTGACAATCCAAGTCGTGGATTGTTTGTTATCACGCGATCAAGGAAATCGAACAATGGATCTCAAGAATCTTGATTACCCGGCTCTTATTGCACTGCTGGGCGATGTTGAAAAAGAAATTGCTGCACGCGAAGCTGCCGAGAAAGAAAACGCCCGCCGCCAGATCATGGATCTCGCGCGCAATTACGGGCTGTCAATTGAAGAAGTGCTGAACCCGGCCAAGAATGCCCGCAAGCCGGTCGAAGCCAAATACCGCAATCCGGAAAACGGCCAGACCTGGAGCGGTCGCGGTCGCAAGCCGAGCTGGATTACCGACCTGCTTGCGCAAGGCCGTACGCTGGAAGAGTTTGCCGTCCAATGAACCTGGACCCAAGCCGACGCCAGTCGTCCTGATCGCGGGACATCTCGCTGACTGCACCGCCCGCCTGGGTTTCCGGCCGGGCGGTTGTGTTTTGGGCGACTGCCCGCAGGCCGGCAATCGGCCTACAATGCAGCGCCCGTCCTGATTCCGGATTCTCCTGCCATGGCCGACATCGCCACCTTCCCCGGTTCTCCCTATCGCCTGCACCAGCCCTTCCCGCCGGCAGGCGACCAGCCGACTGCCATTGCCGGCTTGGTCGAGGGACTGTCCGACGGGCTGGCCTTCCAGACCCTGCTCGGGGTGACCGGTTCCGGCAAGACCTACACCATGGCCAACGTGATCGCTCGCACCGGGCGGCCGGCCATCATCATGGCGCCGAACAAGACACTGGCGGCACAGCTCTATGCCGAAATGCGCGAGTTCTTTCCGGAAAACGCCGTCGAATACTTCGTCAGCTATTACGACTATTACCAGCCGGAAGCCTACGTTCCCAGCCGTGACCTCTTTATCGAAAAAGACTCGGCCATCAACGAGCACATCGAGCAGATGCGGCTTTCGGCCACCAAGGCCATTCTCGAACGCCCCGACTGCATAATCGTCGCCACGGTCAGTGCCATCTACGGTATCGGTGACCCGTCCGACTACCACCAGATGATCCTGCACCTGAAGGAGGGCGACAAAACTGCCCAGCGCGACATCATCAAGCGCCTGACCGTCATGCAGTACGACCGTGCCGAACTGGACTTCAAGCGCGGCACCTTCCGCGTGCGCGGTGACGTCATCGACATCTTTCCGGCCGAATCGGCCGAGCTGGCCCTGCGCATCAGCCTCTTCGATGATGAAGTGGAAACCCTGCACCTCTTTGACCCGCTGACCGGACGTACCGACCACCGGGTCGGCCGCTTCACCGTGTTCCCTTCCAGCCACTACGTCACCCCGCGCGCCACCGTGCTGCGGGCCTGCGAGGCGATCAAGGAAGAACTGGCCGCCCGGCGCATGAGCTTCGATCTGGCCGGCAAGCTGGTCGAGGCGCAGCGCATTGAACAGCGCACCCGCTTTGACCTGGAAATGCTCTATGAAATGGGCTTTTGCAAAGGCATCGAAAACTACTCGCGCCATTTTTCCGGCAAGCAGCCGGGCGAAGCCCCGCCGACGCTGATCGATTACCTGCCCAAAAGCACGCTGATGATCATCGACGAGAGCCACGTCACCGTGCCGCAGATCGGCGGCATGTACAAGGGTGACCGCGCGCGCAAGGAAAACCTGGTCGAATACGGCTTCCGCCTGCCCTCGGCGCTGGACAACCGCCCGCTCAAGTTTGAAGAATTCGAGCGGATGATGCCGCAGACCGTTTTTGTCTCTGCCACGCCCGGGCCGTACGAAGCCAGCCACGCCGGGCAGGTGGTGGAACAGGTGGTGCGGCCGACCGGGCTGGTCGATCCGCAGATCAGCGTGCGTCCGGTCACCACCCAGGTGGACGACCTGATGAGCGAGATCACCGCCCGCGCGGCCAGCAACGAACGGGTGCTGGTCACCACGCTCACCAAGCGCATGGCCGAACAGCTGACCGATTACTACACCGAGCACGGCATCAGGGTGCGCTACCTGCACTCCGACATCGATACCGTCGAGCGGGTGGAGATCATCCGCGACCTGCGCCTCGGCCTGTTCGACGTGCTGGTCGGCATCAACCTGCTGCGCGAGGGACTGGACATTCCCGAGGTGTCGCTGGTAGCGATCCTCGACGCCGACAAGGAAGGCTTCCTGCGCAGCGAGCGCAGCCTGATCCAGACCATCGGCCGTGCCGCCCGCAACCTCAACGGACTGGCCATCCTTTACGCCGACAAGATCACGCCGTCGATGGAACGCGCCATCGGTGAAACCGAACGCCGCCGCCAGAAGCAGCAGGCGTTCAACGAGGCCAACGGCATCGTGCCGCGCGGCGTGCAGAAGAAGATCAAGGACATCATCGACGGTGTCTACCATGAGGAAACCGGTGCCCCGGCACCCAAAGCCGGCAAGCTGCACGATCCCAAGCAGCTCGCCCGCCTGATCAAGGACACCGAAAAGCAGATGCTCGACGCCGCCCGCGACCTGCGTTTTGAAGAGGCTGCCCGCCTGCGCGACCAGCTCCGGCAATTGCGCGACCAGTTGTTCGTCGACGAGGACTGAGGCGGCTCCGACGGGCCGCTATCAGCCGTCATTTCAGGTTTCGGGGCCGGCGGGCCAACGTTGCGGTCCGGGATGACCTGCTTCAGAGGCACCGGCATGGATGTCCGTACGCTTTGCTGTTGCTGTTGCTGTTGCTGTTGCTGTTGCTGCGACTGCGCTGCATGCCCCGTCTTGCCAGCCGCACCGGTTCCTGTTCCGGTTGTTTCTCCGTTACGTGGCTGCTTTGCCCGGATTTGCCGTCCGGGCGCGGAACCTGAGGCAGCGTCTGCCTTGTCTGCTTGAGGGCACGTCATGGCCGGACTGGCAGCAAGGAATGTGCTACCGGTCACCAGCTGGCCGTATGGTGTTGCCTTGTCAGGGTTTGTCAGCTGTTCATGCCGGCCGTACCCGGCAGGCATGAACATGAAGCGGACCTGTAGGGGCATGCGTCCGGGGCATTCCGGTGGCTTTCCGGTACGGATGTCCGCCATGGCCGTGCCTGCCTGCATTTTTGTCACCTGCCGGCTGGTGGCAGACCTTGCTCTGGATTTTCTTGCCGGCCGGCCACTCCGGTTCCGGCCCGGAACGGGGCATCCGGACGCCGGCATATGCTAAAGAAGCGTGCCGGTACTGCTGTGGCCGGCGCATCATTTCCGGGCGGAAGCTGGCGGTATCCGGCAGGTCACAGCGTGAGGCATGCCACCGGGACGGCGCTCAGGGCAGGAAGGCGTCAGTCGCCTCCAGCGGAGGCAGCAGTTTGCCGGGGTTGAACAGCTGCCGGGGATCGAAGGCGGCCTTGAGTGCGCGCATCAGGTCCAGCGTATCCTCGCCATGCTCGGCAGCCATGAAGCGCATCTTGTGCAGGCCCACGCCATGTTCGCCCGAGGCCGTGCCGTCCATGGCCAGTGCCCGTTCCACGATGCGGGTATTCACCGCCTCGGCCCGATCGCGGTCTTCCGGACGGTCCGGGTCGACCAGCAGCAGGACATGGAAATTGCCGTCGCCGACGTGGCCGAGCACGGTGGCGGTCAGGCCGCTGGCGGCGATGTCGGTGCAGGTAGCCGTAATGCATTCGGCCAGCCGCGAGATCGGTACGCAGACGTCGGTGGTGACGCCGACCGCGCCTGGCTGCAACTGCAACGAAGCGAAATAGGCCTTGTGGCGGGCGGCCCACAGGCGGCTGCGTTCTTCGGGCCGGCTGGCCCATTCAAAGTCCATGCCGCCAAACTCGCGGGCAATCGCCTGCACGGTTTCGGCCTGCTCGACCACGCCGGCTTCGCTGCCGTGGAATTCAAACAGCAGGGTGGGCGCTTCCCGCAGGCTGAGCTTCGAATACGCATTGACCGCCTGCACCGCCCGCACGTCCATGAACTCGACCCGGGCGACCGGAATGCCGAACTGGATGGTCTGGATCACGGTCTGTACCGCGCTGTCCACGTCGGGGAAGGCGGCAATGGCGGCTGACACCGCCATGGGTTGCGGATACAGGCGCACGGTGATTTCGGTGATGATGCCCAGCGTACCTTCCGAGCCGACAAACACGCGGGTCAGGTCGTAGCCGGTGGACGACTTGCGGGCGCGGCTGCCGGTCTTGACGATGCGTCCGTCGGCCGTCACCACGGTCAGCGCCAGCACGTTGTCGCGCATGGTGCCGTAGCGTACGGCATTGGTGCCGGAGGCGCGGGTGGCGGTCATGCCGCCCAAGCTGGCATTGGCGCCGGGGTCGATCGGGAAAAAGAGGCCGGTATGGCGCAGTTCGTCGTTCAGTTCCTCGCGGGTGACGCCGGCTTCCACCGTGGCCGTCAGGTCGTCGGCGTCCACACGCACGATGCGGTTCATGCGCGACAGGTCCACTGAAATACCGCCGTGCAGGGCCAGCACATGGCCTTCGATCGAGCTGCCGGCCCCGTAGGGAATCAGCGGCACGCCGTGTTCGCTGCACAGGCGCACGATGGCGGCGACTTCCTCGGTGGTGAGCGGCCACACCACGGCGTCGGGTGGCAGGGCCGGATAGGGGGACTCATCGCGGCCGTGCTGTTCGCACACGGCACGGGCGGTGGAAAAACGGTCGCCCAGGCGGGCGGTCAGGGCATCCTGGAGGGTTGTCGGCAGCATGATCGGGGGCACAAGAAGGGAAACAGCACCCAAGGGTAGCAATTTATGACGATCATGTAGAGGCGGGCGGGCACCAGCCATCTGTCGGCCTCGACCCGAAATGCCACGCCTGCGTTAGAATCCGCACCCTATGAGCTATCAAGTCCTTGCCCGCAAATGGCGGCCGCGCCGCTTTGCCGACCTGGTCGGCCAGGAACACGTCGTGCGTGCGCTGTCGAATGCGCTTGCCGGCCAGCGCCTGCACCATGCCTATCTCCTGACCGGTACCCGCGGGGTGGGCAAGACCACCATCGCCCGCATTCTGGCCAAAAGCCTGAACTGCGAACGCGGCGTCGGTGCCGAGCCGTGTGGTGAATGCGCCGCCTGCCGGCAGATCGACGCCGGGCGCTTTGTCGACCTGCTGGAAATCGACGCTGCTTCCAATACCGGCATCGACAACATCCGCGAAGTCATCGAAAACGCCCAGTACGCGCCCACGGCCGGCCGCTACAAGGTCTACATCATCGACGAAGTGCACATGCTGTCGAAGTCGGCCTTCAATGCCATGCTGAAAACGCTGGAAGAGCCGCCGGCGCACGTCAAGTTCATCCTTGCCACCACCGATCCGCAGAAAGTGCCGGTCACCGTGCTGAGCCGCTGCCTGCAGTTCGCCCTGCGCAACATGACGCCGCAGCAGGTGTCCGGCCATCTGGCCCACGTGCTGGCGACCGAAGGCATCGAGTTCGAATCACCGGCGCTGTCGCTGCTGGCACGGGCGGCATCCGGGTCGATGCGTGACGCGCTGTCGCTGCTCGACCAGGCGATCGCCTACGGCGAAGGTGTGGTGCGCGAAGATGGCGTGCGCGCCATGCTCGGGGCCGTCGACCGGCGTTATCTCTTCACCTTGCTGGCCGCTCTTGCCGACGGTGACGGTGCTGCCGTGCTGGACGAGGCGCGCGAGCTGGCTGCCCGCGGCATCGGCTTTGATGCCGCACTGGAAGAGTTGGCACAGCTGTTCTACCAGATCGCCCTGATGCAGGCCGTGCCGCAGGCCATTGCCGACGACGAGCCGGAGCGCGAGGCACTGGCGGCGCTGGCAGGCAGCATGGCACCGGAAGACGTGCAGCTTTACTACCAGATGGCCGTGCAGGGCGGTCGTGACCTGCCACTGGCGCCGGACGAGCAGCTTGGCTTCAACATGGCCCTGCTGCGCATGCTGGCGTTTCACCCGCAAACCGGCAGCCCGGCACTGGCCGCACCAGCGGCCGCTGCGGGCGGTATTGCCAGTCCGCCGCAGGCACCGGCCGGCATGACTGCCGGTGCTCGCCCGGCCGCGCCGGCCGGCACGGCGACAGATGACGATGATGATCCGGCCTCCGGGCGTGGTGCGGCGCGGGCAGCCATTGCCAAAGCCCTGCGGCGCAGTCCGGCCGAACGGCCAGTGGTGGCCACCAGGCAAGCGGTGCCGGCTGACACTCCCGTCGAATCCGGCCTGCCGGCAACCACCGGCACAAGCCGGCCCGGTAACACAGGTCAACCGGCATCCGTACCGGCCGGGACGACTGCGCCGGCTCCTGTGCCCGCGTCTGCCAGCGGACTGGACAGTTCGCTGCCGTGGGACGACGAGGTGCACGACAGCCTGAGCGCTGCCCCGGTGGAGGCCATACCGGCCGCCGGCCTCGGCCAGGCATCGTTGCCGCATGAAGATGCGTACAACTGCCCGGAGCGTGAACCCGCCGCCAGCACCCCGGAGGTCCCGGCTGGCGCAAGTCCTGCCGGAGAAGCCGTCCGGCTGGTCTCCGGGCCTGCTGAAGCACTGCCGTGGGATGATGAAACCGCCCACGGCCTGAACGCCGACGAGCAGGCAGCGCACGACGACATGTTCAGCGCCCCGGCGGAACCGGCCTCCGTGCCGGTCCGTGGCGGGGAGCGATCCGGCACGAGGGCACCAGACGTGACACCACCCGCTGCCGTCCGTGCACCGGACGTCATGCCGGATGCCGTTGCTGTACCGGCTGAATCTGCCGAAGCCCTGGCCGCGTCCGGGCCGGTTGCTACCGGTACCGGTTTGACCGGTGACTGGATCGCGCTGGTGGACACGCTCAAGGATTCGCTGGGCGCCAAGGCGCGCCTTCTGGCCCAGAATGCCGAGCTGGTGGCGCGCGAGGGCGAGCTGGTGCGCCTGCGCCTGCCCGGTGCCCACCGTTTCGTGGCCGGTGCCGACTATCGTTCGGCCCTTGCCGATGCCCTGGCGACGCACTGGGGGCAGCCCGTGCGCATCGAGGTGGAAATCGGCGACGTGGTGGGCGAAACCCATCTGATGCAGCGTGCGCGCGTGCAGGGTGAAAAGCTCGAACTGGCACGCAGTGCAATCGAACAGGACCCCAGGGTGGCCGAACTCAAACGCGAGTTCGGTGCCGTGGTGGTACCCGAATCCATCCAACCGCTTGACGAGGAGTAACCGATGTTTGGCAAAAACGGCATTGCCGGCCTGATGAAGCAGGCGCAGCAAATGCAGGACAACATGAAAAAGGCGCAGGAAGAACTGGCGCAGATCGAAGTGGAAGGCCAGTCTGGTGCCGGCATGGTCAAGATCACCATGAGTTGCAACCACGACGTCAAGCGCGTCACCATCGACGATGGCGTGATGGACGACAAGGAAATGCTGGAAGACCTGATCGCTGCTGCCATCAACGATGCCAACCGCCGCATCGAAACCACCACGCAGGACAAGATGTCGGGTTTCACCTCCGGCCTGAACCTGCCGCCGGGCATGAAGCTGCCGTTCTGAGGCCGTTTCGTCCGGGCTGGTCCCGTTTCCCGTTTGACAGGGCGGCGCGGTGTGATCCGCGCCGTTTTTGCTGATGAAAACTCCCGCTTCCCTCGAGTCGCTGATCACGGCACTGCGCGTGCTGCCCGGCGTCGGCCCGAAAACGGCCCAGCGCATGGCCTATCACCTGATGCAGCGTGATCCGGGCGGTGCCGACCGGCTGGCCCGGGCCATCGACCATGCCCGTTCCCACCTCAAGCACTGCGCCCGCTGCAATACCTTCAGCGAAACCGAACTGTGCGCCCTGTGCGCCGACGACCAGCGCCGGCAGGACGTGCTGTGCGTGGTCGAAATGCCGGCCGATGCGCTGATGATCGAGCAGACGCACAGCTACGACGGGCTCTACTTCGTGCTGATGGGCAAGGTGTCGCCGCTTGACGGCCTGACCGCCCGCGACATCCCGCTGGAGCAGCTGGCACGCCGGGCGCTGGACGGCACGGTGAACGAAGTGATCCTGGCGACCAACTTCACTGCCGAAGGCGAGGCCACCGCACACGTGCTGGCAACGCTTTTCAAGGACCGCGGCCTGTCGGTCAGCCGCATTGCCCGCGGCCTGCCGGTCGGCGGCGAGCTTGAGCACGTCGATGCCGGCACGCTGGCGCAGGCCTTGTACGAGCGTCGCCGGCTGTCCACGGGTGACGCCTGAGCGCGGGTTTCATCCGGCCGGCATGACCGGCGCTGGCCTGCCGGCCGCAAACAGGGGATGATTTCGGCAATTGAATCATCACACTGGATAGCGGAGGGCATATGCGGGTCATTCTGGTCGCCAATTCCAAGGGCGGAAGCGGCAAGTCCACGGTCGCCACGCATCTGGCGGCGTATTACGCCGGGCAGGGCGAACGGGTGCTGCTGGCCGATGCCGACCGGCAACTGAGCGCACTGGCCTGGCTGTCGCGCCGCCCTGACTCGGTCAGCCGGATTACCGGCCGGGAATGGGCCATCGGAGATGAAGACCGGATTCCCAAGGGGGAAGGCGTCATGGTGCTCGACAGCCCGGCCAACCTGCACGGCAAGAAACTGACCGCCCTGCTGCGGCTGGCCGACCAGGTGGTGGTGCCGGTGCAGCCGTCGCCGTTCGACATGTGGGCCAGCCGCGAATTCTTTGCCGCCCTCGCCGAGGAAAAGAGCGTGCGCAAGGGCCGGGTCGACATTGCCGTGGTCGGCATGCGCATGAATCCGCGCACCCGCGCCGCGGCCGACCTGTGCGAATTCCTTGGCCAGTACGAACTGCCGGTCTTGGCGCACCTGCGTGATACCCAGGGCTATGTGCAGGCCGCTTCGCGCGGGCTGGCGCTCTTTGACCTGCCGGCTGCACGCACCCAGCGCGACCGGAGCGAGTGGCAGCCGCTCCTGCACTGGCTGGGCGCACCGGCTGCGGCGGCGGTCTGAGTCCGCAGCGATCAGGCGTGAGTTCGTTGCCGTTTTTCGCTACCATCGCGCCGTTCATTACAATCTGGTGATATTGTTATGTTATTGGCATGGCAGGCGGACCGGCGGCAAGGACTCCAGAGGATCATCCATGATGGGCTTTAACCTCATGATTGCCGGCTTTGTCGGCGGACTGGGCCTGTTCATGCTGGGCATGGGGCAGATGACCGACGGCCTGAAAGGACTGGCGGGCGGTGCGCTCAAGACCATTCTGGCCAGCTTTACCAGCAACCGTCCCAAGGCGCTGCTGGTCGGCGCCGGCCTGACCGCACTGGTGCAGTCGTCCAGTGCCATCACCGTTGCCGCTATCGGCTTCATCAATGCCGGCCTGCTGACCCTGCCGCAGGCCATCTGGGTGATTTTCGGCAGCAATATCGGCACCACCCTCACCGGCTGGCTGGTAGCGCTGATCGGGCTCAAGGTGAAGATCGAGCTGTTTGCCCTGCCGGCCATCGGCATCGGCATGGCTATGCACATGGCCGGCGGCAAGAGCCGCTGGGGTGCGGGCGGGCTGGCACTGGCCGGCTTCGGCGTGTTTTTCCTTGGCATCCACCTGTTGCAGAACGCCTTTACCGGCGTGTCGGCATATATTGATTTCAACCAGTTCGGCACCGGCACCGTGCTCGGTGACCTGGTTTACGTCGGGCTGGGCTTCCTGCTGACCTTGTGCGTGCAGTCGTCCAGTGCCGCCATGGCGCTGGCCCTGACCGCCGCAGCCAGCGGCACGATCGGGCTGGAGGCTGCCGCCTCCGTGGTGATCGGTGCCAACGTCGGTACCACCTCCACGGCCATTCTCGCCGTCATCAAGGCCACGCCCAACGCCCGGCGCGTGGCGGCCGCGCATGTATTCTTCAACGTGCTGACCGGGGTGGTGGCGCTCCTGATCCTGCCGACCGTGCTGGAGCTGGTCAAACGCGTCAGCGAAGCCCTGTCGCTCGATCCTTCGGTTGCCACCACGCTGGCGCTGTTCCACACCCTGTTCAACTGTCTGGGCGTGCTGCTGATGTGGCCGCTGGCCGGCGGCATGATCCGGGTCCTGCTCCGGCTGTTCAAAAGCCAGGACGAAGAGCTGGCCCGGCCGCAGCATCTGGACGACAGCCTGCTTGATGCGCCGGAGCTGGCGCTGGAAGCCGTGCGCAAGGAGCTGGTGCGCCAGGGCGACATGGCGCTGGAAATTGCCCGCCATCATGTCCTCGGTGCCCGGATTCCGCATCCGGTGGCAGCGCTGGAAGCAGCCGTGCCCCGGCTGGGAGCCGACATCCGCTCGTTTGCCTTCCGCCTGCACCGCATGGCCGAATCGGTGGACGACAATACCCTGCAACGCATCGTGCGCAGCTCGCACCATTACGAGCGCATGGCCATCCGGGCCGAAAGCCTGCCGCGCGCCATCCGTACCACCAGCTGTACCGAAGTCAACCAGGCGCTGGGCGTATTCCGTGGCCTGCTGGACCGGCTGTGTGCCGAGCTGGATACCAGCCAGCCGGACTTCGTGCTGGACACGACGGAAACCCTGTTCCAGTCACTGCGCGAGGAATACCGCATGCTGAAATTCCACCTCCTGGCGGCGGTATCGGCACAAAAGCTGCCGATCGAGATCATGGAGGCCCTGATGGCCCGCAGCGAGGGCAAGATGACCAGTCTGGAATCGGGCCTGAAGGCTGCCCGCAGGCTGTCGCAACTGCGGGGACTGCCGGCGTCTGTCCTGTAGGGCGAGCGATGCCGCGCCGGTCGTCTTGACACGCGAACCGCTCCGGGCCAGCCGCGCTTGCGTCCGGGAACGCGGGAGTGCAGCGAGGCCGACCCGTCCGGCGTGAGGGCTTGGCCCGGTTCAGGCTGGCCGGCGTGCTGCGGCCGTGTGCTGGAATGGCGGCATCGCCCGGTCAGCTGCTGCGTCCGGCCTTGCTGCCGGCAAGGCGCCGGTGGTCATGCGTGGCGGAAGTGCCGGTGGGCGGCTTGCCAGGCTTGTGCGGCAGCTGCGGCGGCCTGCTGCCGGGCAACGGCCAGTGCCTGGGCGAGCTGGCTGGCCGGATCGTGGCCGACATGCTGTGCCAGCAGGGCCAGGTCGCGCAGGTCGCCCAGTGTTTCCTGCAAGGCCTTGCACACGGGCAGGTGGGAAGCCAGCCGGTCGTCATCCAGCCAGTCGGCGTACAGCTCGGCCTGGTAGCGCAGGCGTTTGGCTGCCAGCCGGGCCTCGTGCTGTTTGCCGAGCCCGACCGAGCCCAGGTCGGCCTTGGCCAGCAGTGTGTACAGCCGGCGTTCGGTCCGCTGCACGCTGTGCCTGAGGATGCGCTCCAGCTTCTTGTCACCGGTTTTCTTCAGACGGCGTCCAATGCGGCCCGGCTGCCGCAGCTGGCAGCGTTGCAGGCAGGCGCCCAGCTCAGCCGGAACCGGCGGCACGAGCCCGAGCCGCTGGCGGCTGTAATTGAGCCTGTCGAGCCATTCTGCCCGCACTCCGGCGTCGCGCAGGGGGTTGGTCAGGGTCAGCACCCGTTTGATGCGGCGGTCAAAGCGGGCCAGCCGCCGCAGGCCGGGCTGGTCCTTGAGGGGGGCAATCAGGCTGTGCAGCCGCCGGATGGCGATGCGCAGGGCATGCAGGCTTTCGGCGTCACGCCTGACTCCCAGGGTGTCACGTGCTTCGTACAAGGTGTGCAACCGGGTACGGATCGAACGGTCCAGCCGGGCGTGCAGGGTACGGGGCATGGCTATCTCCTTGTCGGGGTGGCAGGGGGCGGCATGATGGCGACGTCGGCAGGGCCGGTTTCATCGGGCTCGTCCGGTTCCAGCACGCTGCCACAACGGCGGCAAAAGCGTGCGTCCGGCTCATGGCCTTCGGTATGGCAGTCCGGGCAGATGCGGCTGCCGTGGGTCCGGGCATCGGGAACCCGTGCGAATTCGGCAGCGAAGATGCCGGTGGGGACGGCGATGATGCCGTAGCCGATCACCATCAATACACTGGCAATGGCCTGCCCGAGCGGTGTCTTGGGTGTCATGTCGCCAAAACCGACCGTGGTGATGGTGACAACGGCCCAGTAAATGCTCTGCGGAATGCTGGTAAAGCCATGCACCGGTCCTTCGACGACATACATGATCGTACCCTGGATAATGACCAGCAATGTCACGCCCAGCAGAAAGACGGCAATCTTGTTCTTGCAGGCCACCAGTGCAGCCGTGAGCTGGCTTGAGGCCGTCAGGTAGTGGCCGAGCTTGAAGATCCGGAAAATCCGCAGTAGCCGCAATACCCGCACGTCCAGCAGGAAATGCACTTCCGGCACCAGGAGGGCGGCGTAGGTCGGCAGGATCGAGACCAGGTCAATGATGCCGTAGAAGCTGCGGGCATAGCGCCAGGGGCGGGGAGAACAGGCCAGCCGCAGGCCGTATTCCACCGTGAACAGCAGGGTGAAAAACCACTCGAGTATCTGGAAGTGCGATGCGAAACGCAGGTGGATGCTGACGACGCTGTCCAGCATGACGACGGCCAGGCTGGCGATGATGGCGACGATCAGGCAGGTATCGAACAGGCGGCCGGCCCGGGTGCCGGATTCAAAGATGATGTGATAGCACTGGCGTTGCCAGGGACGGCGGGCGGGAAATGGCGACATGGGCATCCGGATGAAACAGGTCGAACAAGTATTCTGCCTTGTCATATAACCGTCGTGTCATAACTTAGCGCAAACTGCTTGCACGTTCCGGGCAGGGCTCGGGCTAATATGAATTCATCGCAGTCAGAAGCGTCTGTTTTTACTTTCAGGAATAAAGACCATGGGTATTGCACAAAACGTGACAGAACTGATCGGCAACACACCGCTGGTGAAACTGAACCGGGTGACGGCAGGCATGCCGGCCACCGTGCTGGCCAAGCTCGAATTCTTCAATCCGGCCCACAGCGTCAAGGACCGGATCGCCGCCGCCATGCTGGATGCCGCCGAATCCGAGGGCCTGATCGGTCCGGACTCGATCATTCTGGAAGCCACCTCCGGCAATACCGGCATCGGGCTGGCCATGGTCTGCGCCGCCCGTGGTTACCGGCTGGTCATCACCATGCCGGAAACCATGAGCCGCGAGCGCCGCATCCTGTTGCGTGCCTACGGGGCCGAGCTGATCCTGACACCGGGTGCCGAGGGCATGGCCGGTGCCATCGCCAAGGCCGAAGCCCTGGCTGCCAGCGACAGCCGGTATTTCATTCCGCACCAGTTCGACAATCCGGCCAACCCGGCCATCCACCGCCAGACCACCGCCGAGGAAATCTGGCGTGACACCGCCGGTGAGGTGGACATCGTCGTGGCCGGCGTGGGCACCGGTGGCACCATCACCGGGATTGGTGAAGCACTGAAGGCCAGAAAGCCGTCCGTCAGGATCGTGGCGGTCGAACCGGATGCCAGCCCGGTGCTGTCCGGCGGGGCCAAAGGACCGCACCCGTTGCAGGGCATCGGTGCCGGTTTTGTGCCGAGCGTGCTGAATACCGGAATCTACGACGAGATTGTCCGCGTCAAGAGTGATGACGCGTTTGCCACGGCCCGTGACATGGCGCGCAAGGAAGGCCTGCTGGTGGGGATTTCATCCGGTGCTGCCACCTGGGCGGCCCTTGAGCTGGCCAGACGGCCGGAAAATGCCGGCAAGACCATCGTGGTGGTGATTCCGAGCTTTGGCGAGCGGTACCTGTCGACCCCGCTGTTTGCCGATCTGGGCGACTGATCCCGGCGGCCTTTGCACCCATTAAAACCGGCGGCGCATGTCGAATGCGCCGCCGGTTTTTTATCTGGCTTTCCCGTTGCTCCGGCTGTTGCCGGATGCGCCGGGAAAGTGCCCTGAATCCGCATGACCGTCAGGTCATTCGATGACTTCCCTGGCCTGCTGGTCTGCGTGGTAGCTGGAACGCACCATGGCACCGACGGCTGCATGCCTGAAGCCCATGTCGTAGGCTTTTTTCTCGAATGCCTTGAACTGGTCCGGCGTCACGTAGCGCAGCACCGGCAGGTGGCCGTTGGACGGTTGCAGGTACTGGCCGATGGTCAGCATGTCCACGTCGTGGGCACGCAGGTCAGCCAGTACTTCCAGCACTTCTTCGTCGGTTTCGCCAAGGCCGACCATGATGCCGGACTTGGTGGTGACATCCGGGTTGCGGGTCTTGTAGTCCTTGAGCAGTTGCAGGGAGTGGGCATAGTCGGCACCGGGGCGGGCCTGTTTGTAGAGGCGCGGAGCGGTTTCGAGGTTGTGGTTCATCACGTCCGGCGGCGTGGCCGAGAGGATGTCGAGTGCCAGTTCCAGCCGGCCGCGGAAGTCCGGTACCAGCACTTCGATGCGGGTGGCGGGCGAGCTGGCACGGATGGCCTGGATGCAGTCGGCAAAATGCTGGGCACCGCCGTCGCGCAGGTCGTCACGGTCGACCGAGGTGATCACCACGTACTTGAGCCGCATGGCGGCCACTGATTCGGCCAGGTGCTGCGGCTCGTTCGGGTCCAGCGGGTTGGGGCGGCCGTGGCCGACGTCGCAGAACGGGCAGCGGCGGGTGCAGATGTCGCCCATGATCATGAAGGTGGCCGTGCCGTGGCTGAAGCATTCGCCGATGTTCGGGCAGCTGGCTTCTTCGCAGACGGTGTGCAGCTTCTGGTTGCGCAGGATTTCCTTGATCTCGAAAAAGCGCTGGCCGGTGGGCAGCTTGGCCCGGATCCATTCCGGCTTGCGCAGTTTTTCTTCCAGCGGCACGACCTTGATGGGGATGCGTGCGGTCTTGGCTTCACCTTTGTGCTTGATGCCGGTCTGGTTGTCTTGCTTCATGCTTCGGTCTCGTGTTGCGGGCGGGCAAGCCGCGTTTCAAGGTGCGGGATCAGTCGTTCGGCCACCTGGGCCAGCGTGGCCTCGACACCGAGGTCGGTCATCCGGGTGACTTCCAGTCCAGCGTAGCCGCACGGGTTGATCCAGCCAAACGGGGCCAGGTCCATGCTGACGTTGAGGGACAGGCCGTGATAGGTGGCGTGGTTCTTGATGCGCAGACCCAGTGAGGCGATCTTGCGGGCGCCGACGTAGACGCCGGGAGCGTTGACATCGCCACGGGCTTCGATGCCGTAGTCTGCCAGCGTGTCGATGATGGCCTGCTCGATCCGGCGCACCATGTCGCGCACGCCATAGTCGCGGCGGCGCAGGTCCATCAGCAGGTAGACCACCAGCTGGCCCGGGCCGTGGTAGGTGATCTGGCCGCCGCGGTCGGTCTTGACCAGCGGGATGGCGGTCTGCTGCAACAGGTGCTCGGGCTTGCCGGCCAGACCCAGTGTATAGACCGGCGGATGCTCGACGATCCACAGTTCGTCGGGCGTTTCGCCGGTGCGCGTTTCGGTGAACGCCTGCATGGCGTGCCAGGTGGGTTCGTAGTCAACGAGCCCCAGGTGTCGGATATGCATGATGAGTAGTGTCCGGACATGCCCGAACGCGCTCCGCTGGAGCGCGCCGGCCAGATGGCCGCCTAGAGTACGACCTTGACCAGCGGATGACCAGTCAGGTCCTGGTAAATCCGGTCCAGTTGCGCCTTGGAGGCGGCGTTGACGGTCATGGTCAGCGACTGGTACTTGCCGCTGGAGCTTTCGCGCATGACCAGGTCCAGCTCGGCATCGAAGTCCGGAGCGTGGATCCGGACGATGTCGACCACGGTCGGCACGAAATCGTCGTGGCGGTCACCCATGACCTTGAGCGGAAAGCGGCATGGAAACTCGAGCAGCGTGTCTTCGGTATTGGCAGGCAGGTCAGCCATGATGACGGAGTCCTTTATGAGCAGTACGGGATGGCAGGGCCATCCCGTCAGGTCGGATCAACGGGCCGGCAGGGCGGTGTCAGGCAAACCAGAGCTTGATGGTGTCGATCAGGCGCGAGAAGAAGCCGCCTTCGTCAACCGTCTTGAGCGCGACGACCGGACGTTCGGTAATCACCTTGCCGTCCAGTGTCAGCGTCAGCTTGCCGACAGCCTGTCCCTGCTTCACCGGGGCGATCAGCGGCTGCGTGCTGGTCATGCTGACCTTGATGCGGCTGGCGGCACCCTTGGGCACAGTGACATAGACATCATCGGCAAAGCCGACGTTCACGTCGTTGGCGTCGCCCTTGTAGACGCGCAGCGTCGAAACACTCTGGTTGGCCTGGTAAAGTCGGGGCGTATCGAAAAACTGCAAGCCGTAGTTGAGGAGCTTGGAGCTTTCGACCGCACGCGCTTCCGGGCTGGTGGTGCCGACCACCACCGAAATCACCCGGCGGTCGTCGCGCTTGGCGCTCGACACTAGGTTGAAGCCGGCGCTGGCAGTGTGCCCGGTCTTGAGGCCGTCGACCGACGGGTCACGGTACAGCAGCAGGTTGCGGTTGGGCTGCTTGATCTTGTTGTAGGTGAATTCCTTCATCGAGTAGATGGGATAGAACTCGGGGTAATCGTGGATCAGTGCGCCCGACAGGATGCCGAGGTCGCGCACGGTCATGTACAGGTTCGGGTCCGGCAGGCCGGTCGAGTTGGTGAAGTTGGAACCGGTCATGCCCAGACGCTTGGCTTCCCGGTTCATCATCTGTGCGAACACTTCTTCGCTGCCGCCAATGGCTTCGGCCAGTGTCACGCAGGCATCGTTGCCCGACTGCACGATCATGCCGCGCATCAGGTCGTTGACCGATACCGGGGTGCGCAGGTCGAGGAACATGCGCGAACCTTCGGTGCGCCAGGCCTTTTCGGACGGTTGCAGCATCTGCTCGCCCTTGAGGCGGCCTTCCTTGATTGCCTTGAAGGTCAGGTAGGCCGTCATCAGCTTGGTCAGGCTGGCCGGTTCGATGCGGGTATTCGGATCGCGGGACGCGAGGGTCTGGCCGCTGTAGAAATCGTTGACGATATAGGCCTTGCCGGCAATGTCCGGTGCCGGCGGCACAAAGCCGGCCGTTCCCTCGGCGAGGGCCCAGCTCGACGTGAACAGCAGGGCGGTGGACAGGGAGGCTGCGATCAGTTTCTTCATGGATGAAATTCGGTGTTACGGGACAGGAAATGCGGGGGATTATACCCAGCGCGCCGTGAGGATGTTTGTTTGCGAAACCCGTGATGCGTAATGGTTTTTCGCACACGAATACAAAAGTTTCAGTTACCCTGCGTCATACCGAATTTGCATTATCAGATACTGAATCATGGCTACTGACTACCTGGAACGCATCCTGACGGCAAGCGTATACGATGTCGCCGTCGAAACCCCGCTGGACCCCATGCCCAACCTGACCGGGCGCCTGCAAAACACCGTGTTGCTCAAGCGTGAAGACCTGCAACCGGTGTTTTCGTTCAAGATCCGCGGGGCCTACAACAAGATGGCGCGCCTGTCGCCCGATGAGCTGCGCCAGGGCGTGATTACCGCCAGCGCCGGCAACCATGCACAAGGCGTGGCGTTGTCGGCCCAGCGGCTGGGTTGCGAAGCCACCATTGTCATGCCCTCGACCACGCCGGCCATCAAGATCAACGCCGTGGCCTCACGCGGTGCCCGGGTCGTGCTGCACGGCGACTCGTTCAGCGACGCCTATCTGCATGCGGTCAAACTGACCGAAACCACCGGTGCCACTTACATTCCGCCGTTTGACGATCCGGACGTGATCGCCGGCCAGGGCACCATCGGCATGGAAATCCTGCGCCAGCACACGCGGCCGATCCATGCCGTGTTCGTGGCCATCGGCGGCGGCGGGCTGGCCGCCGGGGTAGCTGCCTACATCAAGCGCCTCAAGCCGCAGGTCCGCGTGATCGGCGTGCAGACTGCCGACTCGGACGCCATGGCGCGTTCCATCGCTGCCGGCCAGCGGGTCGAACTCAAGGACGTCGGCCTGTTTTCCGACGGTACGGCGGTCAAGCTGGTCGGTGAAGAAACCTTCCGCCTGTGCCGCGAGCTGCTGGACGAAGTCATCTTGGTCGATACCGACGCCATCTGCGCCGCCATCAAGGACGTGTTCGAAGATACCCGCAGCATTCTCGAGCCGGCCGGTGCGCTGGCGCTGGCCGGTCTCAAGGCCTACGTCGAGCGCGAACAGCTTGGCGGCCAGACACTGGTGGCGGTTGCCAGCGGTGCCAACATGAATTTCGACCGCCTGCGCCATGTTTCCGAACGCTCGGAGCTGGGCGAGCGGCGCGAGGCGATCCTGGCCGTGACCATTCCGGAACAGCCGGGCAGCTTCAAGAAGTTCATTGCCCTGCTGGGCAACCGCAACATCACCGAGTTCAACTACCGTTACGGCGATGCGCGCGAAGCGCATGTCTTTGTCGGCATGCAGACCGAAAAGCGCGACGTGATGGCCGGCATCCTGCAAGAGCTGGCCGTCAGCGGCTTGCACGGCATCGACCTGACCGACAACGAGCTGGCCAAGCTGCACGTACGGCACCTGATGGGCGGCCATGCGCCGGCCCGCAACGAGCGGGTGCTGCGCTTCGAGTTTCCGGAGCGTCCCGGCGCACTGATGAAATTCCTCAGCACCCTGCATACCGACTGGAACATCAGCCTGTTCCACTACCGCAACCATGGTGCCGACTACGGCCGGGTGCTGGTCGGCCTTCAGGTGCCGGACAGCGATGCCGGCAAGTTCTACGAATCGCTGGACCAGCTGGGTTATCCGTACCTCGACGAAACCGACAACCCGGCCTACCGGTTGTTTCTGGGGGCCCTGCCAAACGCCTGAGTGCGTTCCGGCAGATTCACCGGCCCGGAAAGCCGGCACACGCTGCATGACCTTAGTCATGCAGCTTTTTTTCGTCTGCCGGACGGAGAAAACAATGGCCGGAAAACAGTCATCAGTGGCCGCATCCGACTTGATAATGGAATTTTCAAAAATTTTTTAGCAATCGATTCATTTTGTTCAAAACATGGCTTGACCCCGTATTTGAACTTGATAAATATCAAATTTGCACTAGTGGGTGAAGCGAAGATGGCCTCGTCTTTCACACTAGGAGCAGCCAATCATGGCCATGCTGCAAACCGTCCCCATGGAGGATCGCCGCTGCGGGATCCCTGGCTGGTGGATTACCGTTTTCCTGTTCTGGCTCGGCTGGGTGTTCATGTACGCCGACCGTACCATCCTCAACCCGATCATGAAGGACATCCAGCTTGAATACGGTCTGAGCGCAACCCAGCTGGGCCTGCTCAACTCGGTGTTCTTCCTGTCGTATGCCTTCCTGCAGGTGCCCGCCGGCGTGCTGGGCGACAAGATCGGCAAGAAAAAAGTGCTGGTGCCGGGCTTCATCTTCTTCGGCGTGTTCACCGCCGTGTCCGGCATGATGAAGTCGTTCACCGCCCTGCTGTTTGCCCGAGTGATGACCGGTGCCGGCCAGGCAACCTACTACGGCCCGCAATACGGCCTGTCGTCCGAGCAGATTCCGCCGGAACGCCGTACCTTCGGCAGCGCCATCATCAACTGCGGCATGGCCTTCGGTCTGGCCCTGGGCATGATGGTGTCGAGCTATCTGGTGTATGACCAGGGTTACAACTGGCGCGTGCCGTTCTTCGTGATGTCGGTGCCGACCGTGGTGATCGCCCTGCTGATCTGGTTCCTTGTCAAGGAAAAGAAATCCGAGCCGGTGGCCCAGCAGGCAGCTGACACCAAGAAGGGTTCCTTCATGGACCTTCTGAAGAACCGCAACCTGATGGTGACCTACCTGATGGTGTTCTGCTCGCTGTTCGGCTTCTTCCTGATGGTGACCTGGCTGCCGTACTACCTGCAGAACGAGCGCGGCATCGACGGTAGCCAGATCGGCAACATCTCCTCGCTGATCGCATGGGTATCGATCCCGGGCGGCCTGCTGTTCGCTTCGATCTCCGACAAGCTGGGTCGTCGCAAGCCGCTGATCATGTTCATGGTTCCGGTTGCCATCATCAGCCTGATCAGCATCGTGCAGATGCAGGACGTCAACATGATGATCGTGGCCCTGTGCGTGTACGGCCTCTTCGGCAAGCTCGCCATGGACCCGGTGCTGGTTGCCACCATCGCCGACAACGCTCCGAAAGAGTCCTACAGCTCGGCCTTCGGCATGTTCAACTTCGTCGGCATGTCCTCGTCGATCCTGGCCCCGACCATCGCCGGTGCCATCACCGACGTGACCGGTAGCCTGGCCGCTGGCTTCTACCTTTCTGCTGGCCTTCTGGTGATGGGTCTGGTGGGCATCATGTTCCTGAAGGAACACAAGCCGGCCAAGACTGCCACCGCCTGACTGGAGCGAACCATGTTGTACAGCTTTCTCCTCAAAGGCAGTTTCCAGGACTCGGTGAGCCTGATGCTGCTGTCGCGCAGCCTGAGTGATTACGACGACGTCAACAAGGTCTCGGTCATGATGGGCACGCCGGCCAACAAGGACGTGTTCCGCGAAACCGGCATGTGGCATGACGACCTGGCCGATGCCACGCCGAACGACATCTGCGTGGTGATCGACAGCAACGCTGACGAAGCAATCGTGGCGAGCGTGCGCGAACGTCTGGAAGCAGGCCTGACGGCCTTGAGCCAGAGCCGCAAGAGCGGTGGCCTGAGCTTCCCGACCGTGCGCAGCTGGCGCCGTGCCTGCCAGATGCTGCCGGAAGCCAACCTGACCCTGATCTCGATCGCCGGCGCCTACGCCTTCGAACCGGCCATGGCCGCGCTCAAGGCCGGCCAGCACGTGATGCTGTTCTCGGACAACGTCAGCCTCGAGCAGGAACTGGCGCTCAAGCAGTACGGCCGTGACCAGCGCCTGCTGGTGATGGGTCCGGACTGCGGCACCACCATCGTCAGCGGTGCTCCGCTGGCCTTCTCCAACGTGGTCGCCAAAGGCCCGGTGGGCGTGGTGGGTGCTTCGGGCACCGGCATCCAGGAAATCACCACCCAGCTGGCCCGTCTGGGTTCCGGCATCACCCACGCCATCGGCCTGGGCGGCCGCGACCTGTCGGAAACCATCGGTGGCCTGTCGGCCCTGACCGCACTGGAAATGATGGCTGCCGACCCGGCCTGCAAGATCGTGGCCTTTGTGTCCAAGCCGCCGGCTGCCAGTGTCAAGGCCCGCATCATCGAGGCCATGCAGGCACTGGGCAAACCGGTGGTGGCGCTGTTCCTCGGCGAAGTGCCGGCCCGTCGCCGCGTTGGCAACGTGCATCTGGCCTACACGCTGGACGAAGCCGCCCGCATGGCTGCCGAACTGGCGAACATCGAGCTGCAAATGGCTGATCTGCCGTCCGTGGCCGGCAAGAAGCTCTCCGGCCTGTATTCGGGCGGCACGCTGGCTGCCGAAGCCGCCATGCTGTTTGCCGAAGCCATGGGTGCGGAAACCGATCATGAACACGCGGAAGGCTACATGTTCCGCCATGACGGCCACACCATCATCGACCTGGGCGACGACGTGTACACCCGCGGTCGTCCGCACCCGATGATCGATCCGACCCTGCGCATGCAGATGATCAAGGACACCGGCGACGACGAAAACTGCGGCGTGCTGCTGCTGGATGTGGTGCTGGGCTTTGGTGCCCATGCCGATCCGGCCGGCGAAATCGCCCGGGCCGTGGCCGAGGCGCAAGCCCGCCGCGCCGGCAAGAGCCCGCTGGTGGTGATCGCCACCGTGACCGGTACCCGCGAAGACCCGCAGGACCTGGAAGCCCAGATGGAAGTGCTGGAAGACGCCGGCGTGGTGCTGGCCGACAACGTGCAAAGCGCCATCCTGCTGGCTCACCGCCTGCTCGAAACCGGTACGGCCAGCGAAGGCAGCGTGCCGGCCCTGTTCGACAGCCCGGCCCGCGTGATCAACATCGGCCTCAGGGGTTTTGCCGAAGACCTGCACAAGAACGGCACCGCCGTGGTGCAGCTGCAATGGGCGCCGACTGCCGGTGGCAACGAGCGTTTGCAGCGCCTTTTGGCACAAATGGTTTAAAGATCCGGAAAGACACAGACATGTACAGCGATATCAATCAGGCCAACGCCGCCGTTATCGAAAAGATCAAAGCCGCCCGCCCGCGCTGGGTGGACGTGAAAACCGCCGCCGACTGCATCCCGGCCCTGCGTGAAGGCAAGACCCTCCTGCACGCCGGCCCGCCGATCGAGTGGGCCGACATGACCGGTCCGATGCAGGGTGCGGTACTGGGTGCCTGCCTGTTCGAAGGCTGGGCCAAGGATGCCGAAGAAGCCCGCGCACTGGCCGAGAGCGGTGCCATCCGCTTCTCGCCGTGCCACCACAACTCCGCAGTCGGCCCGATGGGCGGCATCACCTCCGCCAGCATGCCGGTGCTGGTGGTGAAAAACGAAACCGACGGCAACGTGGCCTACTGCAACCTGAACGAAGGCATCGGCAAGGTCATGCGCTTTGGCGCTTTCGAAGGCGAAGTGCAGACCCGTCTGGTGTGGATGCGCGACGTCCTCGGCCCGGTTCTGGCCAAGGCACTGGCCGGCATCGACAACGGGATCGACCTGACCGCCCTGATGGCGCAGGCCATCACCATGGGTGACGAGTTCCACCAGCGCAACATCGCTGCTTCGGCCCTGCTGCTGAAGGCCTTGGCTCCGGCCATCATGACCACCGATGCCGGCGAAACCGCCAAGCAGGAAGTGGTGTCCTTCCTCGGCCGCACCGACCAGTTCTACCTGAACGTGGCCATGGCCTACTGCAAGTGCGTGATGGATGCCGCCGCCACCATCAAGGCCGGTTCGATCGTGACCGCATTGACCCGCAACGGCCGCATGTTCGGCATTCGCGTGTCGGGTCTGGGCGACCGCTGGTTCACCGCACCGGTCAACACCCCGGTCGGCTTGTTCTTCACCGGCTACACCCAGGCAGATGCCAACCCGGACATCGGCGACAGCGCCATTACCGAATGCCTCGGCATCGGTGGTGCCGCCATGATTGCCGCCCCGGGCGTGACCCGCTTCGTGGGTGCCGGCGGCTTTGCCGACGCGCTGGCTGTCAGCGAGGAAATGTGCGAGATCTATCTCGACCATAACCAGGCACTGCAGATCCCGACCTGGGATTTCCAGGGTGCTCCGGTGGGTCTGGACATCCGTCGCGTGGTCGAAACCGGCATCACGCCGCTGATCAACACCGGCATTGCCCACAAGGACCCGGGCATCGGTCAGGTGGGCGCCGGCACCGTGCGTGCTCCGCTGGGCTGCTTTGAACAGGCTCTGGAAGCGCTGGCTTCCGAACTCGGCATCAAGGCCGAGTAATCCCCTCCAGGCCGGGGCCGGCGACGGCCGGTCCCGGTAGTGAGGCATCGGTATGATTGAACTCTCCGTAATCGCAACAAACCGGCACTGCGTACTTCCCGCAGTGCCGGGCCGGTGCCTGAGCGTGTACCGGCATGCCATCAACCTGCTCTGGCCATCCGGCGATCTGCTGACCCTGCACCGGCGCGGCAGCGGGATGTCCCCCATGGGGATGGTATTGCGACAGGACGATTTCGACTGGCTCGCCGGGTGTATTGCGCCCGGCGAACCTGTGTGTGCTGTTTCTGCCTGCATCCTGCAGCTTGGCGGATGCAGGCTGGCGCTGGACCGCGGACGCTGCCTGTCCATGGAACTTCCGCATCACGATGTTGCCGGCACCCGGGCGTGCGGCCTGTCTGCCTGGTTGCAGGCACAGCTGCAACCGGCAGGGCTGGGGCTGCCGGCCGCGACACTGCTGGCCGGAGCGCCGGGCTTGCTGGGGCAGCACGTGCAGGGACTTGCGCTGGCTCTAAGGTCTGACCGTTGTCCCCCTGTAGAATCCGTGCGCTTCCTGCTGGGGCGTGGCGAAGGTGTCACGCCCGCGGGTGACGACATGCTGGTCGGCATGCTGGCAGTCCTGGCCCTGAACGGCCGTTCGCCGGCACCGCTGGCGCAGGTGCTGTCGCCCTTGCTGGACGGACCGTTGCTGACCACGCCGGTCAGCCGGGCCTATCTGCTGCATGCACTGGCCGGGCGTTTTTCGTCGTCCCTGCTGCGGCTGTTGCGGCGCATGGCCGGCGGTCGGGCCGGAGTGAACGATTTCACGCACTTTTCCCGTCATGGTCATACCTCTGGTATGGATACCCTGTGCGGCATGGCTTTGCTGGAAAGGATGGGATAAATGACGACGGATCGTGCGCGGCGGCTGGACCCGGAGGCCCTGAAAACCTTCATGGAAGTGGCGCGTCAGGGGAGCTTTTCGGCAGCGGCCGAACGGCTCAACAAGACGCCGGCGGCGATCAGCTACCGCATCCGTGCCCTTGAAGACAACATGGGTACGCCACTGTTCGAGCGCACGACCCGTTCCGTCACGCTGACTCCGGCAGGTGAACTGCTCTTGGAGCGGGGGACGCAGATTTTCGAGTGGATGCAGCATCTGCCCGAAGAGTTGCAGCAGGTGAATGACGGCGTGGAGCCGCGCTTTCACCTGGTAATCAACAACCTCCTGTTCAACGCCGAGGCAGTCGGACGCCTGTTGGCCACGTTGTCGCGCAGCTTTTCGCATACCGCGTTCCGGGTGCGGCGTGCCGTCTACATGGGCGTGTGGGACGAGATGGTGTATGGCAGCGGCCATTTCGCCATCGGCATTCCGGGCTGGCATCCGATTTCGGATGCTTTTGAAACCCTGCCGCTCGGACAGATCGAATGGGTGCTGGTCATGAGTCCGGCCCATCCGCTGGCCGGCATCCAGCAGCCGTTGACCAATGATCTCTTGCGCCAGTATCCGGCAGTGAATGTGGAGGATACGTCAGAGCGCTTGTCCAAGCGCACGGCCTGGCTGCTGCCGGGCCAGCACGAAGTACTGGTGCCCAGCCTGCGCGCCAAGATTGCCGCCCATGTCCACGGACTGGGCGTGGGCTTTTTGCCGCGCAGCATCGCCGAACAATATGTCAGGACGCGCCAGCTGGTGATCAAGCAGGTGCGGCATGGCCGTACGCCCTCGCCGATGGCGCTGGCGTGGCGGCGGGAAGACAGCGGCCGTATCGGCGCTTACCTGCAAGCCCTGTTTGCAGCCGAAGATCCGCTGGTCAGTCCCTTTTTGAACAAAATCCAGCGGGGTCCGGGCCTGTCCTGAACTCCGCCATGCTTTGCAGGAGTTGGCATGAGGCGAATTCTCCTATCGGTTCTGTTTCTGGTGAACCTGGGGTGGCTGTCCCCGGCAACGGCCGCAAGTCAGGTGCTGCGCATGCACCACGACATGCCGGCCGACAGTGCGTTGCACAAGGGTGTCATGGTTTTCAAGCAACTGGTCGAAGCCCGCAGCCAGGGGCAGTACCGGGTGGAGGTGTTTGCTGCCAATTCGCTCGGAGACGATCTCGAGGTCGTCCAGCAGTTGCAGATCGGCGCGGTCCAGGCTGCGCCCATTCCGTCGGCCAAGCTCAGCAACCTGGCGCCGGCCTTGCAGATGCTCGACCTGCCTTTCCTGTTTGCCAGCGAGGCGAGTGCCGACCGCTTCATGGACGGCCCGGCCGGCGCACGCCTTCTGACCACCCTGCCGGCCCGCGGTCTTGTCGGCGCCTCATTCTGGGAATCCGGCTTCAAGCAGATGACCTGCCAGAACGTGCTCAGCCGCCCGTCCGGCCTGAAGGGCGCGCATGTGCGGGTGATGGAAAGCCCGATCCTGGCGGCCCAGTTCCGGGCCGTGGGCGGCCTGCCGGTGACGGTGTCGTTTGCCGAAACCTATATCGCCTTGCAGCAGGGCATGGTCAATTGCCAGGAAAACCCGATCGTCAGCATCGCCAAGATGCGCTTGCACGAGGTGCAGAACGAAATCTGGCTGAGCCGCCACGGCTACCTGGGCTATGTGTTCCTGTTTTCGCAGCACTGGCTCAGGCAGCAGCCGCCAGCCATGCAGGCCCTGCTGATGCAGGCGGCACGGGATGCGGCGCTGGAACAGCGGCGCATCGCCCGCGAAGAAGAGTCGACTTACCTCGAGACCATCATGGCCAGCGGCAAGGTGCGGCAGATCGACAATCCGGCCCTGCTGGCCCGGATGCGCAACGACATGCGCGCGATCTATCCGCAGTTCCGCAACGCCATCGGTGCGGGCATCTTTGACGCCTCGCTGGCCGACCTCGCCGCACAGGGAGGGAAATGATCATGCGCCATGCCCTTGAATGCTTGGATGGCTGGCTTGACCGCCTGTGCCACTGGCTGGAGCAGGTGTGCGCCGTGCTGCTGGCGCTGGCCTGCCTGGTCCTGCTGGTGGAAATCGTCCTGCGGGCGCTGTTTGGCCACGCCTTGCTGTGGGCCAACGAATTTGCCCGCTATGCGGTGATGTGGATGGTGATGCTGGGCAGCGTGGTGCTGGCCCAGCGCGGCGGCCACATCACCATCTCGGTACTGACCGAAGGCCGGCTCTGGCTGCAACGCCTGAGCCAGCTGGTCGCCGCCGGGCTGTGTGCCTGGCTGGCAGTGGTGTCGGTGCGTTTCCTGTTGCTGATTGCGCCGTTCGAGCAGGTGACGCCGACGCTGGCGCTGCCGACGGTGCTGATCTACAGCGTGTTCCTGCTGGCGTTTGCGCTGATGGCGGTGTGTTTTGCCGGGCGGGCCCTGTTGCTTGCCAAGGAGGTCTGAATGCTGCCCGCACTGGTCTTGTTGTTTGGCGTGGCCATCGGCCTGCCGGTTTTCCTGGTGCTGCTGGCTGCCGTACTGAGTTCGACGCTGCTGGACCCCAGCATTCCGGACCTGGTGATCATCCAGCGGGCGTTTGCCGGGCTGGATTCGTTCCCGCTGATGGCGATTCCGCTGTTTGTGCTGGGGGGCGAACTGATGGTACAGACCGGCGTGGCCGCCCGCATCATGAAGCTGGCGACGCTGGTGTTCGGCCACATCCGTGGCGGGCTGGCACTGGCCGTCGTCGGAGGCTGCACGTTCTTTTCCTCGATCAGCGGTTCGGCACCGGCGACGGTGCTGACCGTGGGCAAGCTCTCCGGCAAAAGTCTCGTCGACGCGGGCTACAGCCGCAATTTCATGCTGGGATTGCTGTTGAGCTGCGGTGGCCTCGGCATCGTGATTCCGCCCAGCATTTTCCTGATCGTGTTCGGCGTGGTGACCGGCACCTCGATCGCCCAGCTGTTTTACTGGAGCCTTCTGGCCGGCCTGCTGTTTGCCGGCGTGTTTGCCGTTTGCGCCATCATCTATGCCCGCATGCGTGATTTTCCGGTATTGCCGCGCCCGGTGCGGGCCGAGTTCGTGCGGGTGCTGCGCGACGCATTGCCCAGCCTGCTGATTCCGTTGCTGGTCATCGGTGGCGTGTCGTCCGGCGTGACCACCCCGACCGAAGCCGGCGTGACGGTGATTGCCTACGTGCTGCTGCTGGATGCCTTTCTCTATCACGAGCTGGACCGCAGCAAGCTGGTCCGGGTGTTCCGTGACGGCGCGCTGACCACGGCCAAGGTGATGATCATCCTGTCGGCCGCAGCGGCGCTGAGCTGGCTGATCACCGCCAGCGGCGTGGCGGCCGGGCTGGACCAGTGGTTTGGCGGATTTGAATCGAAATGGACGTTCCTGCTGGTGGCCAACCTGGTGTTCCTCGTGGGCGGCATGTTCCTCGATGCCACGTCGCTGGGCGTCATCGTGGGCCCGCTGCTGGTGGCGGCAGGCATGCAGTACGGGATTTCGCCGGTGGCCATCGGGGTGATCCTCGGGGTCAACGGCGCCATCGGCATGTATACGCCGCCCTTTGGCCTTAACCTCTTCGTGGCGCCCGAGGTCGGCGGTGGCTCGCTGGAAAGCACGGTCAGGACGCTGATCCCGTTCTACTGGGTGTCGCTGCTGGCGCTGGTGCTGGTCAATGCCATGGCGGTCCTGGTGATCTAGGCGCGCCCCACTGCCGTGACCGGCCCATGCGGCCCTTTGCAGCGGTCCCTGCCTGCCGGCAGGGGCCGCTTTGCTTTCCACTCCGCCGGCAGCGTACAGGCATCCTGCCGTGTGCTCCGGCGCTGGCGCCGCAGGGGGCATGAGGCGCACGGGCTGTACCCATGCCTGTACGGGCACAAAAAAGCCAGCCCGTGAGGGCTGGCGTGTCCTGGCACAGCCGGTCAGCAACCGGGGCGTTGCTCGATGATGCCGCCGGCCTTGAGTTCGGCCAGCTGCGCGTCGCTCAGTCCCAGCTGGCCTGCCAGCACGTCGTCGGTGTCCTGTCCCAGCATAGGTGCCGGCCGGCGGTATTCGACCGGCGTGCCCGACAGCTTGATCGGGCTGCCGACCATGCGGAACGCCGGATTGAGCGGGTGCGGAATGTTGACCAGCATCTCGCGTGCAGCGATCTGCGGCTCGGCCAGTGCCTGCTCGATGTTGTTGATCGCGCCTACCGGCACTTTCACGGCGTGGATGCGGCGCACCCATTCGTCGGCGCTGTCGGTCAGGAAATGTTGCGACAGGATGGCGACGATTTCTTCGCGGTGGATGATGCGGTCGGCGTTGCGGGTGAAGCGCGGATCTTTCGGCAGGTCGGGCAGGCCGATGCTGTCGCACAGGGCAACAAACTGGCTGTCGTTGCCGCAGGCGATGATGAAGTCACGGTCGGCGGCGCGGAACACCTGGTAGGGCACGATGTTGGCGTGGGCATTGCCGTAGCGGCCCGGCACCTTGCCTGACGCGAGGTAGTTCATGGTCTGGTTGGCCAGCGTTGCCACCTGCACGTCCAGCAGTGCCAGGTCGACATGCTGGCCCAGCCCGGTTTTTTCGCGGCTCAGCAGCGCGGCCTGGATGGCGATGGCGGCGTAGAGGCCGGTCATCAGGTCGGCAAAGGCAACACCGGTTTTCTGCGGCCCGCCGCCGGGCAGGTCGTCGCGCTCGCCGGTAATGCTCATCAGCCCGCCGAGGCCCTGGATGATGAAGTCGTAGCCCGGCTCGGCCGCACGCGGGCCGGTCTGGCCAAAGCCGGTGATCGAGCAGTACACCAGCCGCGGGTTGAGCTTCGACAGCGAGGCGTAGTCGAGCCCGTACTTGCCCAGCGAGTTGGCCTTGTAGTTTTCGATCAGCACGTCGCTGTTGGCTGCCAGCGCACGCACCAGCGCCTGGCCTTCTTCGGTGGCCAGGTTGATGGCCACCGAACGCTTGCCGCGGTTGGCCGACTGGTAGTACGCCGCCTCGCGCGTCGGCTGGCCGTCAGTGTCCTTCATCCACGGCGGGCCCCAGCCGCGGGTGTCGTCCCCGCTGCCCGGCCGCTCGACCTTGATGACATCCGCTCCGAGGTCGGCGAGTATCTGGCCGCACCACGGTCCGGCCAGTACCCGGCTCAGGTCCAGGACCCTGAATCCGCTCAATGCTCCCATGTCTTTCCCCTTTGTCAGCAACCCGCTTCTCGGTGGGTTTGGCTTCATGATGTGATATCCGGGCGGTATCGCGGTTTATACGCGTTCGATCACCATCGCCAGCCCCTGGCCGACGCCGATGCACAGGCTGATGACGGCATAGCGCTGCTGGCGGCGTTGCAGTTCGCGCGCCACGGTCAGCGCGAGGCGGGCACCGGAAGCGCCCAGCGGGTGGCCCAGTGCGATGGCGCCACCGTTGGGGTTGACGCGCGGATCGTCAAACGCCACGCCCAGTCCCTTGAGGCAGCCCAGTACCTGCGAGGCAAAGGCTTCGTTGATTTCGATGATGTCCATGTCGGCCAGCGTCAGGCCGGCACGTGCCAGCGCCTTGTTGACGGCCTCGACCGGGCCTACGCCCATGATGCGCGGCTCGACCCCGGCGGCAGCGGCCGACAGCACGCGTGCCATCGGCTTGAGGCCGAAGCGCTGTTCGACGCTGCGGTCACCGACCAGCAGGATGGCGGCACCGTCGTTGACGCCCGAGGCGTTGCCGGCAGTGACCACGCCGCCTTCAAACAGCGGACGCAGGCGCGACAGCGCGGCAAAGTCGGATTCGGGGCGCGGGTGTTCGTCGGTGGTGACAAGGCGCGGTGGCGTCTTGCGGCCAGTGGGCACGCTGACTTCGACGATTTCGTCGGCAAAGAAGCCCGCCTGGCGTGCGGCTTCGTAACGTGCCTGCGAGGCGGCGGCGAAGGTGTCGGCGTCTTCGCGGGAAATGCCGTAGACGTGCGCGACGTTGTTGGCAGTCTCGGGCATGGTGTCATTGCCGTACTGGGCGATGATCTTCGGGTTGGGGAAACGGGCACCGATGGTGCTGTCGTACATGGTGAAGTCGCGGGTGTAGGCTTTTTCCGGCTTGGCCAGCACGAATGGTGCGCGCGACATGCTTTCCACCCCGCCGGCGGCGTACAGGCTGCCCTCGTTGCAGCTGACGGCGCGGGCGGCGTCGATGACGGCTGCAAGACCGCTGGCGCACAGGCGGTTGACGGTCTGCCCCGGCACGCTGACCGGCAGGCCGGCCAGCAGCACCACGTGGCGGGCGATGTTGCGGCTGTCTTCACCCGCCTGGTTGGTGTTGCCGAGGATCAGGTCTTCCACTTCCCCGCCCGGAATGCCGTGACGTGCCAGGAGTTCGCGCAGCACGCCGGCAGCGAGGTCGTCCGGGCGGACCGGCGCCAGGGCGCCGCCGTGGCGTCCGAACGGGGTGCGCAGGCCGGCGTAGAGGTAAGCATCAAGCATGGTCGGAGTCCTTGGTAACAGGTTACGGGTGAAAGCGGCGCGACTCAGCGCACGACAGCAGGTTCGGTGTGGCGCAGCGACAGGCCGAGTACGGCGCGGCGGCGCAGCCACGGGCAGGGGCGGTAGCGCGGGTCGCCGGTAATGGCATGCATGCGCTCCAGTATCTGCAACAGCAGGGGGGCGCCGAGCTTGTCGCCCCAGGCCAGCGGACCTTGCGGATAGCCCAGCCCCAGGCGCACGGCTTCGTCGATGTCATCGACACCGGCAATGCCTTGCTGGGCAATCTCGCAGGCGAGGTTGACGATGGCCGCCAGCGTGCGCTGGGCGACAAAGCCGACGCTGTCGCGGATCACGGTGACGCCGACACCGTCGCTGGCCAGGAGGGCGTGGGCGGCGTCGCGCATGCCGGCGCCGGTAGCCGGCGTCAGCATCAGCGTGCGATGGCGGCGCAGGTCGGTCAGCAGGTCGATGCATACGGTCCGGGCCGGGTTGGTCTGCCAGAGCAGGGCGGCGCCGGTGGCGTCGCGGCCGTAGGGAGCCAGCAGGCACAGGGCAGCCGGCGAGGGCGTATCGCCGCTTTCCACCGTGGCGCCCAGTGAGGCCACCAGCGTGCGCAGGCGTTCGGCGTCGGCGGCGGATTCCGTGCCGATCCACACCGGCGGCCAGCCATCAACGGCCGGGACCAGCTGCGGGACCGGCGGATCGATCATCTGGCCGTGGGCGTAGCGGTAAAAGCCCTGTCCGGCCTTGCGGCCGACCCGTCCGCCTTCAAGCATCAGCCGGGTCAGCGCCGACGGGCGATAGCGCGGGTCGTGATAGAACTGGGTGTAGATCGACTCCATCACCGGGTGCGAAACGTCGAGCCCGGTCAGGTCGAACAGCTCGAGCGGTCCCATGCGGAAACCGGCGCCCTCGCGCAGGATGCGGTCGATGTCGCCGCGTGGTGCGACGCCTTCGTCGTGGATTTTCAGCGCTTCGGTGCCGTAGGCGCGTCCCAGGTGGTTGACGATGAATCCCGGCGTGTCCTTGGCGCGTACGCCGCGGTGGCCCATGCGTTCGGCCAGTGCCAGCAGCGCATCACCTACGGCCGGGTCGGTGGCGAGGCCGTCGATGACTTCGACCACCTTCATCAGCGGCACCGGATTGAAGAAGTGGAAACCGGCAACCCGTTCCGGCGTCTGGCAGGCACGGGCAATGGCCGTCACCGACAGCGACGAAGTGTTGGTGGCGAGGATGCAGTCCGGCGAGACAATGGCTTCCAGCCGGGTCAGCAGTTCCTGTTTGGCGTCCAGCCGTTCGATGATGGCTTCGACCACCACGTCGCAATCGGCCAGCGCTTCCAGCGTGTCGGCAACCTGCAGGCGCTCAAGGGCCGCCGCTGCGGCAACCGCTTCGATCTTGCCCTTGGCAACCAGTTTGTCGAACGTGGCGGCCAGGCTGGTCCGGGCGCTTCGGGCCGCACCGTCGCGGGCGTCAAAGAGGCGTACGGTCAGACCGGCCTGGGCGGCGATCTGGGCGATGCCGCTGCCCATGACGCCGGTGCCGACCAGACCGAGGATGTTGAGGGTCGGGGTCATGTTCATGCTCCGCGGTAGTCGGGTTTGCGTTTTTCAAAGAAGGCAGCGGCGCCTTCTTTCTGGTCGGCTGAATCAAACAGCAGCTGGAATGCCTTGCGCTCGAGTGCCAGCGCGCTGTCCAGCGGCAGGTCGGCTCCGGCCAGCATCACTTCCTTGATCTGGGCTACCGCGAGCGGCGGCAGGGCGGCGATTTCGGCAGCCAGCGCCAGGGCGCGCGGCAGTGTCTGTGCGTCTTCGACCACTTCGCTGACCATGCCGATGGCCAGCGCCTCGGGTGCCTTGACCATGCAGCCGGTCAGTGCGATGCGCATGGCCTGGAATTTGCCCACGGCGCGCACGAGGCGCTGGGTGCCGCCGGCGCCGGGCATCAGGCCGAGCTTGACCTCGGGCTGGGCGAAGCGCGCCGATGCGCCGGCGACGATGATGTCGCAGTGCATTGCCAGCTCGCAGCCGCCGCCCAGGGCAAAGCCGTTGACCGCAGCGATCACCGGTTTGGGGCAGCGGCCGATGGCTTCCCACAGGTATTCGGTATGGCGCTGGTACATCTCGATCGGCGAGGCATCGGCGAATTCGCGGATGTCTGCACCGGCGACGAAGAACTGTTCTCCTCCGGTCAGCACGATGGCGCGTACCTCAGGCCGGCTGGCCAGCTCGCGAAACGTGTCGGCCAGCCGCTGGCGGACTTCGGTGTTGAGTGCGTTTTTGGCTTCGGGGCGATGGATGCGTACGACTGCTACGCCATCTTCCTGCACGGTCAGACTGACTACGGCCTCGTTCTGGAGGGTCATTGGACAGCTCCTCAAAATAGTCGCCAATAATTGTTTCGCTATGCGGAATATTATTTCGCACAATGCCTAAATCATAAGTGACGCAGACTTTTCCTGTAAAGCGCATAGACGTATTCGATATGGGTTGCAGAAAAATTACTGTTTTTAATGGGTAATTTTTTGAAGGTTGTTTTTTATCTGTTTTGCATGTAAATTTCGCTATGCGAAATACTGTTTTGTTTTGTTGCATTTATGTCAAGAGGGATTTACGATGGCTTCAGAATTTGTGGGTAATGGATCGCAAGATGGCGCGAGGCAGGCCGGAAGCCTGTCAGAGAGCGACAAGATGGTTGTGGACCCGCTGGGGTCCGTGCAGGAAGAAGAGAAGGACCGGCAATTCGTCACGGCGCTGGCGCGCGGACTGGAGTTGCTGCGCTGTTTCACCCCGCGGGAAAACGTACTGGGCAACCAGGACCTGGCCAGAAAGACCGGTCTGCCCAAGCCCACGGTCACCCGGCTGACGCATACCCTGATGCGCCTGGGATACCTGCGGCAGGACGTGCTCTCCGGCAAGTACCAGCTGGACGTGGGCGTGCTGCGGATCGGTTACGCCATGCTGAGCAACCTGTCGATCCGGGCCGTGGCGCATGCGCAGATGGAAGAACTGGCCAATTACGCACAGGCCGCAGTGGCCATGGCCAGCCGTGACCGGCTGCACATGGTTTACCTCGATGTGGTGCAGGGGCAGGGAAACATGACCATGCGCCGCCAGATCGGCAGCAGCCTGTCGCTGCACCAGAGTTCGGTCGGCCGGGCGTGTCTGGCTGCCATGCCGGAAGAAGAACGGGAATTTTTGCTGGGGCACATCCGTACCCGTCATCCCGAGGAATGGCCGGCGATCCGCAAGGGGCTGGAGCGCGCCTTCCGCGATTACGCCGACTACGGCTACTGCCTGTCGATCGGTGAATGGCACCGGGATGTCAATTCGGTCGCCGTGCCGCTGCTGCACCAGCAGTACGGCGTGCTGGCGTTCAACTGCGGCGGCCCCAGTTTTCAGCTGTCACGGGAAAAGCTCGAGGACGACATCGGGCCCCGACTGATCAACATGGTGCAAAACATCGGCACCGCCACCCGCTGACCCGTGTTTCGGGGAGAGCGGTGCTACCAGAAGTCAGCCCGTTCTGCATACGGACCATAGAGGAGAAAAAAATGATCCGAGACCCCGAAACCCTGCAAATCCTGCTGGATTCCATCCATCAGTTCGTCAACAAGGAACTGATCCCGCGCGAAAACGAAGTTGCCGACACCGATACCATGCCGGCCGACATCGTCGAGCAGATGAAGGACATGGGCCTGTTCGGCCTGACCATCCCCGAGGAGTACGGTGGCCTGGGCGTGACCATGGAGGAGGAAGTCAACATCGCCTTCGAGCTGGGCCGCACCTCACCGGCTTTCCGGTCCTACATCGGCACCAACAACGGCATCGGTTCCATCGGCATCCTGCTCGACGGCACGCCGGAGCAAAAAGACCAGTACCTGCCGCAGCTTGCCAGCGGCGAGCTCCTCAGCTCGTTCTGCCTGACCGAGCCGGATGCCGGCTCCGACGCAGCCTCTCTGAAAACCACCGCCGTACGCGACGGTGATTTTTACGTCATCAACGGCACCAAGCGCTTCATCACCAATGCGCCGCACGCCAGCATCTACACCGTGATGGCGCGCACCAACCCCGAGATCAAGGGTGCCGGCGGCATCAGCGCCTTTATCGTCGAGCGCAATACCCCGGGCGTGTCGCTGGGCAAGTGCGACCACAAGATGGGCCAGAAGGGCGCCCATACCAGCGACGTGATCTTCGACAACGTGCGCGTGCCGGCCAGCCAGCTGATCGGCGGCGTGGAGGGTGTTGGTTTCAAGACCGCGATGAAGGTGCTGGACAAGGGCCGCCTGCACATTGCCGCCCTAAGCGTCGGCGCGGCCGAGCGCATGCTGGCTGATTCGCTGCAATACGCGATGGAGCGCAAGCAGTTCGGCAAACCGATTGCCGACTTCCAGCTGATCCAGGCAATGCTGGCTGACAGCAAGGCCGAAATCTACGCCGCGCGCTGCATGGTGCTGGATGCAGCCAGAAAGCGTGACGAAGGCCGCAATGTCAGTACCGAAGCCTCGTGCGCCAAGATGTTTGCCACCGAAATGTGTGGGCGTGTGGCTGACCGTGGCGTGCAGATCCACGGCGGGGCCGGCTATGTGAGCGAATACGCGATCGAACGCTTCTACCGCGACGTGCGCCTGTTCCGCATCTACGAAGGCACCACGCAGATCCAGCAGATCGTGATTGCACGCAACATGATCCGCGAAGCACAGGCCTGAGCGTAAACGCTGCATCCATCCCTGCTTGAATGACATGTCTTTTCTGCTGCGGCAGAAAAGGGTGCGGGCTGCCGGAATGACAACAGCGTTGCTGCGGCCGCCTGCTTACTGATAGGTACTGGTTATGCATACTCTTGCCAAGAATGACTCCGGCAATCCGGGCAGCAAGATCTGGATCCTGGTGTTCCTGTTCTGCTTTCTCGGTCTGCTGATCGACGGCGCCGACCTGATGCTGCTTTCCTACAGCCTCAGCAGCCTTAAAAGCGAATTCGGCCTCAGCAATGTCGAGGCTGGCAGTCTGGGCAGCTTTACCCTGGCCGGCATGGCCATCGGCGGCATCTACGGTGGCTGGGCCTGTGACCGCTTTGGCCGGGTGCAAACGGTGGTCTGGACTATCGTGCTGTTTTCGGTCGGCACCGCTGCGCTGGGCCTGACGCACAACTACTGGCAGTTTGCCATTGCCCGTTTTGTTGCCTCGCTGGGGCTGGGCGCGCTTTACGTGGCGTGCAACACGCTGATGGCCGAATACGTGCCGACCCGCTACCGCACCACGGTACTGGGCACGTTGCAGGCCGGCTGGTCGGTCGGCTACATCGTGGCCACGCTGCTGGCCAGCTGGATCCTGCCGGAGTACGGCTGGCGCTACCTGTTCTTCATCGCCATCATCCCGGTGGTGCTGGCCGTGCTGATGAAGCCGCTGGTGCCGGAACCCGCCGCGTGGGTGCAGGCCAAGGCCGAACGTGATGCCGCCCGCAAGGCCGGTGTCCGGCAGGTGGCCACCGAGAAGAAGGAAAGCGCTTACCAGATGATCTTTGGTGACAAGCGTGCCCGCAGCATGTTCCTGTTCTGGTCGCTGACTGCCGGCTTCCTGCAGTTCGGCTACTACGGTGTCAACAACTGGATGCCGACCTATCTGGAAACCGAAATGGGCATGAACTTCAAGTCGATGACGTCGTATCTGGTCGGCACCTATACCGCCATGATCCTGGGCAAGGTGCTGGCCGGGGTGGCTGCGGACTGGTTCGGCCGTCGTGCGGTGTTTGCCTTCGGTGCACTGGGTACCGCCATCTTCCTGCCGGTGATCGTGCTTTATCACAGCCCGGAACACATCCTGTGGATGCTGGTGGTGTTCGGCTTCCTGTACGGCATTCCGTACGGTGTGAACGCGACCTACATGACCGAGAGCTTTGAAGCCAAATTCCGCGGTACGGCTGTCGGTGGTGCCTACAACATCGGCCGTATCGGTGCGGCGATTGCACCGGCTGCCATCGGCTTCCTGGCATCGGCCGGTTCGATCGGCCTGGGCTTCCTGGTGATGGGCGTGGCCTACTTCATTTGCGGCGTCATCCCGGCGCTGTTCATCAAGGACAAGCAGTTCGACCCGCAGACCGAATAACTGCGGCGGCTGCATCAGTCTGATGCCCTGCTGTCTGCCGGCGAAATCCGGCAGGCAGCAGGGCATTTTTCATGGGCGGAAAATCACCCGGTCAAGCCGGTGAACCAGCCTGGCCGCTGGCGAGGCAAGCCTGCTGCCAATCGTCATGTCCGGACGGTACGTCTACCGGATGCGGCTGGCAGGGCCCGGGGAGAGGGTACGCTCTGGTGATGGAGCGGGTCATGCCCGTTGCGCATGAGAAGGCATGACCCGGCCGGGCGGATTATTCCGGTGCGCACCAGAGCTGCTGCTGGCCGCTCATGTCCAGCCAGCAGGTATCCGTGTCCGCGGCGGGAATGGTGGCGTGCAGGGTCAAGAGTTCATCGTCACGCATGACGGTAAACGTGACGGCATCGCCAGCCTGGTAACGGCTGAATGCCTTGTCCGGATCCCGCAGCCGCAATCCGTCCAGCGCCAGCAGCAGGTCGCCGGCGGCCATTCCGGCCAGGCGGGCCAGGCTGTGGTCCAGTACGTGTGTCACCACCAGCCAGCCTTGTTCGCTGCGGGTACGGGCGCCGAGTCTGGGGCGGGGGCCGGAGGCGGACGGTGGTGGTGGCAGGCCGCCTTCGTCGGTCGAGGACATGGCTGCGCGCCAGTCTGTCCGGACGCCGGCCTGTGCCAGCAGTTCATCGAGCGGGAGGTCTTGCGTACTGCGGATGGCCTGGTCGAAAAAGCCTGCCAGGTCCTGTCCGGTTGTACGCGATGCAGTGCTTTCCCATCCTGTTTCGGCCACGCCTTCGCCGGTTTGCTGCCAGTCATGCCACAGCTGCCGCATGACATCGTCGAGAGACTGCCGGCCGGAGCTGCGCTGACGAATGGTCAGGTCGAGTGCCAGTGCGGCCAATGCGCCTTTCTGGTAGTAGCTGACGATGGCGTTGGGGCTGTTTTCGTCCTGTTTGTAGAACTTGGTCCAGGCGTCAAAGCTGGAGTCGGACAGGGTCTGCTTGAGGCGGCCGCTGCTGCGGCGGACCCGGGTCATGCTTTTTGCCAGCAGGCCGAGATAGCGTTCGGGCGTGATCAGGCCGCTGCGGACCAGTGTCAGGTCGTCGTAGTACGAGGTGATGCCTTCGAATGCCCACAGCAGGCGGGTATGGTTGGGCTGGTCGAGACGGTAGGGCGTGAAGGCCGCCGGCTTGATGCGCTTGACGTTCCAGGCGTGGAAGTGCTCGTGGCTGCACAGACCCAGCAGTGACAGGTAGCCGTCGCTGATGGCCGGGTCGCCAGCGACGGGCAAGTCGTGCCGGCTGGCCATCAGGGCCGTGGAGTCGCGGTGCTCCAGTCCGCCGTACAGGTTTTCGCCCAGCTGGAGCTGGAACTGGTAGCGCGAGAAGGGGGCCGGGGTACCGAAAAAGCGGATTTGCCAGCCGCAGATCGTGCGCAGGTCACAGGCCAGCCGTTCGAGGTCGCCTCGGTGCCGGCCGGAAACGATGACTTCGTAACCGACGTTTTCTGCCGTGAACCGGACGGTATCGAACCTGCCCAGCGTGAAGGGATGATCCAGCAGGGCATCGTAATTTTCGGCCTGGTAGTGGCCGAAACCGTCCGCACCGGTTTCAACGGCAGGCAGGGTTGTAGCAACTTGCCAGTGTCCTTCAACGTCATTCTGCTGCGGGGATTGCAGCGACAGCCGCTGTGGCAGGTGACTTGAGCCGACAGCTTCAACACATAGGCTGCTGGCATTGAAAAAGCCGCGTTGCCGGTCCAGCCAGGCACCCCGGACCGACAGGTCGTGGGCAAACACTTCATAGCTGAAGCTTAATGAGCCCTTAGTTCCGCTTACCCGCCAGCCATGACTGTCCAGTGGCGTAACGACCAGTGATTTGCCATTGGCATCGCGCGCGACCGGGGTTGAGAGGTGGCGGGAAAAGTCCCGGATCATGTAGCTGCCGGGTATCCAGCTTGGCAGCCGAAAATCCTGAAATGGTGCTGAAACATCGTTCAAAAAACAGGTTACACGATAAATATGGGCTGCTGGATCGTGCAGGGCAATGGTGTAATGGATGCAGGAAATCATGACGTTTACCGGTGCAAGGGGTAGGGGCAGTTGATACAGGTCAAGGGGTTACCGTGAATGACAATATAATATCCATCGCCACCGAAGGGTCTGGCAGGTGCCTTGGGTGAGCAGTTTTAAGAAAGGATTCAGCTAGTTCAACGCTGAGCTTTGTTTTAAAATGCCCGGCTGCAAAAGGTGTGCTGATTGAATAAACCGGCTGCCTGTGACTACTTTTCGATCCGCTAGGCGCCATTGACACGCTTTATGTGTGTCGCATGAGCAGGCTGCCGTCTTGCTTGCCGGTGCGGCGCACTTTACGGATTACCCGTTCGCAACCTTGGAGAAACCTCAATGGAGACGCAATCCACATACAATTACAAGGTGGTGCGCCAGTTTGCCGTGATGACCGTAGTATGGGGCATCGTCGGCATGCTGGTGGGCGTCATTATTGCCGCGCAGCTGGTCTGGCCCGATCTCAACATCGGTCCGTGGCTGCACTTCGGCAGACTGCGCCCTCTGCACACCAACGCGGTGATTTTCGCCTTTGGCGGCTCAGCCCTGTTCGCTACGTCATATTATGTCGTTCAGCGGACCTGTCAGGTACGTCTGATTTCAGACAAGCTGGCTGCGTTCACCTTCTGGGCCTGGCAGGTCGTCATTGTCGCGGCAGCTGTTACCCTGCCGCTGGGAATGACCTTCGGCAAGGAGTATGCCGAACTGGAATGGCCGATCAAGCTGCTGATCGCCGTGACCTGGGTGGTATATGCAATTGTGTTTTTCGGCACCATTGCGATCCGCAAGGTCAAGCATATTTACGTCGCCAACTGGTTCTATGGTGCTTTCATCTTGGCCGTGGCCTTGTTGCACATCGTCAATAGTGCCTTTGTTCCGGTGACCCTGACCAAGTCCTATTCCGCGTACGCCGGTGCCGTGGATGCCATGATCCAGTGGTGGTACGGTCACAACGCCGTAGGTTTCTTCCTGACCGCAGCCTTCCTGGGCATGATGTACTACTTCGTGCCGAAACAGGCTGGTCGTCCGGTCTACTCCTACCGCCTGTCCGTGGTGCACTTCTGGGCCCTGATCTTCACCTACATGTGGGCAGGTCCGCACCATCTGCATTACACCGCCCTGCCGGACTGGACCCAGTCGCTGGGCATGGTGTTCTCGCTGATCCTGCTGGCTCCGAGCTGGGGTGGCATGATCAACGGCATCATGACCTTGTCGGGTGCCTGGCACAAACTGCGTACCGATCCGATCCTCAAGTTCCTGGTGGTATCCCTGTCGTTCTACGGCATGTCGACCTTTGAAGGCCCGATGATGTCGATCAAGACCGTGAATGCCCTGTCGCACTACACCGACTGGACCATTGGTCACGTGCACTCCGGTGCCTTGGGCTGGGTGGGCTTCATCACCATCGGTTCGATGTACTACCTGATCCCGCGTCTCTTCAACCGTGAAGAAATGTATTCGACCAAACTGATCGAAGCACACTTCTGGCTGGCTACCGTGGGTGTGGTGCTCTATATCGCTGCGCTGTGGATTTCCGGTGTGATGCAAGGCCTGATGTGGCGCGCCCTGAACCCGGACGGCACCCTGACCTATGCATTTGCAGAAGTGGTCAAAGTGACCTATCCGTACCACTTCGTGCGTCTGTTGGGTGGTCTGCTGTACCTCTCCGGTATGGTGATCATGGCCTACAACGTGTTCCGTACCGTGACCCTGGGACGTGCTGTTGATGCCCAGATCCCGGCCGTAGCGGCTCACGCCCACGCCTAAAGGCAGAAAGGTCAGAATCAACATGGACAAGATCCAGAAACTTATTGAAGAGAAGGTCGGCTATCTGATCGTTCTGACGTTGCTGGTCATCAGCATTGCCATGCTGGTGGAAATCCTGCCGCTGATGTTCCAGAAGTCCACCACGCAGCCGGTTGCAGGAGTCAAACCCTACACCGCCTTGCAACTGACCGGGCGTGACATCTACATCCGTGAGGGTTGCTACAACTGCCACTCGCAGATGATCCGTCCGTTCCGTGCCGAAACCGAACGCTATGGCCACTACTCTGTTGCCGGCGAATCCGTGTATGACCACCCCTTCCAGTGGGGTTCCAAGCGTACCGGTCCGGACCTGGCCCGCGTAGGAGGTCGTTATTCGGATGAGTGGCACCGTGTGCACCTGATCAATCCGCGTGACGTGGTTCCTGAATCGAACATGCCTGGATTCCCTTGGCTGTCGCGTAACCTGGCAGATGCCGATACGGTCGCTGCCAAGATGACGGCTTTGCGCAAGGTCGGCGTACCGTATACCGACGAGGAAATTGCCAAGAGCAAGGGCGAAGTGGAAGGCAAGTCCGAAATGGATGCGCTGGTTGCCTATCTGCAAGGTCTGGGCCTTGCGCTCAAGAACACTCGCTGATCTGACAGGCCATGGAAAACGTAGCCGATCTGATCCACATCATTGTCACTGTGGCGAGCTTTGTCTGCTTTGTGCTGATTGGCCTCTGGGCTTACAGCAAGTCGGCCAAGCCACACTTTGAAGAAGCTGCCAACCTGCTTTTTCAGGATGATGATGCGGTTACAAGCCAGGCAGCCGGCAAGCAGCCGGTTGCCCGTAACGGAGCAAAACAATGAGTGATTTTGTAAGCGATTTCTGGAGCATCTGGATTACCGCCATTGTTGTGGTGGGTATTGCCGGTCTGTGCCTCCTGCTCTTGACGCAATCCAAGACCACGATCAAGCCGGGTCAGGAAGTCGAGACCATGGGCCATGTGTGGGACGACAATCTGGAGGAGTACAACAACCCGCTGCCGAAATGGTGGATGTGGATGTTCGTCCTGACTCTGGTCTTCGGGGTGGTCTATCTGGTGCTGTATCCGGGGCTCGGTACTTTCAAGGGTATTCGTGGCTGGACTTCGGTGGGGCAGTACAAAAGCGAGCGTGCTGAGGCCGAAGCCAAGTACCAGCCGCTGTACGATGCCTACCTCAAGCAGGACATCAAGACTGTTGCCGCCGATCCCAAGGCTCATGAGATGGGGCAGCGCCTGTTTCAGACCTATTGCATGCAATGCCACGGTGCCGATGCCCGGGGTGCCAAGGGCTTCCCGAATCTGACCGACAACGACTGGCTGTGGGGGGGTGATGCAGCCACGATCCACACTACGATTGCTGCGGGTCGCGTCGGGGCAATGCCGGCATGGGGTGCCGCATTCGGCGAGGAGAAGGTAAAGGATGCTGCCAACTACGTGATGTCGCTGTCCGGCAAGAAGCATGACGCCGAGCGTGCTGCCCGTGGCAAGGAAACCTTCACGGCTGTCTGTGCCGCCTGTCACGGTCCGGACGGTAAAGGCAATCAAGCCTTGGGTGCTCCGAATCTGACGGATAACGTCTGGCTGTACGGTGGAACTGAAAAGGCAATCATTGAAACCATTACCAATGGTCGCAATAACCAGATGCCGGCATGGAAGGACTTCCTCGGTGATGGCAAAGTCCATCTGCTGACTGCTTATGTATGGGGTCTCTCCAATAACGTGAAATCTGCTGCACAGCAGTAAGTCGGGCGAATCCAATCGCTGCAAAAACACAGCCCGTGCAATGCGCGGGCTGTGTCATTTTATAATTGCATATAATATACTTATGACTCTTGGGCATAAGTAAATAGTCTGGTGTTCTGCCATTTCGGACATTATGGAAGTAATGAAAGAGAACGTTGGGTCGAGCCTCGATTTGCGGGGTTCCGTCGAGCTTTCTTGTTTAGGTTGGGAAACCATGAACGACATGCATAAACCGCCGGTTGATTCAGCCCCCAATGGGGTCAAAGAAGTCGCACTTTACGAAAGCCGCAAAAAGATTTACATGCGCAAAGCGAGTGGTACGTTTGCCAACTGGCGTATCGCCATGGTGCTGTTCACCCAGCTGCTGTATTACGGATTGCCGTGGCTGAGTTGGAACGGCCGGCAGGCAGTGTTGTTCGATCTGGTCAATCGCAAGTTTTACCTGTTTGGCCTGACCTTTTTCCCGCAGGATTTTATTTATCTTGCCGCATTCCTGATGGCTTCGGCATTTGGCCTGTTCCTGTGGACGACCATTGCTGGACGCCTGTGGTGCGGATATACCTGTCCGCAGACGGTCTACACCGAAATCATGATGTGGATCGAGCACTGGGTTGAAGGTGACCGTGCTGCCCGCATCAAGCTGGATCAAGGTCCCTGGAATGCCAACAAAATCGCACGAAAGCTGCTCAAGCAGGTCTTGTGGGTGGCCGTGGCGCTGTGGACCGGCGTAACGCTGGTCGGATACTTCATGCCCATGCAGGAAGTCATGCAGGATATTGCCAGCCTCAGCATCGCCGGGTGGCAGGCATTCTGGATATTTTTCTACGCCGGCTTTACCTATCTGCTGGCTGCTGTCATGCGTGAGCAGGTCTGCAAGTACATGTGCCCGTATGCCCGTTTCCAGAGCGTGATGTTTGATGCTGATACGCTGATCATTTCCTATGATGTCGAGCGTGGAGAACCGCGTGGTGCCCGTAAAAAAGGAGTAGATCCGAAAACGGTCAACAAGGGTGACTGCGTCAACTGCGGAATCTGCGTACAGGTGTGCCCGACAGGTATCGACATCCGGGATGGCTTGCAGTACGAATGTATCGGTTGTGCGGCCTGTATTGATGCCTGTGACGAAGTCATGGACAAAATGAAATATCCGCGCGGGCTGATCCGTTACACCACGGAGAATGCACTGGCCAAGCAGTATCCGGAAAGCCGCATCCTGTCCCGTCTCAAGCGTCCACGCGTCATCATGTATTCAGTGGTCTTGTTCTCCGTGCTCGGAGTCGCCGTGACCTCGCTGTTTTTCCGTCAGCCGGTCAAGCTCGACATCGTGCGTGACCGTGCATCCCTGGTGCGCGAAACGGATGATGGCTTGCTGGAAAATACCTACAACCTGCGTCTGATCAACAGTTCGGAAACCCGTCACAAGGTCGAGGTAAGTGTATCTGGCCTGCCTGACATCAAACTCGAAGCCAACCAGCGCGTGCTGGAGCTGGGGCCGACTGCCAATGAAGTGATTACGGTGCATGTCACGGCTAGTCCGGAGGTCGCTCCCAAAGGCAGCCATCCCATCTACTTTGCCGTCAAGTCGGTGGATGGCAGCGGAGTCGATGTGGAAGAAAAATCCAGCTTTATCGGCGAGTGACAAATGACGGACTGTTCGCATGCATTAAGCCGATCACGAACAAAAATCGCTAAAATTGCACGCTGAATGAAACAGGCACGCCGCCAAGTCCGGCGTGCCTTTGTCTGTCTGAGCAGAGGAGTGTCTTATGTCCCAACCTGTAATTCCCTGGTACAAGCAACGCTGGCCATGGATCCTGATGTCAGGTCCGGCCATCGTGGTGGTCGCCGGCTTCATCACCCTGGGTCTTGCCATCCATACGTCTGATAGCCTGGTCGATGATGACTACTATAAAAAGGGTAAAGCAATCAACGAGGATCTGGCCCGTGACCAGCAGGCTGCCACGGCTGGAATTGGCGCAACAGTCATGTTTGCCGATGGCCTGTCGGCCGTGCGGGTCCTGCTGAACAGTCAGGACGGCAAACCCTTGCCGGAGACATTGCTGTTGTCGATCCAGCATCCGACCATGGAAGGGATGGACCAGGTGCTTACGCTCAGGCAGGAAGGTCCGGGTACGTTTACCGCGCCACTTGCCATGAAAGGCGAGGCTCGCCACTGGTACCTGCGTATCGAGGATCCTGAGCGGAAATGGCGCATCGAAGGGGAGTGGAAACCCCTGAACGGGCCGATGATACGGCTGGTGCCGAATCTCGCTTCTGCCGACTCCTGAAACAGGCCGAAGTCATGGAGAGCCCCATGAAATGCATCACTCTGGCACATCATGCAGTCACGATTGTTTTCATGGGGATACTCCTTGCCGGATGCGCAAGTATCCCGCCACAGGCGAGGCCGACCGTAACCGCCCATGTGCAGCCAGCCAAAAATACGCTTCTTGCCGGGCCGGCCCTGTTGCGGGTTGATCTGGTGACCAGTGAGGAGAGAGTGCTGGGCCAGCGCTATGTTCCGCTGGATGATCCGGTATGGCCTTATCCGGTTGAATTCTGCATCGACCCGGTGGCTGGAAATCCGGTTGGCTGGTTTTTGCGGGCACGGATAACCAATGCGGCAGGAGCAGTGCAGGCCAGTGGCCAGCAACAGTTGCCAGCCCTTCTCCCGGACCAGCCCCTGACGGTTCTGGTGGACTGATCCGGTCTCCGTGTCGTAATCAGGATTCCACGGCGTAAGGCAGTTGCCCGCGTTGCAGCAACGGGCCATCCACCGATCGCAAATGTACGCCACTGTTCCATGCATTGCTCTGCACCACAACCAGCAGCTCTGTCCCGGCTTCCGTTGCGACCGCCAGCATGACCTTGCCGATGGCCTGCTCCCCTGTTTCCACACTGAACAGCTCATCACCAGGCATCGCCTGTGCATCTGCCAAAGCCCGGAACATGCGCCGTTTCACTTTGCCCAGATACTGCGTCCGCGCCACGATTTCCTGGCCGGGATAGCAGCCCTTCTGGAAACTCACGCCACCGATCAGCTCCAGATTGGCCATCTGCGGAACAAAGGCTTCCTGCGTGGCCTGCGTTATCCACGGTGTTCCGGTTGCAATGTCCGAGAGCGTCCAGTTGGTCATAGGGGCTGGCTTGGCGCCATGTGCGCACAATTGAGGCCAGAGCGACATGGCAGCAGCCGGTGCCAGAGCCAGCACAAAACGGCCTTCCGGCAGACGTATCACGCACCCTTCGCTCAGGGTCTCCACGGCCAGTCCGGTCGCCGGAACAGCAAGGCCGGACTGCTGCATGACCCGTTCCGCCGCCGGCCCGGTCAGGCCCAGCAACACCAGATCATCCCGTTGCCGGTGACTGACCTTGCTGCGCAGGATGAACATGTTGAGCCGCTTGTCGATGGCCGCAGCCAGACCGGCAGACAGCATCAGCTGGTAATGCCCGGATTCCTGCCAGACCAGAAAATTGGCCAGCATGCGTCCTTTGGCCGTGGAGTAGCTGGACCACTGGGCTGCCTGGGGTGAAACCTGGCGGATGTCATTGGACAGCTGGCCCTGCAGGAAGGTTTCGGCATCGGCACCGGAAAAATCCAGTACGGCAAAATCGCTGAGCGGAACCAGCAGGGCCGGCTCGGTATCGGGCTGCATGGCAAACGGGGCGCCCGCGCGGGCCAGAAAGTCATTCCAGTTCTGCATTGTTGTTTCTCCATCCGGTATCCCGGATACCGGTTTGCACAGACCATCTACATCGGCCTGCCCGACCGGAATTCAACCCTTCCGGCATCAGGGCGGCGCAGCAAAAACGCCCGCAACCAGTGCGGGCGCCGGCAACAGCTGTCTGGCTTACATCGATTCGAGCACTTCGATGCCCAGCAGGCCCAGACCGGTCTTGAGGGTATCGGCGGTGATGCGGGCCAGTTTCAGGCGGCTAGCCTGGGTGGCTCCTTCGCTCTTGAGGATCGGGCAGGCTTCGTAGAAGCGCATGAACTGGGTCGCAACCTGGTACAGGTACTGGGTCAGCAGGTGCGGGAAGCAGGTACGCGCCACTTCGTTGAGCACATCGCTGAACTGCGCCAGCATGAGGGCCAGCTGCTTCTCGGCCGGTTCGGTGATCAGGAGCGGAGCACTGGCATCAAAACGGTCGACCTTGCGGAAGATGCTGGCGACACGGGTGTAAGCGTATTGCAGGTACGGCGCCGTATTGCCCTCAAAGGCCAGCATCAGGTCCCAGTTGAAGATGTAGTCGCTGTTGCGGTTCTTCGAGAGGTCGGCATATTTCACCGCGCCAATGCCGACGGCGTGGGCGATCTTGCGCTTTTCCTCTTCGGGCAGGTCCGGGTTCTTTTCGCTGACCAGTGCGTAGGCGCGCTCTTCGGCCTCGTCCAGCAGTTCGATCAGCTTGACCGTGCCGCCCGAACGGGTTTTGAACGGCTTGCCGTCGTCGCCCATCATGGTCCCGAAACCGACGTGTTCGAGCGACATGGCTTCTGGAGCAAAGCCGGCCTTGCGGCAGATGGTGAACATCTGCTGGAAATGCTGGCTCTGGCGTGCATCCACCACATAGATCACACGGTCAAGGTTCAGCTCCTTGTGGCGGTAGCGGACCGCACCAAGGTCGGTGGTGGTGTAGAGGAAGCCACCGTCCTTTTTCTGCACGATCACGCCCATCGGGTCGCCGTCGTGGTTGCGGAATTCGTCCAGGTACACCACCTTGGCGCCGTCATCCTCGCTCAGCAGGTTCTTGGCAGCCAGTTCGTCAACGATGACCGGCAGGTCGTCGTTGTAGGCCGACTCGCCCCGCACGTCGGCGCGGGTCAGGCCGACGCCGAGCTTGCGGTAGACGGCTTCGCAGTGGGCCAGTGACACGTCGACAAACTGTTCCCACAGCTTGAGCACGTCAGCGTCGCCACCTTGCAGGCGCACCACGTAATTGCGGGCGGTGTCGGCGAACACCGGGTCTTCGTCAAAGCGGATCTTGGCGTTGCGGTAGAAGGTTTCCAGGTCGGAGAGCTCCAGATCAGCCTTGCCGGCCTGGCGGGTTTCGACCAGATAGGCCGTCAGCATGCCGAACTGGGTGCCCCAGTCGCCGACGTGGTTACCGCGCACCATGTTGTTGCCAAGGAACTCGACCACACGCGCCAGCGTGTCACCGATGATGGTGGAGCGCAGGTGGCCGACGTGCATTTCCTTGGCGAGGTTCGGGGACGAATACTCGACCATCACGCGCTGCGGTTCGGTAACCGAGCGCACGCCGAGCCGGGCATCGTCCAGTACCGTATCCAGGCGCTTGGCGAGGAAATCCGGGGCCAGCGTGATGTTGATGAAGCCCGGACCGGCGATTTCGATCTTGCTGGCAATGCCGGCGAGGTCCAGCTTGTCGATCACCTGCTGGGCCAGCTCACGCGGGTTCATCTTGCGCTGTTTGGCGGCCGCCATCACGCCGTTGGCTTGGAAGTCGCCGAACTCGGGGCGGCTTGCCGGTTGCAGCAGCGGTTGGGCATCAGGAACACCAGCCGCAATCAGGGCGGCAGCAAGCTTGTCATGCAGGAGTTGGGTCAGGGTCATCGGAAAAGCTTTCAGTCGATGTGCAAAGGGCGGGCTCGGGAACTGGTGCCGGGTCGTCACCAGCGGGCTGAACCAGGTCAGCCGGAGAGAAAAAGCAGTCTTTCCGATTCTACGACCGGGGGCGTGACTGTTCAATGTTTAGACGGCGCGCTTTGCCACATGAAAACGCCGCCCAAACGGGCGGCGTGACGATTTTGCACCAGATTTTGCTCAGTGCATGGCATGACCTGCGTGTCCGGCCGGTGCCATCAGCGAATTGACCGGGCCGACTTCCACTTCCACGGCCAGCGGTCTGGCCTGGCGGAATTCCAGCGTCAGCGGAATGCGTGCCCCTTCAGCCAGCGGTTTTTTCAGACCGATCAGCATGATGTGATAGCTGCCTGGCTTGAGTTCGGTCGTCTGCCCGGCCTTAAGGGGAATGTCCGCTACCTGGCGCATTTTCATGACACCGTTGTCGTTGATGTGCGTGTGCAGCTCGATGCGCTCGGCCACGTCACCGCGGGCCGCAAGCAGGGCGTCGTCTTGGCTGCCGGTATTGCGCAGGCTCAGGTAGGCCGCACCGTTTTTGGCGCCCTGGGGCGTGGCGCGGGCCCAGGGCGAGGAGGCCGTCAGGTCTCCGGCGGGATCGGCTGCCAGGGCCGGCAGGGCAGTGCAGAGTGACAGCAGCAGGGCAAAGGCGGTTTTTTTCATGGCGGGCTCGCTTGGGTTCACAACGGTAATTTCAGCCGGCTTCATCCAGCCGGAAACGGATCGGGACTCGCGCCCACGCGGCGACCGGAACATCCCCTTGGCGGGCCGGGGCAAACCGCCACTGGCGCACGGCTGTCACGGCGGCCTGGTCTAGACGGGCAAAGCCGCTGCTGGTGTCGATTTCCACGTTTTCGGCCTGGCCATCCCGGTTTACCCGCACCCGTAACAGGACCCGGCCTTCTTCACCCAGCCGGCGCGACGATGCCGGATAGGCCGGGGCCGGATTGTTCAGGCTGGCGAGATCGTAGCGTGCCGCACTGACCGGTCCTCCCTGGACCGGCTGGCCACTGCTGGCCGTGCCGGTGTCTGTCACTATGCCAGCCGGGTGCTCGGCAGGTGGCCGGGGGCTGGTGGCCTGGGGGGCATGGCTGGCTGGCTCTGCCGAGGGGGGCGTTACTGTTCCGGTGTCCGCCAGAGCCAGGGAGGCTGGCTGGGGTGAGGGTGGGCGCGGAGTTGCCACGGTGGCCTTTGGTGCTGCAGTGGCAATCCGTGGCCCGGATGCAGGGGGCGGGGATGGTGCCGCAGGGTCAGGCTGTACTGTGCTGACCGGGGCCGCATGAGTCCGGGCGGGGCCGCTGTTGACCAGTGCAACGGAAAAGGGTTGGGCAGGCAATACGGCCGGTTGCTGGCCCGCCTGCCAGACGCCTGCTGCCGCAGCGAACACGGCCGCATGGGCAGCGGCTGAGGCACAGGCGGAAATGAGGGTCGGTCGCGGCAGCTTCATGGCAGGCGTATTGTAAATACCTCGGCAGGTTAGGCGGGGCCGGCTGACAGGTCAATGCGACGGATTGTCGCAGCGACGCCAGACCTGCCAGCGTTCGCGCCCGGCAAAAATCTCCAGCGCAGTACGGCTCGGCTCGTCGGTTTCGCAGACAAAGGCCGGGGTCAGCAGGGCATCCAGTTCGTCTGCGACCAGGCCAAAAGGAGGCCCCTTGGGCGTGTCGGCATAGAAAAAGTAGCCAGCCAGCCAGCCGCCCGGACGCACTAGGGCTGCCATCTGGCGGGCCCAGTCTTGCCAGGTCTTGCGTGGCAGCGCGCACAGCAAGGCGCGTTCGTAGATGCCGTCGTAGGCGGGCGCCTCATGCCGGAAAAAATCACCCGGTTGCACGCGCACGGCCTCAGGACCGAGAACCTGCCGGGCCTGCTCGCAGGCTGCCGGACTGAATTCCAGTCCCAGCACGTCAAGTCCCAGACCGGCAAGCCAGCCGACTTCGTATCCGCTGCCGCAGCCCGGAACCAGGATGCGTTCTCCGGCCGGGAGCTGGCGGGCAAAAACCCGGAATTCGGCCGGAACATGACCGGCATCCCACGGCATGACTTTTTCCTGGTAGCGGCGGTCCCAGAAATCCGGCAAGGAACTGTCCTGCGCCATGTTCCGATCTCCTGTTCGGCAATGTATGTCAATAAAATATCATCGGCTGGCGCGGATTCTACATGCGCAGTGACCCGCGTCACGAATGACTCGTGTAAGATTGCCCGCCATGTTGCTACCCTCGTTTTCCCTGAATTTTGCTGCCCGTCGTGTGCGCTTGATCGCCGCGATCGTGGCTGGTCTCGCACTTGCTTGGGGAGGCAGTGCTTATTGGGCGGGCTTGCAGGCGGAAAAGACGCTTGACGAGCAATACCGCCTGCTGACAGGTCTGCCGTTTTTCGTGGTCAAGTCCCACAGCTACGACCGTGGCTGGTTCAGTTCGACCGAAACCACCGAGCTGACCTTCAACAAGAAGCTCTTTGCGCCGTACATGGGCATGCTGCCCGAGCAGGCTGCCGGCTGGCTGGACTCCACCGTCCGCTATACCAACACGGTCGAACACGGTCCGTTGCCTGGCCTGCGCGATTTTGATTTCCGTCCGGCCCGTGCACTGGTCAAGACCGAATTTGCCATGAGCGATGCCACGCGCAAGACGCTGGAAAAGTTCTTTGGCGACCAGCCGCCGGTCACGGTGACCAACCGGCTGAATTTCAGCGGTGGCGGTACGCTGGCGATCCGGATTCCGCGGTTTGACTACGAGGAAACCCTGTCCGGCGTCAAGGTGGCCTGGCAGGGGCTCGATACCACTGTGCAGTACGATGCCGGCTATGCCCATTACGCGGTCGATGCCAGCATGCCGGGCCTGCTGGTCAAGGCGGTGACCAAGGGCGAAGTGCAGCTCAGGGGACTGAGTTATGTCTCGGACCACCGCCCGGGTGCCTCGGGCGTGACGCTGGGCTCGTCGGAGCTCAAGGTCGGCCGCATCGAACTCGACAGCAAGGAAAGCCTGCCGTACGAGATCAAGCTCAATGAACTGGTGTACCTGCTGACGCGCCTGCGTGTGGGCGAGTTCATCAACCCGGTAGGGGAAATCCGCCCGTCCCGGGTGGATCTGGACGGGCTGGCTTACCAGATCGTGACCAGCGAGCAGGATGATTTCGTCAACACCCGCGGCAAGCTGTCGTTTGCCAGTCTGGACCTGAACCAGAAGCGTTATGGCCCGATGCGGCTGGATGTGTCGGCCAACCATCTGCACGGCCCTACGCTGGTGAGCCTCGACAAGGCGTTGTCGGCGATTCCGGTCGAAGGGGTCGAGCCGGCGCAGCTGCGCGAACAGTATCTGGAAACCGTCAAGGCCAAGGGCCTGCCCCTGCTGACCAACAATCCGAAGATTCTGGTCAACGATTTCTACCTCAAGCTGCCCGCCGGTGACGTAAAGGTGCAAGGCGACCTGGCCCTGACCGGACTGACCGATGCCGACCTGCAGACGCCGACCGCTTTCCTGAAAAAAGTGGATGCACGCCTGGAGGTCGAAGTACCCAAACAGACGCTGGAAGACCTGGTGGTGGCGCAGGCCCGCAACCTCTTCGTGGTGGACCAGACGGCCGAAGATCCGCCAAGCCTTGACGAAATCGACGACCTGGCAAAAAACCTGCTGGCATCGCAACTGGACGTCTGGCAGGAAGCGCGCTACCTGACGCTGTCGCAGGGGCAGGTCAAGACCCGCATGAGCTGGCAACAAGGGAAAATCCGTGTCAACGACCAGCCGGTCAGCCTGCCGTGGGAAGAGGAAACGGCGCACGAACCTGCTGGCCCGGACGGAGCGCCAGCCGGCAACGTGACGCACTGAACCGGGGATTGCACAGGGCGCGGCGGGAGGATTTCCCGCCGCGTTTTGCATGGCGGATCAGTCGTGGTGTCCGCGGGCCCGCATGGCCAGCAGGATCATGCCGGCAGTCACGGCATCCGTCAGGGCGTCATGCCGGCCCATCCGGGGCAGGTCCAGCGTCTTCAGGATTTCTTCAAGCCGCAGGTCGACATAGCCGTCCGGCGTCTGCTTCAGTCGCCAGTCGTAGTAGAGGCCGGACACCTCGATCTGCCGTTGCGGCAGCGTAATGCCCGTCAGCGGCTTGACGTACTTGTTGAGGACCGCCACGTCGTATTCGAGATAGTAGCCAACCAGTGCCCGGCCACCGATGAAATCCAGCAGCCGGCTGACTGCATCGGCCGGTGCCAGCCCGTCCGACAGGTCGCTGGGACGCAGCCCGTGTACCACCACGCTGCCGGGAGCCGGCAAATGCTCCGGACGGACCAGCAGGTACAGCGATTCACTGGCCAGAATGCGGCCCCGGCGGATCCTGACCGCACCGATCGACAGCAGCTCCGCCTCGCGCACGTTCAGGCTGGTGGTTTCACAGTCAAGGCTGACCACTTCATCCGGTATCTCCTCGAAGAGCGTATTCCAGCGCGGGTCGACCTGTTTTTTTTGCCAGGCATGGCGCATCCGGGCCAGCATCAGAACGCTCCCGTCTTGAAGTGGTAACGCACCATGTTCTTGAAGCGCTTGACCACGGCCAGCGCGTCTTTCAGCAGGTCGCGTTCGAGTGTCGACAACTGCTCGGGCACGATCAGGTTGCCAGGAGTCTGGCCCAGTTGCAGGGCTTTCAGTCCGTGTTCCAGCCGCTGCTCCAGCAGGAAGCCCAGCGCTTCGGCAAGATCATGACCCAGGTCGGCATCCAGCTGCTCAGCCCGTACCAGGACCTGGATGCGGTCAAAGGTGTTGGTTTCACTCAGGCCGTTTTCCAGTGCCAGCGCCCGGATGCCGTGCACGATCGGGAAAATGCCGCCTTTTTTCAGGTCGAGCGTGTCGCGGCCGCTGTGGGCCGTGGTGACCAGCTGCGAAAAGATGCCCAGCGGTGTGTCGAACTGTTCGACGGCACGGGCAAAACGCGCAAAGTAGCTGGCGTCATCCTGCATGATGTTTTGCAGGTACTGGCGTGCGTCGGCCAGCAGGGCGGCATCGCCTGCCACGGCGCAGGCATCGGTGAAGATGGCCAGTTTCATCTGCGCTTCGGGATCGGGCAGATACACCCAGCGGTACAGGCGGTCCTTCATGGCCGCCAGCGGCTGCACCCAGTCCGGATTGCTGACCATGATCCGGCCCGGGCAGGGCGGATAGCCGAAATCGGCCAGCGCTTGTGAAAAGGCCGCGCAGGCCTCGGCCAGGGCCGGGCTTTCAAAGCCGTCGCGGACGATCAAGGCATTGTCCTGGTCGGTCTTGATGATCTGTTCGCCGCGTCCTTCCGATCCCATCACCACGAGGCAGCTGTTGGCCACCAGCCCGGCCGGGGCGACCAGTTCCCAGGTACGGGCAAACAGCTTGCTGTTGAGTGCCTGCACCAGCCGCGCCAGTTCGCGGGCCTTGACCCCGTGGCCGGACAGGATGGCAACCAGCTTGTCCATCTGGCGGGCAATGCCGCGAAGGGTGTCCAGTGACTGTGCCAGTTCGAGCTGTTGGGCAATCAGGTGCGAGTGATTGGAGAAATACGACAGCAGGTCGATCTGCTCCAGTACGCCCACTGGCTGGCCGGACTCGGTGACCACTACCCGCTGGATGGTGTGGCGGGTCATGACCAGCAGGGCGTTGAAAAGATAGTCGTCGATGTCGCAGGTAATCAGCTGGAAACGGCAGCGCTGGCGCAGCAGCGTGTCACCGGGCAAGGCATCGATGATGACGTCCCGGCAGTCACTGGCGGTGAAAATGCCGGTCTGTTCGCCGTCCTGTACCAGGATCGACTTGGTCTTGTACGCACGCATGGCCAGCGCGGCGTCCAGCAAGGTGGCGTCGCCCGGCAGGCAGACCGGTTCGCGCACGCAGGCATCGCGCACGGTGGCGGTCAGCAGTGTCTGCAACTCCCGGTTGCCGCCACGTTGCGCCAGTGCCGAAAACTTTTGCGAAACACTCTGGAAGAAAAACGCGGCAAACAGGCTGTTGGATTCGATGAGCTGCATGACCACCGCCTTGGGGATGGCGTACAGCAGCGTTTCCTCGTGTGCAACGATGCGCTGGCTGCCGCTGCCCTTGATCAGGGCCCGCGAATCAAACGTGTCGTCACTCCGGAAAACCGCCGTGATTTCATCGTGGTCGGCCAGTTCGCAGGCCAGTCCCTTGATGACCACATACAGCTGCTCCACCGGCTGGCCGGGGTTGATGATGGCCTCGCCCACACTGAAATAGAGGATGTCGACCGACTGTTCGAGCTGCTCACGCTCCAGCGGCGTCAGTACGTCAAACGGCGGTTCCTTGAAGCTGAAGCGATGCATGGTGTTTCTCCTTTATATTGTTTTGTCATGATACGTTGGCTCACGTGGCCAATCTTGCTTTTTGTCAGACAATCATGTCTGTTTGCGACAGGAAAACCCAGGGGCATGCTGGACTGCGGATACTGGGGTTCCGCAGCCTCCGGGATGTTTGCCGGGCAGCTCAAAGCGCACCGGCATGCCACCCATACGGGCACGCTATGCCAGGAGGCCGTGCCAATAGCCTAGCGTGCAGCCTGCCTGCGCTGGCCGTAGTGCAGCAGCGGCAGCGTGACGGCACCGGCCACCAGACCCCAGAAGGCTGAGCCGATACCCATGACGGTCAGGCCCGAGGCCGTGACCAGGAAGGTGACCAGTGCGGCTTCGCGGTCGTGCTCGTCGCGCAGCGCAGCGGCCAGACCGTTGCCGATGGTGCCCAGCAGCGCGAGCCCGGCCAGTGCCAGTACCAGCGAGGGTGGAAACGCTGCAAACAGGGCGCCGACCGTGGCACCGAAGATGCCGGTCAGCAGGTAAAAACCACCGGCCGCGACGGCGGCCACATAGCGGCGGGCCGGGTCTTCGTGCGCTTCGCGGCCCATGCAGATGGCGGCGGTAATGGCCGCCAGGTTAAGGGCAAAGGCACCGAACGGCGCCAGCAGCAGGTTGGCAAGGCCGCTCCAGCCGACCAGTAGCGATACCGGCAGCGAGTAGCCGGACGCCCGGATGACGGCAACGCCCGGCACGTTTTGCGAGGCCATGGTCACGGCAAACAAGGGCAGGGCCACGCCGACCAGTGCAGGCAGGCTGAAGGCCGGCCAGGTCAGGACCGGACGGGCCAGTTCCAGCGTCAGCCCCGACAACGACAGCGAGCCCGTGCCGGCAGCTGCCAGCATGCCTGCCAGTCCGGTCAGCGGCACGGCATAGCGCGGCCACCACAGGCGGCCGGCCAGATAGGCGGCGCACATCGGCAGCACGATGGCCGGTGCCACCGACAGCGAGGTAAACACGTCCAGCCCGAAGCGCAGCAGCACGCCTGCCAGCATGGCAGATGCCAGTGACAGCGGAATGCGGCGCATCAGGCGTTCAAAGAGGCCGGTAAAACCGGCCAGCGTGATCAGCAGCGCCGACACCATGAAGGCGCCGATGGCCTGGTCCAGCGGCAAGCCGGCCGTGGCGGTGATCAGCAGGGCTGCCCCGGGTGTCGACCAGGCCGTGACCACCGGCTGGCGATAGGCCAGCGACAGGCCGATGCAGGTCAGGCCCATGCCCAGCCCCAGCGCCCACATCCACGAGGCAATTTCGGCCGGACCGGCGCCGGCAGACGCCGCAGCCTGGAACACGATGACTGCCGAACTGGTAAAGCCGACCAGCACCGTGACAAAACCGGCCAGGACGGCCGACAACGAGATATCTTGCCAAAAGCGCATGGGGACAGCCTGCTGCAGACATGAAAGCCACACAGCATAAAAGCCCGGACGGTGCCGGGCAATACTGTTGGCATGGCTGGCGGGACGTATCCGGGGGTTATTGTCCGCGCAGGAACAGGGCATCGAGTTCGGTCATGGAGAGTTCGCGCCAGGTGGGCCGGCCGTGGTTGCACTGGTCGGCGCGCTCGGTGGCTTCCATGTCGCGCAGCAGGGCGTTCATTTCCGGCAGGGTCAGCGGCCGGTGGGCCCGGACGGCACCGTGGCAGGCCATGCTGGCCAGCAGGGCATCGCGGCGGGCATCCACGGCATCTGTGGCGCCGTGTTGCTCCAGGTCTGCCAGGACCCCGCGTACCAGTGCCACGGCATCTGCCTGTGCCAGCATGGCCGGAACAGCCTTGATGGTGAGGCTGCCGCGGGACGGCGCATCCAGCTGGATGCCGAGGCGAGCCAAGGCATCGGCGTGCTCCTGTGCCAGTGCCTGTTGCAGGACATCGGCTTCAAAAGCCAGCGGCATCAGCAGCGGCTGGGACGGCAGGCCGTCGCGGTCGAAGGCCCGCTTGAGCCGTTCGTAGACAATGCGTTCATGCGCGGCATGCATGTCCACGATGACCAGCCCGCGGGCGTTCTGGGCCAGCACGTAAATGCCGTGCAGCTGCGCCACGGCAAAGCCCAGCGGCGGCACCGGGGCCGATTCGTGACCGGCTGCCGGCACGGAGGCCTCAGCTGGCAAGGGCGCGGAGTCGGCCCTTGCTGCCGGGGCTTGCGCGCCGGCACGAGAAGGCGCACCGAAATCCAGCGGTGCTGTGGCCGGTGGCGTTGCCGGAGTCTGGCGGGGAGCCGGCGCAGCCGGCAGGTCGCCGAACAGCAGGCGGTAGGCATCCAGCCCTGCACCGTGGTCGTTGACACGGTGGGTGGCCGGGCGAGGCGGAGCCGTCGGATAACTGAACGACGGGCGCGGCATGTCGGCTGCCACGGGCGAGGGCAGCACTGTCGCCGTTCCTGCATCTGCAAGAGGCGTGTCGTCCTGCTCCGGCAGTCGCGGTTCCAGCCGGGTGTCGGCAATGCGTGTGGCCGGTTCCGGCTGGCCGGCGCTCTCGGTCCGGCTGGCGGCCAGCACCCGGTTGACGGCATGGAAGACAAACTGGTGGATGGCCTGCGACTCACGAAACCGCACCTCGATCTTGGTCGGGTGCACGTTGACGTCGACCTCGGCTGGCGGCAGCTCCAGAAACAGCACGTAGCATGGCTGGCGTTCCAGATGCAGCACGTCGCGGTAGGCCTGGCGCACGGCATGACTGAATACCCGGTCGCGGACAAAGCGGCCATTGACGAAAGCATGCTGGGCTTCGCGGCTGGTTTTCGACAGTGAAGGGGCGGCGACAAAGCCGCGCAGCCGCAACGGGCCGGCTTCGGCTTCGAGCGGCAGGGCGACTTCCAGAAAGTCCTTGCCCAACAGCGCGCCGACCCGCTCGGCCAGCGTTTCTGCCGGGCGGTTGAGGGTGGTCTTGCCGTTGTGTTTCAGGACGAAGCCGGTGTGCGGATGCGCCAGTGCCAGTCGTTCCACCACTTGTGCACAATGACCGTATTCGGTGCTTTCGCTCTTGAGGAACTTGCGGCGCGCCGGCGTGTTGAAGTAGAGGTCGGCCACGCTGACCGTGGTGCCGGTATCGCGGGCCGCCGGCCCGAGCGTACCCAGCACGCCGTCTTCGGCGCTGATTTCGCTGGCATGAGGGGCGTCTGCCGTGCGGCTGGTCAGTGTCAGGCGCGACACGGCCGCAATGCTGGCCAGCCCTTCTCCGCGAAACCCGAGCGTGGCGACGGCTTCGAGCTCGTCCAGCGAGTGGATCTTGCTGGTGGCGTGGCGGTCCAGTGCCAGCGGCAGATCATCCGGCAGCATGCCGCCACCGTCGTCTGCCACCCGGATCAGGCGGATGCCGCCACCGGCCAGTTCGATCTGGATGGCCCGGGCGCCGGCATCCAGGCTGTTTTCCAGCAGTTCTTTCAGGGCCGAGGCCGGCCGTTCGACCACTTCACCGGCAGCAATCTGGTTGACCAGGTGGTCCGGCAGGCGCTGGATGCGGCGCATGGGGCTTCTCCGGTTCAGGAGGCACGGGCGCCGGCACGGCGGCTGCGCCAGATTTCAATGATGCCCGGCAGGACCGACACGACGATGATGGCGAGGATCAGCAAGGACAGGTTGCTCTTGACTACCGGCAGGTTGCCGAAAAAGTAGCCGGCATAGCTGAAGCTGAGGACCCAGGCCAGCGCGCCGACGATGTTGTAGCTGAAGAAATGCCGGTAAGTCATGCGTCCGACGCCGGCGACAAACGGTGCGAACGTCCGCACGATGGGCACGAAGCGGGCGAGGATGATGGTCTTGCCGCCATGGCGGGCGTAGAAGTCGTGGGTCTTGTCGAGATACTGGCGGCGGAAAATGCGCGAGTCGGGATTGGAAAACAGCTTCATGCCGAAGAAATGGCCGACGGCGTAATTGACGGCGTCTCCCAGTACGGCGGCGAGGATCAGCAGTGCCACCAGCAGGTGGACGTTCATTTCGCCCATGGCTGCGATGGCACCGGCAACAAACAGGAGCGAGTCGCCCGGCAGGAACGGTGTGACGACCAGGCCGGTTTCGGCAAACACGATCAGGAACAGGATCAGGTAGATCCAGGGGCCGTAGGCGGCAACCAGCTCGAGCAGATGCTGGTCGATGTGCAGCACGAAGTCGATGATGAAGCTGATGAATTCCATGGGATCGCAGTGGTGGGCCTGAGAATGGGCAAGCAGCCTGATGGGCCTGCATTAACCCTGTATGAAAAGAGCGGCAGGGTGCCTGCCGCTCGTGAAGCAAGGGCTGTCGGAGGGTTTACACCACGGCTTCCTGCTTGGGTTTGACCGGCTTGATCATGTGTTCGCGCTTGACGCCCAGAGCCAGGGCGATCGGGCTGGCAACCAGCACCGACGAATAGATGCCGAACACGATGCCGATGGTCAGGGCCATGGCAAAGCCGTGCAGGGCCGGGCCGCCGAACAGCAGCATTGCCAGCACCATGGTTTCGGTCGAGCCGTGGGTGATGAAAGTCCGGCTCATGGTGGCGGTAATGGCGTTGTTGATGATTTCGGCCGTGGTGTGGCCGCGCATGGCCGGCTTGCGGAAGTTTTCGCGGATACGGTCGAAGACCACCACCGATTCGTTGACCGAGTAGCCGAGCACGGCAAGGATCGCTGCCAGCACCGTCAGCGAGAATTCCCACTGGAACAGGGCAAAGCAGCCAAGGATGATGACCACGTCGTGCAGGTTGGCGATGATGGCCGATACGGCAAACCGCCATTCAAAGCGGGCCGCCAGGTAAAGGATGATGCCAAGGCAGACCATCGCCAGCGCAGTCAGGCCGTTGGTGACCAGCTCGTCACCGACCTGCGGGCCGACAAATTCGACCTTGCGCAGCTCGACCTGGTGGCCGTCTTTTTTCAGCACGGCCAGCACGTCGTTGGACAGCTGCGCCGAGGTGCGGTCCTTGATGTTGGGCAGGCGGATCAGTACGTCATGGGAGGTGCCGAGTGCCTGCACGGTGGGTTCGCCGAGCTTCAGGGTCTGGATGTCGGTGCGGATCTGTTCCAGCGGTGCGGTCTGCGCGTACTGGACTTCCATCACGGTACCGCCGGTAAATTCCACCGACAGGTTCAGGCCTTTGCTGAACAGGAAAAACACTGCCGCAATGAAGGTCAGCAGTGAAATGGACGTGGTGAGCTTGCCATAGCTCATGAACGGGATGTCGTGCTTGAGGATGTGCTTCATCCACCACGATTTCTGGCCGTTCGATTTCTGGTTTTGCGGTGCTTGCATGGGTTCCGGGTGCCTGGGGGCGGTAAGCCCATTCGAAACGAAAGGAAGAGCGGATGGTAGCACACCCGTCCGGTGCTGCCGCGTTTGCTGCGTTGCGGCAAATCTGGCGCTTGGCATCTGGCATTTGTCGCTTTATGACATAGAGTTTATGAAGGGTTCACTTTGGCGTCGTGCACAGGGATGGCTGCCGCTCTGTCGCGGTCGCTCATCATTCCGGGGATGCTGATGAAAGACGTTATTCTGGCCAGACAGCTGGCGCGGGTACTGAAACGACCGGAGCCGGTTGAGCCTGCGGCACTGGTAGCACTGCTCCGGCAAAAGGCGGATGGCCTGGACGACCCCGAACTGGCGGCCTATCTGTACGGGTTTGCCGGGCTGGTAGGCGAAAGCTGCCGGCCTTTCATTCCGGTCGTGTGTGCCGACACTGGTTATGCCTCTTGTCCGGTCCATATGCTGGATACCCCGCCGCAGTTCCATTGCCAGGTCCAGGACGACATGGTCAGGCAGCAGCGCGCCATTGCTTCCCTGTTTGAAAGTGCCCGGCAGCTGTCGCGCCAGCTGGGGCTGGGGGCGCAAACCGAAGAAGGCGGCACGCTGGACGACGTTGCCTTGCTGCTGTCCCGGCTGGTAAACACGCTTGACGATACCCGCAGCCAGCTGGTGGCGGCCGAGCATTCCTACCGCGAAGTCATCGACAGCCTGTCGGAAGTGGTCTGCCGGATCGACAGCCATGGATACTGGCAGTTCCTTAACCCCGCCTGGGAAACCGTCAGTGGTTATCCGGCCGCACTCAGTCTCGGGCACAGCTGGCTGGCCCGCTGGCATCCGGCTGACCAGGTGCAGGCGCAAATCCGGTTTGCCGACCTCATTGCCGGCGCCGTGGAGGTCTGCCGCTTCGACGTCCGCTGCATTGCCGCCGACGGCAGCCTGCGCTGGCTGTCGGTCCACCTGCGGCCCATGCACGGCAGTGACTGCCTGGTCAGTGGTTGTGTCGGTACGCTGACCGATGTGACCGAAACCCGTCTGGCAGAAGCAGAGCTGGACCGTACCCGGGGTCAGCTGGCCGATGCCGTCGACAGCCTGGATGCCGGCCTGCTGATGTTCGATGCCGAGGACCGGCTGGTGTTGTGTAACCGCAAACTGTTCGAACTCTATCCGGACTGGACGGCGCACCTGCGTCCGGGAACAACCCTGGAGTCGTTCCTGCAGGCCCAGGTCAGCCTGGGCGGACCGCAGGCAATGGGCATGAGCGAAGAAGCATTCCGCCAGTACAAGCTGGCGCAATACCGGGATGGCTGCAAAGGACAGATCGAGCTGTTTGTCCGGGGCTGGTTGCAGGTCGACAGCTCACGTACCCGCGATGGCGGCATGGTCAGCCTTCATGCCGACATCAGCGAATACAAGGCACTGGAAGCCGCCCTGCGGCTGTCGGAGGAACGTTTCAAGCTGGCGGTGGAAAGCGCCAGCCTTGGCCTCTGGGACTGGGACCTGGTGAATGGCGACATGTACGGCAGCGAACTGCTGTACCGGACGACCGGGCAGCCGCATCCGGTCGATGCTGGCGCCCGCCGCGACTGGTTTGATCTCGTGCATCCGGCCGACCTGCCGCACAGCCGGGCGGCGCTGGTGCAGCACCTCAAGCGGCAGACACCGGTTTTCGACAGTGAAATCCGCATCCGCGACCAGTCCGGGCAATACCGCTGGGTACGGGTGTGCGGACGGGTGGTAACGCGCCAGGCCAGCGGCCGGGCCTTGCGCATGATCGGTACGCTGGCCGACATCGAGGCCCGCAAGGCCAGCGAGGCTGCCATCCTGTCTGCCAAGGAGGCAGCAGAGGAAGCCAGCCGGGCCAAAAGCGACTTCTTGGCCAACATGAGCCATGAAATCCGCACGCCGATGAACGGCATCCTGGGCATGACCCGGTTGTGCCTTGCCACCGAGCTGTCCGAAGAGCAGCGCGAATATCTCGACATGGTGGATTCATCCGCCCAGCTGCTGCTGACCGTCATCAATGACATCCTGGATTTCTCCAAGATCGAGGCGGGCAAGCTTGAGTTGTCAGCAACCGATTTCAGCCTGCGCGAACTCGTGCGCGATACCTTGCAGCCGCTGGCGCTCAAGGCCGGTGAAAAAGGGCTGGAAATCCTGTGCGACATCCCCCCGTCGCTGGCCGACAGCCGGCATGCCGACGCCACCCGGTTGCGACAGGTGCTCGGCAACCTGCTCGGCAACGCCGTCAAGTTCACAGAAGTGGGCGAGGTGGAGTTGCAGGTTCGTGAACAGGCTGACGGCCTGCTGCGTTTTTCGGTACGTGATACCGGCATCGGCATCAGCCGGGAAGGGCTGGCGCAGGTATTCGAGTCGTTTTCCCAGGCCGACAGTTCGATCTCGCGCCGTTACGGCGGTACCGGACTGGGGCTGACGATTTCCAGCCGGCTGGTCGGCATGATGGGCGGCACGCTACAGGTGGAAAGCGAGGCCGGGCTTGGCTCATGCTTCCATTTTGCCGTGCCGCTGCCGCCGGGCGACATCCTGCCGGACCAGAACAACCTGCCGGTTTCTGCCCTGTATGGCGTGCCGGTGCTGGTGGTCGATGACCATCCTACCAACCGGCGGCTGATGTATGACACCCTGCGGCAGTTCGGTGCCCGTCCGGTCGTGACAGAGGGCGGAATGTCCGCCCTGCAATACCTGCACGGAGCCCAGTTGCGCGGTGAATTGCCGCAACTGGCGCTGATTGACGGTGAAATGCCGCAAATGAGCGGGATGGAACTGATGCGGCACATGCAGCATCAGGCCGCCTGGCGCGACATTGCCTGCATCATGCTGACGTCGCAGTGGGACCCGGCCATGCAGGGCGAGCTGCGGCTTCAGGGCGTGGTGCACTGCCTGCAAAAACCGGTCGAGGCCAGCCGGCTGTTGAGGGCCATGCTGGATACCTTGCACCAGAGCGGTGGCGACCTGATGAAGGGATCGCTTGACCGGACCGGTCCGGCTGCGTCCCTGCCGGCCCTGCCGCCGTTGCGGGTGTTGCTGGTCGAAGACAATCCGGTCAACCAGCGGCTTGCCAGCCGGTTGCTGGAAAAGCTCGGGCATGGCGTAACCCTGGCTTCCAACGGGCAGGAGGCGGTCGACTGGTACGGGCGCGAGCAGTTCGACATGATCATGATGGACGTGCAGATGCCGTTCATGGACGGCTTTGAGGCTACCTCTGCCATCCGGGCGCTGGAGCTGGGAGGGAGTCGCCGCCAGCCCATCATTGCAATGACTGCCCATGCCATGCGCGGAGACCGGGAGCGCTGTCTCGAAGCCGGCATGGACGGCTACGTTCCCAAACCCATCATGCTGGATGAACTGGCAGCCGAAATGCACCGGGTCTGGCTGCCGTCCGAACCGGCAGCGGGCCGGGCGGCTTTGGTGACGGGCGGGTTTGACTGCCAGACGGCCCTGGCGCGGCTGGCCGGAGACCGTGAACTGCTGGCCGAACTGGTGCAGCTGTTTGTTGCAGGCTGGCCCGGCCGGCGTGCTGCCTTGCAGGCTGCGCTGGCCCAGAAGCAGGCGGACGCATTTTCACGGATTGCCCACCAGCTCAAGGGAGAAGTGGCCAGTTTTGCCGCTGTCCGGGCCACGGATCTGGCCCGGCAGGCCGAAATGCTCGGGCGCCAGTCCCCTTCGCTTGAAGGGGCGGACAGGTTGCTGGAGGCCATTGATGCTGCTGTCAGCCAGCTGCTGGCTGGATTTGGCCATGCGGGCCTGCTGAATGATCCGCTGTCAGTTTGAGGCGTTGCGGGCCATTTCGGCAGCCAGTTCCGGAGGCAGGGTCAGCAGGCCGGCTGACAGGCCCAGGTTGACCAGCAGGGACACGGCAATGATGGCCAGCGGGGCAAAGACCAGCAGGCCACAGGCCACGCGCAGGCGCGTCATGCCGCTGAGCAGCACCAGGGCGTGCAGCAGGATCAGCAGGCTCCAGACCGACAGGGCAAACACCACGCCGTTGCCGATGTCGGCCGGCAACCAGCTGGCCAGTGGTTCGAGCAATTGCGGGGCATTGGCGAGTGCTACCAATCCCAGCAGCGAGTGCGGGGCCTGCCAGCCGGCGTGGCGCAGCCATCCTGTCATGAAAACGGCCAGGAGGCCGGTTTCCAGCCAGCTGACGGCGACAAAGAAGCCCACACGGGCTGACCAGTCCCCCTGGATCCAGCCATCGCCGGCCGCCGCCGCGATAACACCCAGCAGGGTGATCAGCAGGGCGGTTTGCCACAGGGGATACTGATAGGCTTCCAGTGGCCGGACCCGCAGGCGTGCGAGGTCCAGTGCGTCGTCAATCATGGCCTGCATCAGTCGAAGACAACCGTCTTGTTGCTATAGGACAGGACCCGGTTGTCGACGTGCCAGCGCACTGCACGCGAGAGGACGACCTTTTCCAGGTCGCGTCCGCGCTCGACCAGGTCTTCGACGCTGTCGCGGTGCGAGATGCGGGTGACTTCCTGTTCGATGATCGGACCTTCGTCGAGGTCTTCGGTGACATAGTGGCTGGTTGCGCCGATCAGCTTGACGCCACGGGCGAAGGCGCGGTGATAGGGCTTGGCACCGTCGAATGCCGGCAGGAAGCTGTGGTGGATGTTGATGACGCGGTTCGGGTAGCGTTTGACGAACTCGCCCGACAGCACCTGCATGTAGCGTGCCAGCACCATGAAATCCACGCCTGCCTCTTCCAGCAGCCGGAACTGTTCGGCTTCGGCTTCGGCCTTGTTGTCGCGGGTGACCGGAATGACATGGAAGGGGATACCGTTGAATTCGACGATGCGGCGGCAGTCTTCGTGGTTGGAGATCACCAGCGGGATGTCGCAGGCCAGTTCGCCGATGCGCCAGCGGTGCAGCAGGTCGACCAGGCAGTGTTCGTACTTTGAGACGAAGATCGCCATGCGCGGTTTGCGGCTGGACAGCGAAACATGCCAGCTCATCTGGTGCTCGTCGGCGATGGGCTGGAATGCGGCAGAGAAGCTTTCCATCGGCAGGGTAAAGCCGTCGAGGTCCCATTCAACCCGCATGAGGAACAGGTTTTCCACCTCGTCCTGATGCTGGTCGGCGTGCAGGATGTTGGCGTTGTAGGTCATCAGGAAGTTGGCGATGGCGGCGACCAGACCCTTTTTGTCCGGGCAGCTCATCAGCAGGGTGGCGGATTGGCGGTTGCTCATGTTTGAAACCAGATCTGAAGTAAGGCGCACGAGCCGCATGGAGCGGCTCGTGCGTGAAGGCAAAATGACAAGGGGGCGAGCTTACGCGTGCAGGTTGGCGGCGTCGAGCGTGTTGGCCAGCAGGGTGGCGACAGTCATCAGGCCGACTCCGCCCGGGACCGGAGTGATCCAGCTGGCGTGCTCTTTGGCTGCGTCGAAATCCACGTCGCCACACAGCTTGCCGTCTTCGAGGCGGTTGATGCCCACGTCGATGACCACGGCACCCGGCTTGACCCAGTCGCCCTTGACGAAGCGCGGGATGCCTACGGCAGCCACGATGATGTCGGCGCGCTTGACCTCTTCGGGCAGGTCGCGGGTGCGGCTGTGGCAGATGGTGACCGTGGCGCGTTCCATCAAGAGCTCCAGAGCCATCGGACGGCCGACGATGTTCGACTGGCCGATCACCACGGCGTGCTTGCCTTCCACGCTGATGCCGGCATGTTCCAGCATGATCATGACCCCGCGCGGCGTGCAGGGGCGCAGCAGCGGCATTTTGACGGCCAGACGACCCATGTTGTACGGGTGGAAGCCGTCAACGTCCTTTTTCGGATTGATGCGTTCGATCACGGTTTCCGGATTGATGTGCCTCGGCAGCGGCAGTTGCACCAGAATGCCGTCCACGTCGCTGCGGGCGTTCAGTTCATCAACCAGTGCCAGCAGGTCGGCCTCGGAGGTGGACTCGGGCAGGTCGTATGCCAGCGACTGGATACCGGCTTTTTCGCAGCCTTTTTTCTTGTTGCGGACATAAACCTCAGAAGCCGGATTGTTGCCGACCAGAATGACTGCCAGCGCAGGCGCCCGCTTGCCGGCTTCGGTGCGGGCCTTGACACCTGCGGCCACACGGTCGAGCAGGGCGGCGGAAATGGTTTTTCCATCAATCAGTTGAGCAGTCATGCGCTTGGTTCCAGTGCAAACAGAAGAAAGCGCGATTTTCGCATTTTTGTAAAAACTTTTACAGAGGGTGTTGACAGGGTAAAGGTCGATGGATATAGTGGCGACCTCTCGTTCGGCGGGGTGTAGCGCAGCCTGGTTAGCGCACCTGATTTGGGATCAGGGGGTCGTGAGTTCGAATCCCACCACCCCGACCAGGCAGACACGAACCGTGCGCCCGTAGCTCAGTTGGATAGAGCATCGGCCTTCTAAGCCGAGGGTCACAGGTTCGAATCCTGTCGGGCGCGCCAGAGTTCTGGATGCCTTAGCGAGAAACAGTTTGACCAGTGGTGGATGTAGCTCAGTTGGTAGAGTCCCGGATTGTGATTCCGGTTGTCGTGGGTTCGAGTCCCATCATCCACCCCAATAGATTCAAGCAGTTAGGCCAGCTTTCACAAGCTGGCCTTTTTGCTTTTCTGAACCGTGTAGCTACTGTGCGTAACGCTGCACGGTTTTCGTCCCTTTTTTACGGGATATTTGGCACTGCACCAGCATCACTCAATTTCCTTGTCTGGTACCTGATTTGTTTCCTGATGCGAGGTATTTGCTGGTGAACGCTGCGAGCCAGCTGGCCAGACTGGTGCACCGATCCGGTCGCTGGCTCTCTCCATGTTTGGGCTGGCTCGGGGCAGTCGGATGAAAACCTTCAAGCTGCTTACAGCTCATGCCGGTAACCTGCATCTCCATTTGCCGCTCCTCCGCGTCAGGGAAAACACCAGGTACTGATCCGGTCGGCGGGGCAGGCCAAAGCCAAATGGCATGGGCATGCCCGTCACCGGAGTGGATTCCGGTACTGGACATACGTACAGCCCGGGTATTCCCGGGCTGCTGGTGAAGCGGTATTCCTGCATGCGGGAATACCAGCAGAAAAACCTGCCGCTTATTCGTCGTGGTCGTTGAGCACAACCTGCAACAGCAAGGCCGTAATGGCCGGGTAGAAGCCGAAGCGGTCGGAAATGCTCTGGCACCGTTCGTTGAAGGCCGGCAGCCAGTCCAGCAGGTCTTGCTGCATTGCTTGTGCTGCGGGAGGATCGTTCAGGATCATCCAGGACAACAGCTCAAGCTCCATGGCCAGATGATCCATTGGCTCCCGGCAGTCGGGGTCCGTCCGCAGGTCGTGGCTGGCCATGTAGGCCGCCAGGCGATCGGCGGTAGCACCAAACAGGCGTGGGGTCGTTCCGGGCTGGTAGCACGAGGCATACAGCGGGGCACTGCTTCTGGCGTCCAGCAAAAAGCACTGGGCGTAATCCGCGGCGAGTTCCAGCTGTATGTCAGGTATGCCGGCCATGGCTTGCAGGCTGTGGCGGACTGCTTGCACTTCGCGCTCCATGCCGCCGTCGGCCAGTGCCTGCAACAGGGGATCCGCTCCGTGCCCCAGCCAGCCGGCCAGTCGGTCCTCCGGCATTTCTTCGGCGTATACCGTGGCAAACCAGGCATAGAGTGCCGCCCGCTCGCGGGCGAGCGGCACGTCCTGGTGCGACGGTTGCCCTGTGGCTGCCATCGCTGCGTGGGTCATGGTGCGGTAACCTCGGTGGGGCCACCGAACGCCGTGACTTCCGGCACCTTGCCCTTGAATTTTTCCACCTGCACGAGGCAGGTATTGGCACTGACAGCCTGCGCCAGGCTGGAGCTGGGGATGTCTGCCGTCATGGTGTTCGGGTCGCCGTAGGTATCCAGTGCGCCGATTTCCGGGCCGGTCGGGCCATACCAGGCACCTTCTTGCAGGCGGACCACGCCAGACGGGAAATCATCGGAAACCACCGCACCGACGATGGCCTGGCCACGATCGTTGAAAATCCGTACCAGATCACCGTTCCGGATGCCGCGTGCCCTGGCGTCCTGCGGGCTCATGTACAGCGGCTCGCGTCCCTTGACGGCGTAGGTCTGGCGCATCGGTTCGGAATCGCACATCTGCGAGTGCAGGCGTTTGTCCGGGTGGACCGACTGCATCCACAGCGGGTAGCGGTCGGATCTGGGACCGCCGTGCGAGCGTTCCTGTTTTTCCATCCAGACCGGGTGTCCCGGGCAGTCGGCATAGCCGTAGTTGGCGATTTTGCGGCTGAAGATTTCAATAAAGCCCGATGGCGTTCCCAGGGCATTCAGCTCGGCATCTTCACGGAATTCGGCATGCCGGACGGTCGGCTGGCCGGCGGGAAACAGGACGTAGCCTTTTTTCCAGAACTCGCCGAACGGCGGCATGGGGAATTTCCTGGCGTTTTCCTTGCGGCAGGCTTCGTAGAGGGTTTCCAGCCACTGCATTTCTTCCATGCCGCGGCAGTACTCCTTGTCACGCCCGAAACGGCGGGTAAGGTCACGGAAGATTTCAAAGTCGGGCCGCGAGTGGAACAGCGGATCGACCAGTTTTTGCATGGCGATGACACCGCGACCGCTGTACGAGCCGTAGGCGTCGATATCGTTGCGCTCGAACTGGGTGCAGGCCGGCAGCACGATGTCGGAGAAACGGCAGGTGGCGGTCCAGGTGTAATCGACGCAGACCACGGTTTCCAGCTTGCGGTAGGCCGCTTTCATCTTGTTGCGGTCCTGCTGCCGGTGCCATTGGTTGCCACCGCAGTGCACCACCATCTTGTAGGGGGGCAGCTTCACCTTGTTGCCGTTGGCGTTGATGACCTTGCTGGGTTCCAGCAGGGCATCGATCACGCGGGCGCACGGAATCACCGGGCTGTAACCCTTGTAGTTGCCGTTGGGGTATTTCGGCGTCTTGCCCGGATCGAGGTTGAGCGGGAAGGCGCCGGGCATGGCTGCGCCGGATGACGGTACGCCGATCGAGCTGTAGTGGTGGGCATAGCTCACGCCGCCGCCCGGCAGGCCGATCTGGCCCAGCATGGCGGCCAGTACGGCGCCCATCCAGTAGGGCTGTTCGCCATGCTGCTGGCGCTGGATGGCCCAGCCGAAGATCAGCTGGGTGCGGCCCTTGGCCATCAGCCGGGCCAGTTCGCGGATGCGCCCGGCCGGTACGCCGCAGATCTTTTCCGCCCATTCGGGGGTTTTGGCCGTCTTGTCGGCGCCCTGGCCCAGGAGATAGGGCAGGAATTTTTCAAATCCGAGCGTATAGGTGTCGACGAACTTCTTGTCGTACAGCTTTTCGGTGTACAGCACATGAGCCAGTGCCAGCATCAGGGGCACGTCGGTCATCGGGTTGACGTACTGGCGCTCGCAACCCAGATAGTTCTGGGTCTTGCTCTTGACCGGATCAATGCTGATGACCTTGATCTGGCGGGCTGCGATCTTGCTCTTGAGCTGGGCGAGGTAGTCGTAGGCCTCGTGGGTTTCGCAGTTCCAGCCGACCTGGAGGTTCTTGACCGGGTCACTGGCCCAGAAGATGACCGTGTTGCTGTTCTTGAGGATGATTTCCCATGACGTGCCTTGTGAATACACCTCGGTCGAGCCCAGCACGTAAGGCAGGATGACCTGGCCTGCGCCGGTGGAATAGTCGCCGGAGGTGGAAACCGACAGGCCGTGCATGCCGATGGCCCGCAGCATGTGGTTGCCGCAGCTGTGGAACTGCCCGGTCTGGCGCCAGCCGACCAGCCCGGTATGCAGAGCCCATGGACCGTGCTGTTTCTGGATGCGTTCCAGTTCGCCGTAGAAGAGGTCGAGAGCCTGATCCCAGGTCACGCGGACAAAGCGGTTGTCGCCACGCTGCGTGGTATCGCTCTTTTCGCGCTTCTTGAGCCAGTCCAGCCGCACCATAGGGTAGCGGGTGCGCGACGGGCTGTAGATCAGGCCGATGATGCCGTTGATCATTTCCGTCGGGTGCTTGTCAAACTCAAAGGGCTTGACCTCGACCACCTTGCCGCCGCTGACACGTGCGCGGATGGCGCCCCAGTGCGAGCCGGTCAGTTTCCATTCCGGCCCGGCCGTGGCGGCAGCTGCGCCTGTACCGGTGCCGGCGGCCGTGGCTGCCTGGCTTTCGCGGGACAGGAGCCAGCCCGGTCCCATCAGGGCGACTGCCGAAGCCACCGACAACCCTTTTAAAAAATCACGACGTCCGATCGGGTTCATGGCTGGCTCCTTAATGGTTGCCCTTGGCAAAATCAGAAGAATGGTTTTGCAGGTATTTGAGTACGACGGTCCGCGTGTCTTTGTCCATGCTGGTAAAGCCGACCATGCCGCCAAACAGGCCAGGCCAGGTATTGGCATCAAAGTGCGTGACGACAGGCTGTTTGTGGCAGACGCTGCAACTGGTCTGGTAGCTGTCCTTGGCCATGGACCAGATCGGGTCGATGCTGTTCAGCAGTTCGCCTTTCTTCATCCAGCCGACCATGCGGGCTTCCTGCCAGAGCAGACCGGTATTCGGGTCTTCCTTGCCGGCAGAGGCCTTGATCAATTCGGCATTCTGGGCCACTTCTTTTTCCAGCACGGCCACGGTGATGTTCTTGCCGAAGTGGCTGTACCAGACCCGGCCCAAGCCCTTGGTCTTGCGCCAGGCGGCCAGTTCGACCTGCACGGCATTGCCTTCCTGCTTGAGGATCTTCACCGGGGCAGCCACTTCGAGCTTGCCGGCAGCCTGGGTCAGTCCCTGGTCGAGATAGAAAGGTGTTGCCATCACGCTGAAGTACACTTTGCCGGTTTCGGGGCTGGCGCCGCTGGCCTGCTGGATCAGCGCGTCCAGTGCCGGGTTATGGCTGTTGCTCATGTCCGGCAGATGGTGGGCAATGCCCTTGTGACAGTCCATGCAGCTCTGGTTGCGCTGGGCGGCACCGAGCATGGCCTGCTTCGACGTTTCGCGCATCTTGTTGAAATCCATGGTGCTGTAGTCGTGGCAGGTCCGGCATTCTTTCGAGCCATTGGCACGGAAGCGCAGCCATTCGTTTTGTGCCAGGCGCAGGCGGTTGCTTTCAAAGGATTCCGGGGTGCTGATCTTGCCGGTCAGGTGCGACCAGACTTCGACGCTGGCCTTCATCTTGCGGGCCATCTTGTCGGTAAAGTCATGCGGGACGTGGCAGTCGGCGCACTTGGCCCGGACACCCGTGCGGTTGGTCCAGTGGACCGTGCCTTTCAGCTCGGTCAGGTTTTGCTGCATGGTATGGCAGCCGGTACAAAAGGCTTCGCTGTTGGTGACTTCCATGGCTTTGCTGAATGCCTGCCAGGCAACAATGCCGGCGACAAAGCCCGTGGTTACCAGAATGCCCAGGCCTATTTTTCTGGAAGGCGTGCCAAACCAGGCTATCAGGCTTTTGATGTGCTTTATCATTTTGTGCTCCCGATCATGGAATCAATGCTAAGCGCCCGGTAATCCGAGCCAGAGCATTTGCAGGCCCCATACAACGAAGCCATATGCAGCCGTGCCTCCAACCATGCATATCGGCAAAATGACAAATGCAATAACCAGCAGCTTTTTTATATCGCTTGCTGTGCGAGGTTCTTTTTGATCTCGAGTCATGACGCGGCTCCCACCAGCATGAAATTTCATCTCCATGACAAACATCTGCACGGATGTTGAAATTTTCAACTTTATGAGTGAATGAAGCCACGCTTAAGATTGTTTTAATTGATTCCAGTCAATCAGAATATTTTTTGTTATTTTTATTGTCAATGTAATTAATATTGGGTATTAAATTCTTTTGTCATTTATTTGGTGCAATGTTTGTCATTCACGTAAACCCAGGCAGGATAGTGCTGATCCTGATTTGGTTTTCCCGTGTAAAGGAAGACAAGTTGCGCATATTGAATGAACGAGGGAATGGGTAATGCCGAACAAATCATTGCTGTTTGCAAGGGATGGCTTGCGCCTGAAGGGGGGGATTCAGGAGGCTGGGGTCAGGGCTGTGGTTGGCATCCTGCACCCCAGGGCAGGAAATGAAAAAAGGCGGCCGAAGCCGCCTTTCTCAAGCTACGTCAGAAGTTCGATCAGAACTTGTGAACGAGGCCCAGAGCGAAGGTGTTTTCGTTGTCCTTCGTGTCGGTGCCCGAAACGTAGGTTGCATCATGGCTGACGTAACCGTAGGAGGCGTAGGCCATGGTGCGCTTGGACAGGGCATAGTCAACACCCAGCACGAACTGGTCGATGCTGTTGTTGGCGTAGTCTCTCTTCACGTCACCGCGGGTCACGTTGATGTCGAACACGCGAGCATACGAGAAGCGCGGAGTGAAGTTGCCCATGGTGTAAGCCACGGTCAGGGCCATTTCCTTGGCTTGGACCTTGTCACCAGCGTTGATGGAGCCATACTGGTCTGCGGAGACGTTCTGGATGCCTGCTTGGCTCATGACCGAGCCGAACAGGGTGGAGCCGTAGGTTTTGGACTGACCGTAGGCCAAGGCAACCAGCAGGTTGTTGGCAGCGTAGCCACCTTCCAGACGCCAGTAGTTGGCGCTCTTGTCACCACCGGCTCCGTCGGTATTGCCCCCGTTGGCATCACCCCAGTAGGTGTAGCCGGCGTCAACATAGTAGCCAGCGTATTCGTAGCCGGCGCCGATGTTCCACACGCTGCTGTTGCTGCGTTCGCCGCTTGCGGTGGTGTAACGGTTTTCGTCAGTACCGTACAGGACGCTGGCCTTGAAGCCGTTCAGGTTCGGGGTGTCGTAACGCACGGCATTGTCGATGCGGCCGTCCAGCAGGTTGGCCGAGGTGTAGCTCATGCCGTTCACGCCAGTACCGTAGGTCCACGGGTCAAAGCGTTCCATGCTGTCGTTCTGGTAGGTGCTCAGGCGGCCCAAGCGTACCTTACCCCAGTTGCCTTGCAGACCGACAAAGCTGTCGCGACCGGCAAACTTGTTGGCACGGTCATCGCCACCGTTCATGGTGGTGCCGTCGATGCTCAGGTACGACTCAACTTGCCAGATGGCTTTCAGACCGTTGCCGAGGTCTTCACTACCCTTGAAACCGATCTTGGAACCGGTGTCATCAACGCGGGTGTTGGTGTTGAACACGTCACCGTAGCCAAAGGTGTTGCCGGCTTCGATAGAACCTTCCAGCTGACCATAGATTTCCACGTCGGCCATGGCGGCCATCGGCAGTGCGGCGATTGCAACAGCGATGATCTTTTTCATTTTGCTCATCCTTAAGTTTTTACTGAAAGCCGGCTAGTCCGGCATCGACTACGGCTCCGTATCGATAGGACGAACAATATGGAAAGTGACTTGCCTGAAGCAATTGTAAGTCATTGACAGACGGGTTGTATTTATTCAATAAACATAATAAAAATCTAATGCAATGTTTTTAAAGGGTAAATTTACATTGACCATATGTTGCTAATTAGCAACAGAAAAACTGAATATTCTTCTGGCCTATGCCATAAAAGCTTGAATTCTTTAATGGCATTTTCTATATGGGATTCTTTGTTTCGGTTGACGGATGTGATGTTTATGTGTTTGGCATTTTAGTGTGGTGTTGTGATTCATCGGAATGATGCACACATGGTTCTGCCGTCCCTCTGTCCGGCTGCCGGAGTGGTCGTTGCCATGACAAACCGACACCAATGATTTTGCCTTTGTCATTCACGGAAGACGTATCTTCACGTCCATCGATGCGCATGTGACGGGAAAAGCCATGAAGCTGTATCCGCTGTTTTTGCTGCTGGCCGGACTGACAGTCCTGACACCGGGGCCGGGTGTCCTGATGACCCTGACCAACGCCATGCGATACGGCTTGCGCAGCACGTTCGGCGGCATTCTGGGCGTGGCATGCGGCGCATTGCTGGTGGCGTTGCTGGCATCAACCAGTCTGGGTGTGCTGCTGGCAACTTCGGCCGTGGGCTTTACCTTGCTCAAACTGCTGGGCGCTGCCTATCTGGTTTATCTCGGGATCAGGTTGCGGACACCACCGTTCGTGTTCCACTAACTTGCCTTGCACCAGGCCAGTTTCCGCAGGCGGTTTGTCGAGGGCATGTCACTTCAGCTGACCAATCCCAAAGTGATCATTTTTTTCCTGTCGATCCTGCCGCAGTTCATTGATCCGGCGGCTGATTACCGCTGGCAGTTCTGCCTGCTGGTGGCGAGTTACGGCGTACTGGTGCTGTTGATCCATACCGTCTACGCCCTGGGGGCCGGACGGGCACGCCTGTGGCTGGCATCGGAGCGTGGCGGACGCTGGGTCCGGCGCCTGGGGGGATCCGTGTTTGTCGGATTCGGCGTAGCGCTGGCCGGTGCCCGGCAATAGGGCGCTTGACTGTCCACGGCAGTTTTCCCGGTGGATGCACCCGGTCGCCGGAGCGATGGCCGGATGCATGACGGTGCCGCCGTCCTGCCGGGTCAGGCGTGAGAGGGAGTCATGCCGGCGCGTTCTGCCTGCCAGAGGCGCACCAGTGCGAGAAACTCGTCTTCGGGCAGCGGCCGGCCAAAGAGATAGCCCTGATAGGCGTGGCAGCCAAGGCGGGTCAGGAACGTGCGCTGGGCCTCGGTTTCCACGCCTTCGGCAATGACGGCCAGTCCCATGGTGTTGGCCAGTGCGAGGATGGTGCGCACGATGGCAGCATCCACCGGTTCCTGGGCTACGTCGCTGACAAAGGAGCGGTCGATCTTGAGCTGGTCCAGCGGCAGGCGGCGCAGGTAGTTCAGCGACGAATAGCCGGTGCCGAAGTCGTCCAGCGAAAATCCGATGCCGTGTGCCTTGAGGGTGTTCATCTTGCTGATGGTGTCGTGTATGTCGCCGATCAGCAGGCTTTCGGTCAGTTCCAGTTTCAGGCGGCTGACCGGAGCCCGGGTGTTTTCCAGGATGCGCAGGACGTGCCCGACAAATTCCGGCTGACGGAACTGGCGGGCACTGACATTGACAGCCAGAGTCAGCCGGGCCAGGGCCGGATCGGCGGCCCATTGCACCAGACGCCGGCAGGCGGTTTCCAGTACCCAGTTGCCGAAGCGCACGATCAGGTCGGACTGCTCGGCTACCGGGATGAACACGGCCGGGCTCATCATGCCGTGTTGCGGATGGTGCCAGCGCAGCAGGGCTTCGGCTCCCAGTACCTGACCGTCGTCGTCCACCTGGATCTGGTAATGCAGCTCCAGTTGCTGGCGTTCGATGGCCTGGTGCAGGTGGCCTTCCAGGTCGGCACGTTCATCCACGGCCTTTTGCATGGTCTGGTCGAAAAAGCGCAGGGTGTTGCGGCCGGCGGCCTTGGCTTCGTACATCGCCAGATCGGCCTGTTTGAGGATTTCCTCGACGCTGTTGTCCCGGCCGCGGAATAGGGTGACACCCATGCTGGAGGTGCAGTGATGGACATAGCTGCCCAGCTCGTAAGGCGCTTGCAGGCTGGCCAGTACCTTGTCGCCGATGCTGCGGGCATAGGTGGCGGCATCGGCGATGTCGGCTCCCAGGCCTTCGAGCATGACCACGAATTCGTCGCCGCCCAGACGGGAGACCGTGTCGGTTTCACGTACCTGGTTGCGCAGGCGGCTGGCGACCTGTTGCAGGAGCTGGTCGCCCTTGTCGTGCCCCTGGGTGTCGTTCAGGAACTTGAAATTGTCCATGTCGATGAACAGCAGGGCACCGACCTGCTGGTTCTGGCCCGAAGCAACACAGGCTTGCCGCAGGCGGTCCAGCAACAGGCGGCGGTTGGGCAGGTGGGTCAGCGGGTCATAGTAGGCCAGCCGTTCGATTTCCTCTTCGGCCTGCTTGCGCTGGGTGATGTCGATGATGGTACCGACGTAGTTGGTGATGGTGCCCTGCGGGTCCCGCACCACGGTAATGGTGAGCCAGCAGGGGTAGATTTCCCCGTTGCGGCGCTGGTTCCAGACTTCGCCGTGCCAGTTGTCGTTGTCCTGGATCGATTGCCACATGCTCTGGTAAAAGGCCGCATCGTGCTGGCCGGACTTGAGCATCCGGATCGGCTTGCCCAGCACTTCACGGGCGCTGTAGCCGGAGATGTTGCTGAAGGCATAGTTGACCCGCACGATGCGGGTGTCGGTATCGGTGATGACCATGCCTTCCTGCGCTTCGAAGGCTGTGGCCGCCACCCGCAGGTCGGCTTCGGCCTGGCGCTGGTTTTCCATGCTGTCGAGGAAAGTGTTGAACCAGCCGGTCAGCTCGCTGATTTCGCTCAGTGATTTCATCGGCGGCATGCGCCAGTCAGGTGCAAGCCGTTTGGCCTGGAAATCGCGGAATCCGTCCGACAGGGCGCGGATGGGCTGGATGATGCGGCGGTCGAACAGCCGTGACGGCCAGACCAGCAGGACTAGGATCCCTGCCAGCAGGGCTGTCCCGGTCTGGGTGATGTGCCGCAGGGGAGCCAGCAGTTCGTCACGGGGAACGGTGCTGATGATGTACCAGTTCTGGGCCGGCAATCTCCGGTAGTTGAGCAGCGTGGGCTGGCCGGCCAGATCGACGGTCAGCGATCCGGCTTCGCCGGTCAGCAGTTGTCCCAGGCTGGGGGCAATGGGCTGGCCGATCAGTGTGGCATCGGGGTGGTAGAGCAGGCGGCGGGCACGGTCCACCACCAGCAGCCGGGAACCCCGTCCCATTTCCAGCCGGTCGAGATGGCGGTACAGCGCGGTCGGTTCATAGTTGACCAGCAGCGTACCCAGCCGCCGCGGTGTTCCTGTGTCCATTGTCTGGAGCGTATCCCACAGGGGCTTGCTGGCCACGATGACCTGGTGCTGGTCTGACGAATTGTTGATGTTGCTGCGTATGCCGTGCCAGTAGATGTTGCTGCCCGCCTGGCGTGATTCGCGGATCAGCTGGTTGAGCTGGGTGGTGTTGACGTAACGGCTGCTGAGGGTGTCGCCTACGTGGTAGTGCTGGCCGCCAGCCGAAAAAATGTCGAGCGACACCAGTCCGTTCAGGCTGCTGTAACCGCTCAGGATGGTGCTGATGCGGGTCTGGGTGGAAATCTGGTCAATCGTGCTGATGGGGTCGGATTGCGCTGACCTCAGTGGCGTGCCGCTGGCCTCGGCACGCCGGATGGCCTGCTTGATTTCCTCGATGGCGCTGATGTTGCGCAACAGGTCTTCGATATGGTCGAGCTGTTGCGAGAGGTAGACCTCCTGGTCGATCAGCAGGTTCATGCTGTTTTTGGAGGCCATTTCCACCATGGTGTCCCGCACGATGCTGAACGTCAGGATCTGGTACAGCAGGAACGGTGGAATGCAAATGGCCAGCAGGAATCCTGCCAGCTTGAGTGAAATGTTGGCCTTGAACTTCATGGCTGCCGCACGCTGGTGCGGGTCAACAGTTCGGTTTCCACCTTGATCTGTCCGGTGACCGGTTTGCCGGCAATGGCGTCCAGTGCTGCCTTGACGCTGAGATAACCCTGTTCGGCCGGGCGCTGGTCGACCGTGGCCACCATCTGGTTGCTGGCCAGTGCGGCACGGGCCTGGGCAATGCCGTCAAAACCGGCAACCTTGACCTGGCGGATGCCGTGGTCAGCCAGGTAGCGGATCACCCCCAGTGCAATCAGGTCGCTGATGCAGTAAATACCGCGCAGCTCAGGGTTCTGCTTCAGCAGGTTGCCGGTGATTTCATAGGCTTGCTCGATGGTCCACGAACTCTGGCTGGCTACCAGCCGCATTCCGGCTGCTTCCAGAGCCTGGCGGGCGCCTTCGCTGCGGCGCAAGGCATTGATGGCATTGGAATTGCCCTCAATGATGGCGACTTCGGATTTGGTCGGCAGGCTGGCTGCCAGATGGGCGGCAGCCTTGTATGCCGCACGATGGTTGTCGACGCCGATGAATGGCAACGGGTCAATGCCTTCCTGGGCCAGTGCATCGGCATCCAGGCGGGTATCGAGATTGATGATGTGAATGCCGGCTTTATGGGCACGGGCAATAACCGGTGCCAACCGGCTGGAATCAGTCGGGACAATGATTATGGCATCTGCTGATTTGTTGTTGATGATATCGTCAATAAACTGGATTTGCTGGTCTATGGAAGTTTCCAGCCCGACTGCCTTGACGAACAATTCGGCACGGTTTTCTGTCTGGGCCTGTCTGGCACCCTTTTCCATCTCGATAAAATAAGGGTTGGACAGCGATTTCATCACCAGTGCAATTCTGGGGAGATTACCGGTTGCCTTGCCGGATTCAGGGCTGGCAGCAGAAGCCGTTGTCACGGCTTCAATCCTGGGCCGGTTTTCATCCTGGCATCCACCGAGGCCCAGCAATACAAGCAGCGTAATGGCGAAGCGTGCCAGTGTATTCATTGAGCGCCTCGTTGGAATAAACGATTTGAATGGTGTAACGGATTAGCCAGGAATTATGCCCGAGTCAAAACCGGCATTTGCGAATTTATTCATGAAGTGTGCTTGATCTTTATCAAGCGTCTATTGGCTGACGGATACTGTTCATGTATTCGGGATTGATGGTGTCTGAATGCAGGAGCAAGACACCGGCAAGAAGCAGTGAACCGGCAGCGGGTCAGGCAGATGCAAACCGGACCGGGATGCATCGTGAAAGCGGGAAGTGCCGGCAGGCACCGGCCCGCAAGCCGGATTGCCGCCTTGATGCTTGTCCGTCCCGCCCGGCCTGACGGATGTCTGCCGGGGCGGGACGGGGAGGGTCAGTACACGCAGTCGACGCAGTACACCTTGCGTCCGTCACGCTCGGTGGCGACCAGACCGTGCACGTCGGTTTCAAAGCCCGGCAGCTCGCGGTTGAAATCCTGCACGAACTTCAGGTAGTCGACGATGGTGCGGTTGAAGCGCTCGCCCGGGATCAGGAGTGGAATACCCGGCGGATACGGCGTCAGCAGCACGGCAGTCACACGGCCCAGCAGCTCGTCCACCGGCACGCGCTCGATTTCGCGGTGTGCCGTTTTGGCAAAGGCCTCCGACGGTTTCATGGCCGGTTCCATTTCCGACAGGTAAATCTCGGTCGTCAGGCGGGCGATGTCGTGGCGTGCATAGAGCTGGTGGATCTTCTGGCACAGGTCGCGCAGGCCGACCCGCTCGTACTGCGGATGCCGGGCAACGAACTCGGGCATGATCCGCCACATCGGCTGGTTCTTGTCGAAATCGTCCTTGAACTGCTGCAACAGCGAGATCAGCGTGTTCCAGCGGCCCTTGGTGATGCCGATGGTGAACATGATGAAGAAGCTGTAGAGGCCGGTCTTTTCCACCACCACACCGTGTTCGGTCAGGTATTTGGTGACGATGGCGGCCGGAATGCCCATTTCTTCAAAGCTGCCGTCCACGTCCAGCCCCGGAGTCAGCAGGGTGGCCTTGATCGGGTCGAGCAGGTTGAAGCCTTCCTCGATGCCGGCAAAACCGTGCCAGCGGTCTTCGGGCTTGAGCTGCCAGTCGGCCGGGTCGCAGATACCGTCGTCGGACAGCTCTTCCGGGCCCCAGACGCGGAACCACCAGTCACGGCCGTATTCATCGTCCACCTTGCGCATGGCACGGCGGAAATCCAGTGCCTCGACCAGTGATTCTTCAACCAGCGCCTGCCCGCCGGGTTGCTCCATCATCGCGGCGGCGACGTCGCAGCTGGCGATGATGGCGTACTGCGGGCTGGTCGAGGTGTGCATCAGGTACGCCTCGTTGAAGGACGGCACATCCAGCTGCCGGTTTTCCGGATCCTGTACCAGGATCTGCGACGCCTGCGACAGGCCGGCCAGCAGCTTGTGGGTCGACTGGGTCGAGAAAATCATCGACTCCTTGCAGCGCGGACGGTCTTCACCGATGGCGTGGAAGTCGCCGTAGAAGTCGTGGAAGCTGGCGTGCGGCAGCCAGGCTTCGTCAAAGTGCAGGGTGTCGACTTCGCCGTCGAGCAGGCCCTTGATCTCTTCGACGTTGTAAAGGATGCCGTCGTAGGTCGACTGCGTCAGCGTCAGGATGCGCGGCTTGGCGTCAGGATTCTTTGCCAGTGCCTCACGGGCGAACGGGTTGGCCAGGATCTTGCGGCGGATATTCTCCAGCGAGAACTCGCTCTTCGGAATCGGGCCGATGATGCCGTAGTGGTTGCGCGTCGGCATCAGGAACACCGGAATCGCGCCGGTCATCATGATCGCGTGCAGGTTCGATTTGTGGCAGTTGCGGTCGACCAGCACGATGTCGCCGGCGGCCACGGTGCTGTGCCAGACGATCTTGTTGCTGGTCGAGGTGCCGTTGGTGACGAAGAACAGGTGATCGCAGCTGAAAATGCGCGCGGCGTTGCGCTCGCTGGCCGCCACCGGGCCGGTGTGGTCCAGCAGCTGGCCCAGTTCGTCCACCGCATTGCACACGTCGGCGCGCAGCATGTTTTCACCGAAAAACTGGTGGAACATCTGGCCGACCGGGCTCTTGAGGAATGCCACGCCCCCCGAGTGTCCAGGGCAGTGCCACGAGTAGGAGCCGTCGTTGGCGTAATCGACCAGCGCGCGGAAGAACGGCGGTGCCAGCGTGTCGAGGTAGGACTTGGTCTCGCGGATGATGTGGCGGGCGACGAAATCCGGCGTGTCCTCGTGCATGTGGATGAAGCCGTGCAGCTCGCGCAGGATGTCGTTGGGGATGTGGCGTGCGGTGCGCGTTTCGCCGTACAGGTACACCGGGATGTCCGGGTTGCGGCGGCGGATTTCGGCCACGAAACCGTACAGTTTGCCCAAGGCGGCGTCGGTACTGTCCGCAGTGTGGAATTCTTCGTCATCGATCGACAGGATGAAACCGGCCGCCCGGCTTTGTTGCTGGGCGAAAGCAGTCAGATCGCCATAGCTGGTGTAGCCGATGACTTCCATGCCATGCCCCTCGATGGCGGAGGCGAGCTCGCGGATGCCGGAGCCGCTGGTGTTTTCGGAGCGGAAGTCCTCGTCAATGATGACGATGGGAAAGCGAAAGCGCATGCATGAATCCTTCATGGGCTGTTCTGCGATGGGGCGTGCCGGCCTTGAGGCAGTTTTTGTGTAGTGGAAGTCCAGGGAAAAGTCGCAGAGGGTGCCTTCTGCCAGAACGGGACCGGCGCAGTGCCGCGCGCCCTGGCGCATGGGGCCGGAAAGCCCTGGCCGGACGGCCGGGAACCTGTGCCATGCGGGCGGGCGTGATTGTAATCCTAACGTCATCGCTTGCCAGGGAAATTGCGCACTTTTGTGCCGTATCCGGCCATTTTTTTGTGAAGTTTTTCCGTGCGGGCACAGCCCGGCGGGTTTTCCTCCGATTTCTGCCCTCCATGCCCATCGGGGCTATGCCCATGTCGATTCACGGAGGCTTTGCCGATTCACTCCGTGTAAGGCCTTACTCCGTCCGTCTGTCAGTCATCCCTGACACCTTCCGCACCGTTTGACTACACCGGCAACAGTCGCCTGATTTGCGACTCGCCCCATCGTCCGGGCCGTCCGGGCGCACCGGCACCCCGCATTTGCAAATGGAGGTTATCCATGCATCTCACTCCGCGTGAGCTCGACAAGCTCATGATCTATTGCCTCGCCGAAGTGGCGCACAAGCGCAAGGCCCAGGGAATCAAGCTCAATCATCCCGAATCGGTTGCCGTGATTTCGGCGGCAGCACTGGACGGCGCCCGCGCCGGCAAAACGGTTGAGGACGTCATGAAAGATGCCGCCACGGTCCTGACCCGCGACGACGTGATGGAAGGCGTTCCGGAAATGATTCCGCTGGTGCAGGTCGAAGCCGTCTTCACCGACGGCAGCCGGCTGGTCACGGTGCATTCCCCGATCCAGTAAACCGCTCCCTGCACACCCTGCCTTCAATCTGTCTGACGGAGAGTTAGCACCATGACCCAGTACATTCCACCGGGCGGCATCGTGTTTGCCGACGGTCCCATCGAACTCAATGCCGGCCGGCCGGTTACCAGGCTGGTTGTCCGCAATACCGGCGACCGCCCGATCCAGGTCGGATCGCACTTCCATTTCTTTGAAATCAATGCCGCTCTCGAGTTTGACCGCGAACAGGCCTTTGGCAAGCGGCTCGACATTCCGGCCACCACTGCCATCCGCTTCGAACCGGGTGACGAGCGTGAGGTCGATCTGGTGCCGCTGGCCGGCAAGCGCCGTGTCTACGGCTTCAACAACCTCGTCGATGGCTGGACCGGTGGTGACGAAGCGAAAAACGTCTACCAGCCGCGCAAGGCCGAAGCCCTGCGCCGCATGGAACTGCTCGGCTTCAAGCACCGCAAGGCCTGAGGCCGGTCATACCCGGCTGACGGCCTGTGCGGGCCGTCTGCTCCATCTGATGAGGAAAGGCATACACGATGTCCACTATTTCCCGGCAGCAATATGCGGACCTGTTTGGTCCGACCACGGGTGACAAGATCCGTCTGGGTGATACCAGCCTGTTTGTTTCGATTGAAAAAGACCTGCGCACATACGGCGATGAAGCGGTTTACGGCGGCGGCAAGACCCTGCGTGACGGCATGGGGATGGACAACGAGCTGACCAGCATCGGCGGCGCGCCGGACCTGCTGATCACCAACGTCACCATCATCGACGCCGTGCTTGGCGTCATCAAGGCCGACGTCGGCATCAAGGACGGCCGCATCTGCGGCATCGGCAAGGCCGGCAATCCCTCGACCATGCCCGGCGTCACGCCGTCGCTGGCCGTCGGCCCGGCAACCGACGCCATTTCCGGCGAGCACCTGATCCTGACTGCCGGCGGCATCGATGCCCACGTGCACATGATCTCGCCGCAGCAGGCCGAAGCCGCACTGTCCAATGGCATCACCACCCTGTTCGGCGGCGGCCTCGGGCCGACCGACGGCACTAACGGCACCACCATCACTTCGGGAACCTGGAACCTCGAAATGATGATGCGCTCGTTCGATGCCCTGCCGATCAACGTCGGCCTCCTGGGGAAGGGCAACTCGTCCGGCATGAAACCGATCGTCGAGCAGATCGAAGCCGGGGCCGCCGGCCTCAAGGTGCACGAAGACTGGGGTTCCACCGTCGGTGCCATCCGTACCTCGCTGGAGGCGGCCGATGAATACGACGTGCAGGTGGCCATCCACACCGACACGCTGAACGAGGGCGGTTTTGTCGAAAACACCATCGCTGCGTTTGACGGGCGCACCATCCATACCTACCACACCGAAGGCGCCGGCGGCGGCCACGCACCGGACATCATCCGGGTGGCCAGCTACAGCAACGTGCTGCCCAGCTCGACCAACCCGACCCTGCCGTTCGGCATCAACTCGCAGGCCGAACTGTTCGACATGACCATGGTGTGCCACAACCTCAACCCGAAGGTGGCAACCGACGTGGCCTTTGCCGAAAGCCGGGTCCGTCCGGAAACCATTGCCGCCGAAAACGTGCTGCACGACATGGGCGTGATCTCGATCATTTCCAGTGACTCGCAAGCCATGGGCCGGGTCGGCGAAAGCTGGGCGCGTTCGATCCAGACTGCCGACGCCATGAAGCAGGGGCGCGGCAAGCTGCCGGAAGACAATGCCGGCGACGACAACTTCCGCGTGCTGCGCTACGTGGCCAAGATCACCATCAACCCGGCCATCGCCCAGGGCATCAGCCATCTGGTCGGCTCGGTGGAAGTCGGCAAGTTCGCCGACCTTGTGTTGTGGGAGCCGGCCTTCTTCGGTGCCAAGCCGAAGTTCGTCATCAAGGGCGGCATGATTGCCTGGAGCCTGATGGGTGACCCGAACGCCTCGCTGCCGACACCGCAGCCGGTGATCTACCGCCCGATGTACGGCGCGTTTGCCTCGGCCCTGCACAAGACCTGCATCACCTTTGCCTCGCAGGCCGGCGTGGCCAACGGCATCGCCGAGCGTTACGGGCTGCAACGGCTGGTCGAGCCGGTCCGCAACACGCGCGCCATCACCAAGAACGACATGGTGCGCAATGCGCATACGCCGCACATCGAGGTCAACCCGGAAACCTTCGCCGTGATGGTGGACGGGGTACATGCCACGGTGGCGCCGATCCGCAGCGTGTCGCTGGGTCAGCTGTACTTCTTCAGCTGACCGTTGTCACGGGTGCCCGGGGGCCGGGCACCCGCAGCCAACTCACCGGGATGTGTGATGAATGCTCTGGACGTGATGTGGATCGGTATCGGCGGAGGCGCCGGATCACTGCTGCGCTGGTATGTCGGCATCAAGGTCGGCGAACGCTATCACGGCGCTTTTCCCATGGGGACGTTCCTGATCAACGTCACCGGTGCCTTCGTGATCGCCTACCTGTCGGTCCTGTTCGGCGTGGACTGGCGTGACCGGTTCGGCTCCGGCATCAACGCCGGCGTGCTGACCGGTGTCCTCGGGGGCTACACAACGTTCAGCAGCATGCAGCTGGATGCGGCGAAGCTTGCCGACTCCGGGCGCGGCAAGCTGGCGACCGGCTACCTGCTGCTGTCCACGGTGGCCGGCCTCGCTGCGGCGGTATTCGGGGCATGGCTTGCCATGCTGCAAGGCTAGGAGGACGACATGATCAACCTGGTCATACTCGTGTTCGTGGGCGGTGCCTTCGGAGCCATGTTCCGCGAATTCGTCATGCTGATGGTGCCGCACATGGCCGACGGTTTTCCGCTGGACATCTTCGTGGCCAACGTCGTGGCGAGCTTCCTGCTCGGCCTGTCCACCACCCTGCACCAGCGCGTCAAGCTCCATCACCACGTCCACACCATGATCGGTACCGGGATCATGGGCGGCCTGTCGACGTTCTCCAGCTTTGTCTGGGGAGCGGTGACCGTCATGCGCCAGCCCGGTCATTTCTGGATTTCCGTGTTTTACCTGATCGCCAGCCTGCTGGTCGGTTTCCTGATGGTGGAAGCCGGACTCAAGCTGGCCAAAAAGACTGCCGCCTGAGCGGGCAGGCATTTCTGGAATCTTCTGGGGGGAAGCACCATGCTGCTGATTGAAAACATTCTGGGCAACCGGCAGGACGCCGGCTGGCAGGAACGACTGGCCGGGCTGCACGTCGACATGCTGGCACTGGACCAGTGGGAGGCGCAGAAAAACCGTCTGCGCAAGAAAACCGTGGCCGGAGTGGAGATTGCCCTGGCCCTGCCGCGCCAGAGTCACCTGCACGATGGTGACGTACTGTTTTATGACGAGGCTGCCGGCGAGGTGATCGTGGCCAGCATCACGCTCAAGGACGTGATGGTCATCAACCTCTCCGATACCGAGGCGCTGTCGCCCGAGCTGATCGCCCGCACCTGCTTTGAACTCGGCCATGCGCTGGGCAACCAGCACTGGCCGGCCGTGGTCAAGGAAGGCCGGGTGTACGTGCCGCTGACCGTTGACCGCAAGGTGATGGAATCGGTGATGCGCACCCATTCCTTCGAGCACATCCACTACAGCTTCATGCCCGGTGCCGGCGTGATTCCGTACCTCGCCCCGCATGAAACCCGCCGCCTGTTCGGCGGAGCCGACTCGACGCCCCACAACCATGTGTCCCAGCTGGCCGGGGAGGGTGACGGCGCCAGGATGAATCTGGCTGAACACGGTCACTGCCACGAACACACCCACCAGCACGACGACGGCACCGAACACGCCCACCCGCACGAGCATACCCACCAGCACCTGCAAAGCGGAGACGACCATCACCATGCGGAAGTCCACGGCAACTTCACCCCGCACCGGCACGACCACTGACAGGAAGGGGCTGGCCATGAAGGCGATCAGTGCCACCGAATTGCTGCGCGTGCTGCAGTTTGGCGATTCGACCCTGCCGGTCGGGGCCTTCTCGTTTTCCAACAGTCTGGAATCGGCCCTGCAGGCCGGAGAAGTGCACGACGCCGATACGCTGGGGCAGTACGTCCGGGCGGCCTGCCGCCAGACTTCGGGACTGGACGGCGTGGTGCTGCTGGCAGCGCACCGGGCCGCCTGCCGGCAGGACCTTGACGGCGTACTGGCAGCCGATGAGGCACTGATGCTGCGCCGCGTGGGGGAGGAGCAGCAACTGATGACCACCCGCATGGGCAAGAAGCTCGGCGAACTGGCCTTGCGGCTGTGTCCCGCGCCGCTGACCGGCGAGTGGGTCAAGGCCATCAACGACAACGTCACGCCAGGCTGTTTTCCGGTCGGCATGGGGCTGCTGTTTGCCGGCCTGGAACTGCCCGAGCGCGATGCCTTTGCCGTCCATCACTACGGACTGGCCTCGATGATGGTGGGCGCCGCCCTGCGCATGATGCGCGTCGACCACTACGACACCCAGTCCATCCTGTTTGCGATCAATGGCGAAGTCGAGGACGAATACCTGCGGGTTGCGGGGTTCGGCCTCGGGGACATGGCCGGCTTTGCCCCGGTATTCGACGTCATGGTGGCGCACCACGTCGAATCGCACGTACGCATGTTCATGAATTAAGGCAGCACTACAACACACAACATCAGGGAGAAGTTGGCACATGAAAAAGATTACCCGTATCGGCATTGGTGGCCCGGTGGGCTCAGGCAAGACCGCCATCATCGAAGCCATCACACCGCTCATGCTCGACCTGGGCATCAAGGTGTTGATCATTACCAACGACGTGGTGACCACCGAAGACGCACGTCACGTGCAGCGCACCCTCAAGGGCGTGCTGGTGGAAGAAAAGATCATCGGCGTGGAAACCGGCGCCTGCCCGCATACGGCCGTGCGTGAAGACCCGTCGATGAACCTGGCGGCGGTGGAAGACATGGAGTCGCGCTTTCCCGACACCGACGTGGTGCTGATCGAATCCGGCGGCGACAACCTGACGCTGACCTTCAGCCCGGCGCTGGTGGATTTCTTCATCTACGTGATCGACGTGGCTGCCGGTGACAAGATTCCGCGCAAGAACGGTCCGGGCATCAGCCAGTCCGACATCCTGGTCATCAACAAGACCGACCTCGCACCCTATGTGGGGGCCAGCCTGGAGGTGATGGACCGCGATTCGAAATTCATGCGCGGCGACAAGCCTTTCATCTTCACCAACTGCAAGACCGGCGAGGGAATTCCGGAGCTGGTGCACCTGATCCACGACATGGCGCTGTTTGACGTGCCCATCAAGGAGGCATCGTGATCTTGACGGACGTCAACGCCTTCAGGAATGCCATCGCCGCGTTTGACGACGCGGCGGAACTGGCTCCGTGGCGTGCCCGCCAGCCGCAGCAGATGGCGGTGGGCATGCCCGGCAAGGTGGGCTACCTGCGGCTCGGCTTCGAGCTGCGGCACGGCCGCAGCATCCTGGCCGACCTCTACCGGGTGGCGCCGCTGCTGGTACAGCAGGCGCTGTACTGGGACGAGGCGCTGCCGGGCATGCCCTACGCCATGATCATCTCGACCGGTGGCGGCACCCTGCAAGGAGACCGGCTGGGCATCGACATCAAGGTCGGGGCCGGAGCCATGGCCCATGTCACCACGCAGGGGGCAACGCGGATTCACGAGATGGACGCCAACTATGCCGCGCAATCGCAGTCGATCGTGCTGGAAGACGGCGCCTATCTCGAATACCTGCCGGACCCGACCATCCCGTACCGGAACGCACGCTACCTGACCCGTACCCACATCACGATCGACCCCGGCGCCACGCTGCTGTACGGCGAAATCGTGATGCCGGGGCGAAAGCACCACGGTACCGGCGAACGGTTTGCCTATGACCTCTTGTCGATGGCGGTCGATGCCCGACGTCCGGACGGCACGCCGGTCTTTGCCGAAAAGATCCTGGTCGAACCGCAGCGGCAGCCGGTCGGGCTGGCCGGAATCATGGCGGGCTACGACACCTTTGCCAATGTGCTGCTGCTGGCTCCGCCCGCAGTGGCGCAGGCCGTGCGCGAGCGTTGCCCGGCCGGACGCGATGCCGGGCGGCGGCTGCTGTTCGGCGCCAGCCGGCTGCCGCGCGAGGCCGGACTGATGTACCGGGTGGTGGGATGTGAGGCACGCGAAGTACGGCGTCAGGTCCGTGAATTCTGGCGGGCCGTGCGCGAAGTGGTGACCGGGGCAGGCTTGCCGGTCGATCTGGTCAGCCGCTGAGGACTTGCTGCCGGCGGCGTTTTCCGTTGTTTTTCAGGAGACAGTCCATCATGTCTACCGCCAATCCTCCCAGCCAGTTTCTCCGCAGTTACCTGCGCGGAGCCGGGCAGGTGTTTTTCATGGAGAACGCCATCACCGGCCTCTTCTTCCTGGCCGCCATATTCTGGGCCGGTTATGTCGAAGGCCAGCCTTCGACCGCATGGGGCGGGGCAGTGGGCCTGCTGGTGGCCACCCTGACGGCGCTGATGATCGATTCGGACGACACTGCCATCGGACAGGGGCTGTTCGGCTTCAACGGCGTGCTGGTCGGGGTGGCCGTGCCGACCTTTCTGGCCGACCACCCCCTGATGTGGCTGTATCTGGTCATCGGGGCTGCCGCGTCGACCGTGGTGCTGGAAGCCTTCAACAACGTCGTGACCAAACTGTGGGGCGTGGCGGCATCGACCGGCCCGTTCGTGCTGACGACCTGGATCCTGATGCTGGCCGCCTATTCGTTTTCAACCGTGCCGATCGCCGGCATGGGGCCGCCCAAACTGCCGATGCCCAACCTGGACCAGGCACCGTTGGTCCTGGGCGGAATGGACATCCTGCTGGTGCTGCTCAAAAACGTCAGTCAGGTGTTTTTGCTGGACAATCCGGTCAGCGGCATCCTGATCGTCATCGGGATTTTCTTTGAAGACTGGAAAGCCGGGATTGCCGCCATTCTAGGGTCGATCGTGGCGCTGGTGTTTGCCTGGCTGTTCGGCGCCTCGCACCACGCCATCGTCAACGGCCTGTACGGTTTCAGCCCGGTGCTGACCGCGATTGCCTGTGGCGTGATCTTCCTGAAGCCTGGCTGGAAAACCGCCTTTTTCGCCCTGCTGGCAACCATCTTCACCGTCATTATCCAGGGGGCACTGGATACCCTGCTGGCCCCGGTGGGCATCCCGACCTTTACCGCGCCCTATGTGCTGGCCATGTGGCTGTTCACCCTGCCCAAAAAGGAACTGGCACCCCATCCGCACGCTCCGCGTTCCGATACCAAGCTCAATACCGACAGCTGAAGCCGGGTGTCCGGCCCTGACACAACCTGGTTCCGGCCTGCATGTCGTGCTCGCCGGCCCCCGTTCTGCCCGGCATCGACGGTAGCCGGCCCGAGAGAGCGGACGAGGCTTGTCCGTCCTGCCCGGGAACAGCCGTTGCCCTGAATCCGACAACACAAGGAAAAATCCGATGCATATGGCCGATGCACTGCTGTCGCCCGCTGTGGGCGTAGGCTTTTACGTAATCAGTGGCGCAGCGCTGGCGCTGGCTTCCGGCAAGCTCAAGCGGCAACTGGCGCAGCACAGCGAGCTGGTGCCCTTGATGGGGGTGCTGGGAGCGTTTGTCTTTGCTGCGCAGATGATCAATTTCTCCATTCCCGGTACCGGTTCCAGCGGCCACCTCAGCGGGGCATTGCTGCTGGCAATCCTGCTGGGGCCATGGGCCGGGGTACTGGTGGTGGCGTCGGTCCTGCTGGTGCAGGCCCTGTTTTTTGCCGATGGCGGCCTGCTGGCTTACGGTGCCAATGTGTTCAACATGGGCATCATCGGCTGTTTTGCCATTTATCCGCTGGTATTCAGGCCGCTGGCCGGCGATTACAGCCGGCGCGAACGGGTGATGGCAGCCGCCGTGATCAGCGGCATGCTGTCCGCGGCACTGGGAGCGGTCGGCGTATCGCTGGAAACCTACTGGTCCGGCATCACGGTCTTGCCGCTGCGTGAATTCCTGATGCTGATGGTGCCGATCCATCTGGCCATCGGACTGGTCGAGGGCATGATCACCGGGGCACTGGTGCTGTTTGTCCTGCGGGTCCAGCCGGATTTGCTGATGACCGGCCGGCCGGTCCGGGAGGCGGCATCCACAGGCCGTCATGTGCTGGCCAAAACGGTGTTTGTGGCTGCGCTGCTGGTGGGCGGGGTGGTGTCGTGGTTTGCCTCGGCCAATCCGGACGGGCTGGAATGGGCGATCGACCGCATGGGCGCCACCGGGCATGTTGCGAGCGAAGCGCCGCCGGATACCCTGCATGCCGCAGCCGCTGCGGTGCAGGAGAAGCTGGCCGTCATGCCTGACTACGCCCTGCCGGCCGCGGCCGGCACCGTGAAACCGGCCGGCCGGTCCGGTGAATCGCTGGTGGCGCCGCAGACTTCGCTGGCCGGCATTGTCGGCAGCCTGGCGACGCTGGGCCTGCTGGTCGGCCTGGGCCTGTTGCTGCGGCAACGGCAGCGTTGTCGTCCTTCCGTGCATCCGCATCCGTGACGGGAAAGGCGGAGATGCAAAACGGGATGCCGGACCGGCATCCCGTTTTTGTTGTCCGGGCAGGACTTACATTTTCTGTTCGATGTGCTGCCAGGTTGTTTTCAGCTTGTTCCAGAAGCTGGCTTTCCGGTCTTTCTGGCATTCCGTCACCACCATCGGGGTGACTTTCAGGGCACCGGTTTCGTCCATGACGGCATCGACCGGCTGGTGTTTCTTGTTCAGGCCTTCACTGAAATAGACGGCGTTGGGTTTGAACTGGTCGTCCAGCGTCAGGAATTCTTCGCAGGTCCATTGCGAGACGGGCTTTTTTGGCGGGGTGCCCGCCACGCTCATGGTTGCAAACAGGGCCAGTGCCAGGCCGGACAGGGCGAGAGAACGCTGCATGGTGGATCCTTTTCTTCGTGATCAGAATTGTCGATGACGACTTTTTCACCATACACCATGCAAAAAAGCTTGCCCGATGGCTTGGCTTTACGGCTTTTGATTGCCAGAGGTACCAACGGTCCAGAGCGGCTGCGCCGACCGGCTGATCCAGTGACCGACATTCTGGCGCAGCAGCAGGCTGATCTCGGTGGCCTGGCGACGAGCCTGGAGGTTGAGCCAGGCAAAGCCGGCAGCGTGGATGTCGCCGGAGGCCTGCCCGGGCGGCGTCCGTGATTCCGGCAGGGGCAGGGCGACGCGGAACAGGCGGTCCTGCCGGTCGAACTTCAGCGCATGTGCCGTGGTACGCAGCAGGGTCAGCGTGTGGCGGGTGGCGGGATACCAGACGGCAGACTGCGCCTGCAATTGCTGCGGTTCGGCGTGGGCCAGCGCATCGGCCAGCAGTTCCAGCAGTTCGATCATGCTGCGCTGGGTGCGCTGGATCTGCTCGAGATCCCGTTTGGGGAACCCGGTTTCGTCGAGCACGGCAGCAAACAGGGTGCGCTGCATCACCAGCCGCTTGTTCAGCGGCTCCAGCAAGGCCTGCATCAGTTTGGACGAGGGCAGGTCGAGGGTCGCCAGCCGGTTGTAGAGGCTGGCGCATTCACGCAGGTTGTCTGCCAGCAGGTAGCGCCAGTGGTCGGTGGCCCGCTGCGGCAGCAGGCGGGCAAAGGTCAGCGCCACGATGCCGCCGGCAAAGATATTGGCCGAACGCCACAGCGCAGCGTGCATGTCGGTGCTGCCCGGTCCGGCGATGATGGTCAGCGTCACGCCGGCAATCAGGGCGATGTAGCCCAGCGGACCAATGGCGAGATAGCCGCATATCGCCGCGGCCAGCACCAGCAGCACGTAGCCGAGCCAGGCCACTTTGGTGAAGAGGGCAATCAGCAGGATGCCCGCCAGTGCGCCGGCAGCCGTGCCGATGGCACGCTGGCGTGCCTTCTTGAAAATGCTGCCCAGATGCGGCAGCGAGCCCATGACGATCAGCACGGTGATCGACATCCATTCGCCGTGCGGGATGTCAAAGCCGAGGACCAGTGCAACCGTCAGCAGGTACGCCAGTCCGACCCGGACTGCGTGCAGGACCGGATAATGACGGTAGATCGAATAGGGGGACAGTGCCCGGCGCCAGAAGCGCGCTTGCCAGATGTGCACGTGAAAACCGTGATCCAGATTAATAGTCGCTGACAAAACCCGTTTCCCCTGCGGGCCCGGGTAACACCTTGCCTGTGCTCGCCTAGGGGCTTTGTTAGCCGCTCTGAAAGAGTTGCCGGCGACACAAGGTCGCGGCGGGTTGTTTCAACATACACCACGCCGGTCTGGAGGCCGGGAAGCAAAAACCCGCGCAGGGGATGCGCGGGTTGTGCAGGAGAGACCAGGAGGCTTACAGGAATTCTGCCACGCCGTAGCCGACGATGGTCACCAGACCGAACAGGAATACCAGGGCGGCCCAGCGGGTACGGTAGATCGCCAGTCGCGGCACGCGCTTCATCAGCATCACCGGCATGATGTAGCAGTAGAGCGCGATGATCGGGGCAGACATGGCACCGATGATCTTGAGGATCGGCGGGTTGACCACGGCCAGCAGCCACAGGCCGATGATCATGCCGATCGTGGTGTAGCGGCGCAGCTTCTTGTGGTTGAAGCGGGCCTTGGCATCGCTGTCGGCGCTCCAGGTCGCCACGCGGTAGATCATGCCGTCCAGGCCTTCGCGGGTGCCGATGAAGTGGCCGAAATACGAGCTGACAATGGCAATGAAGGCAACCAGCGGGATCAGGAACTTGAGCCACGGTTCGTGCGCCTGGAGCGAAATCATGGTCAGCACGTCGATGTTGTTGGCCTTGGCCGCCACCATGCTCTCCGGCGTCTGCGACAGCACGATCGAGAACACGAAGAACATCACGAATACCAGCAGGATCAGGCTGTTCCAGAACACCACGCGGTCGGTCTTGGCCACGGCGGCTTCGGCATTGTCGGCCTGTTCGCGGTAGTTGCGTCCCAGCGCCGAGCAGATCGGCGAGAAGTTCATGGCGAACACCAGCACCGGGAAGGTCAGCAGCAGGTTCTTGGCCACCAGACCACCGTCGAACGGTGCGGTGAACATGGAGAAATTCCAGTAGGGAATCATGTACAGCGACAACGCGAACAGGATGGCAATCAGCGGATACACCATGATCGACGTGACCTTCACCACCACCTTTTCACCGGCCAGGATCACCCCGGTCAGGCCGGTCAGCAGGATGCCGGTCAGGATCGGGCGCGAGATGCTGTCCATGCCGAGCTGGTTTTCCAGAAACGAGCTGACGATGTTGGTGACACCGGTGGCGTAGCCCACGCAGATGGTGATGATCGACAGGAAGTACAGGATGCTGACGATGAAGCCGGCGTTGCGTCCCAGGTCCTGCTCCACCACGCCGGTAATGTCGGTGGCGGTTTCGTTCGAGGCAACCAGGCGGGTGATGCCGCGGTGCGAATAATAGGTCAGCGGGAAGATGATGACCGTCAGGATGATCATGGGCCAGATACCGCCAAGCCCGGCCTGGATCGGCAAAAACAGGATACCGGCACCAATGGCCGTACCGAACAGGGTCAAAACCCATTCCATGTCGTAGCGGGTAAGGCTCGCGTTCAAGGTCATTCCTTCTAGTTCAGCTGGTGGCCGCAGGGCGGCCGGGACGGATTTGGCTGGAATGGCACTGGCTGGCCCATTCCGGAATGGCGCGGATTATAAGCAGGAGAATTTGAAAATTAGAACATTACGGAACAATAAATTTTAAGGCGGCCGCTATGGCATTTGTCATGTCTGGCCGGCTTTCAGGCTTGATTTGCCTGTTGTTTTCGGAAGGCGAGATGATTTTCCAATCAATCGAAAACAAACAGGCGCAAAAAAGGCGCCATATCGCGCCTTTTTTGTTCGAAAACGAAAATGTGATTTTTTGCCAGCCGTCGTCCGCCTGGCTGTTTCAACTGACAGCCGGTGCAAACAAACGCGGCAAACCATCCAGTCCGACATAACGGAGTGAAACGTCAGCGTGCTGGCGCACCACCGGTTTGGGGTGCATGCCGACGCCCAGACCTGCCACGGCCAGCATCTTGAGATCGTTGGCACCATCGCCCATGGCAATGGTCTGGGCGGGAGCCAGGCCCATTTCATCGCGCAGGCGCACCAGCCAGTCAGCCTTGGCCTGGGCATCGATCACGTCGCCCAGCAGGCGACCGGTCAGGTGGCCGTTGACCACTTCCAGCTCGTTGGCCACGGCGTGGTCCAGTCCGAGCTCGTCGCGCAGCCGGTCGGTAAAGAAGGTGAATCCGCCGGAAATCAGCAAGGTGCGGATGCCGGCATCGCGACAGGCCCGGACCAGCTCGCGGGCGCCGGGCATCAGTTTCAGCCGTTCGCGGTAGACCTGCTCCAGCGCTGACAGCGGCAGGCCCTCCAGCAGGGCCACCCGTTCGCGCAGCGACGCGGTGAAATCAAGTTCGCCGGCCATCGAGCGGGCCGTGATGGCAGCAACCTGCGGCTTGATGCCCTGCATGTCGGCGATTTCGTCGATGCACTCGATGGCAATCAGCGTGGAATCCATGTCGCTGACCAGCAGGCGGAAATCCTCCCAGCGGCGCCCGTCCTCGACAAAGGCGCAGTCGACCGGATAAGCCTCGCAGAAGGCATCGATTTCCAGGCGGCTGTCGGTGTGGGCATCGCACAGGCGGTAGGCCTGGCCGGGTACCAGGGTTTCGATGCGGGAGGCGCGGCTGAGCCGGACCAGGGTATCCAGGTGAGGGGCCGGATCGTTGGGAGCCTGAACGATCAGATGGTGGCGCATGGCAAGGTCCTGAAGCGTGAAGCGGGCATTGTAACGCCTTGCCGGCAACGCGGCATTCATCGGGCATGTTCGTCCGGGCGGGAAAAGCTGACCCATGCCAGCCGGCAATCGGCCAGCCAGCCCGGTTCGCCGGCAGCCGGCAGGGCAGGTTGTCCGGCAGTGACCGGCTGCTCCTGTCGCAGGTTGCAACGCCACGGGCGCACGGCACCGGGCAGGGTGTCCAGCTGGTGCAGGAATGACGGCAGGGCCGCAGGACCGGCCAGCCGGGCGGTGACCTGGAGCGGGCTGGCTTCCAGCCGCAGCGTGAGCATGGCTTGTGGCAAGGCCCACGCCGGTTGCGCCTGTATCCCGATCCGGTAGCCATGCGGCGGCAGGGACTGGTGCTCCAGCAGGTTGACCAGCTGCATGCGCTCCTGTGGCTGCAACCAGCGCTGGCGCGCCAGGTAGGTCAGGGCCGGCCGGTATTGCTGCCAGTGAACAAGGTCCTGCTGGCGCTGCTGCAAGGATTGCCCGGCGGCCTGTGCTGCGGCCCGGGCGGCATCCCGTCCGTCCCGGGCCTGTTCGTATCCGTGCCAGCCGGTCAGCAAGCTTGCCAGCAACAACCCGGACGCAGCGCCGGCGGCCAGCGCCGGGCGCCGGTAGTGCGGCCAGCCGGCACGGCTGAACAGGGAATCAACGGGCGGTTTTGGCATGGGCAGCAGGGGGCAGGCGTACCGCCAGCGTGAAACGGGCCTGGGCATCCAGCAGGGGATGCCGTCCTTCCAGCACGGCGGTGGGTGCAACATTGATCGGAGGAGAAGGCTGGTGGACCTGCAAGCCTGTGGCCTGCAAGCGGGCCTGCAGGCTGGCGAATCCGGCCAGCTGGTCGCGGTACGGCGCAGCCGGGCGGGCGGGTTGCAGGGCCAGTCGTGCCCAGTTGCCCAGCGGCTGGCGCAGGTCCAGTTCCGGCAGGGCCGGAGCCGGCTGGCCTTTGGGCAATGGCTGGTGATGATCGGGCTGCCAGTCCAGCGTGACCAGCCGGAAGTCGGGGGTTTCTGCCAGCACGGCCAGCAGCTTTTGCATCAGCTCATCCGGCAGCGGCATGTGCTGCCGGATGGCCCGGCTGTTTTCGACCAGTGCCCGCACGTCTGCGGCCGGAATGCGGACAGGAAGCCGGATGGCGGCTGCCGTGTGCTGTAGCTGGCGGGCCTGTTCAGCCAGTTGCTGCCGCTCGGCGTCCAGCTGGCGGATGTACCACGTACTCATGGCACCGATGCCGGCAGCCATGCCGCATGCAATGACTGCCGTCATGGTCAGCCCGTGACGGAGCTGCCGGTATTGCCAGTAGCGGCGCAGGGCAAAACGGCCGTAATCATTGCGGCCTTGCCGCGCCAGCGCCAGCAAGAAAGCGCGGCTGTCGGGCGTGGCAGGCAGCTTCAGCCGGCGGGCGCATTCGCCGATGCCTGCATGCACGACATCAACCCGGTCACCGAACTGCATGTCGGCTGCCGGTTGCAGGCCGGGTGCGGTCAGCACCAGCACCGTAGCGCGGTCGTTGAGGCCGGTCTGCTGGATGCTGGCCAGATAGTCGAGGACGATGCGGGTTTCACGGGCCAGCCCGGCCTCGATGGCGGTATCGTTTTCCAGCTGTACCAGGCGGGCAAGATGCAGGATGCCGTCACGGAACCAGGCATAGCGCAGGCAGCCGTCGCCGGTATGGCTGACCAGCAGCAGCCGTGGCAGGTGCAGGCCCAGCCGGCCGGGCAGGTTGTCTGCCTGCAATGCCAGCGATTGCACGCTGGCAATCGGGATATTGGCCGCCAGCAGTGGTTCGAGCCAGTCCAGCACGGCCTGCGGGTCGGCAAAGCCTGCCAGCAGGGCCTGGTGCGTCCCGCGCTGATGCCGCCAGCGCAGGGTGCGCAGTTGCGGTTGGGGCAGCAGGGTGGCCAGCCGGCGCAGGCCCCAGCGCTGGCGGTCGCGCAGGCCGACTTTGGGAGCGGTATCGACATGCAGGATTTCGCCCGGCAGGTCCAGCACGACCCGGATGACGGCATCCGGAGCATGCCGGACCAGGTAATCTGCCAGCTGGCCGGGAGCTTGCGGGTCATCACCGGCAAAGCGGATTTCCGGTGCGGGAGCGGCCGGGCCGGCGGACCAGAGGCTGGCGCCATGGCTGTTCAGGTACAGGAAGCGTTCGGCCGCCATGGCTTATCTCGAAAGGTTGCTGATCATGTCGTAGATCGGTCCCAGGACCGCGCTCATCACCAGCGCCAGCAGCAGGCCGAGGGCTACGGTCAGCATGGGTTCGATCAGGGCCTGCAACCGGTCGATCGACTCCTTGACGTCGCGGTCGTAAAAATAGCCGACGTTGGCCAGCGCCGTATCCAGCGCGCCGGTCTGCTCGCCGATCTTGAGCATGCGCAGCACCAGCGGCGGAAATAGCTCGCTTGCCGCCATGCTGTCGGTAATGCCCTGTCCCTCGGTAATGCGGCGGCGGCTGTCTGCCAGCGCCTGTGCCACCCGCAGGTTGCCGGCGCCCTGTTCGCAGACTTGCAGGGCGGTCAGGACCGGCACCCCGGCGCTGTACATCAGGGCAAAGGTGGCAGCAAAGCGCGCGAGGATGACTTTCTGGTACACCGGCCCGACCGGCTTCAGGCGCAGCTTCCAGCTGTCGAACAGCAAGGCTGCCGCCGCCGAGCGGCGACGCAGTGCCTGATAGGCCGCCACCAGCGTCAGCGGCACCAGCGGCATCAGCCAGCCAAAATGGACGAACACATCGGACACGGCCAAAAGGATGCGGGTCTGGAGCGGCAGCTCTTTCTGGATGTCGCGGATGAAATCCACCAGTTGCGGTACCAGGTAGGTCATCAGGAAGATGATCACCAGCAGTAGCATGGTGCCGACGAAGGCCGGATAGAGCAGGATTTTCCTCGTCTGGGCAATCAGCTCGTCCTGCCATTTGAGCTGGTCTGCCAGCCGGGCCAGCACGTCCGGCAGGGCGCCGGTGGTTTCGCCGGTGGCGACCAGGTTGACGAACACGCTGTCGAATACCGACGGATGCTCGGCCAGGGCCTCGGAAAGGCGTTTGCCGCCTTCGATGTCGAGCACCAGCATGGCGAGGATTTCGCGGAACAGCGGCGAGCTGGCACTGTCGCGCAGGTCGGCCAGTCCTTCAAGCAACGGCACGCCGGCCCGCAGGGTCTGGTCCAGGTAAAAGCAGAAATGGATGCGCTCCTGCCGCGGCAGGGTCTTGCGCCGCAGCCAGTCGAGGAGGCCGGCCCGCTGCGGACGGGCATCGAGGGTGACCAGTCCCAGCCGGGTCAGGCGCTGGTCCAGGTCCAGATCGTTGGCGGCGACCATGACACCTTTGACAATGCGGCCATCGGCGCGTGCCGCCCGGTAGGAAAATTGCATGGTGCGGCTCCTAGATCCGGTCCGTCAGGTCGATCACGCGGGCCACCTCTTCCAGCGTGGTCCGGCCCGCTGCCACCTTGGCGCAGGCGTCGTCGGCCAGAGTGCGGAAGCCGTGGGCCAGTGCGTGCCGTTTCAGCTCCTGCAAGGTGGCGCGACGGCCGACCAGTTCGTCCAGCCCGGCCGTCATGCGCAGGATTTCCATGACGGCCAGCCGTCCGCGGTAGCCGCTGTGGTGACAGGCCGGGCAGCCGCGGGCGCGGTACAGGCAGGCGCCGGCGGCCTCCAGACCAAGCACCCGTACTTCGTATTCTTCTGCGGCATAAGGTTCCCGGCAGTGCAGGCACAGCTTGCGCAACAGGCGCTGGCCGATCACGCCGACAATGTTGCCGGCCATGATGTCGGGCAGCACACCGATGTCCAGCAGGCGGGGAATGGCACCCAGCGCCGAACTGGTGTGCAGGGTGGAATACACCTGATGGCCGGTCATGGCGGCGCGGAATGCCATTTCGGCCGTGTCGTGGTCGCGGATTTCACCGACCAGGATCACGTCCGGATCCTGGCGCATCAGCGAGCGGATGCCGCTGGCGAAGTCGAACTTGACCGTGTCGGATACCGAGCTCTGGCGCACCATCGCCATCGGGTATTCCACCGGGTCTTCCAGCGTCATGATGTTGACGGATTCGCTGTTGAGGTGGTTGAGCACCGAATACAGCGTGGTGGTCTTGCCCGAGCCGGTTGGTCCGGTTACCAGAATGATGCCTTCCGGGCGCGCCATCATCAGCCGCAACTGGTCAAGCTGTCCGGGCGGCAGGTCGAGCTGGTCCAGCGGCACGATGCCCTTGAGTCGGTCCAGTACGCGCAGCACCAGGTTTTCGCCATGCACGGTGGGCTGGGCGGCCACCCGGAAATCGATGGTACGGCCGCTGAGGAACAGCGAAATGCGCCCGTCCTGTGGCGCCCGCGTTTCCGCGATGTTCATGCCGCTCATGATCTTCAGGCGCACCACCATGGCCGGCCAGTAGGTCTTGTGCAGCGAGCGGATCTGGCGCAGCACGCCGTCGATGCGGTAACGGATGCGGATGAAGCTTTCTTCCGGTTCGAAGTGCAGGTCGGAGGCTTCGCGCTGCACGGCATCAGCCAGCAGGGCATCGATCAGCCGGACCACCGGCTGGCTGTATTCGCCTTGCCCCAGCGCCAGGCTGGCGGCATCCACTTCGCCGGTTTCGATCTCGCGCAGGATGCCGTCAATCGACAGTTCGTAGCCGTAATACTGGTCGATGGCCCGGTTGATGTCGCTTTCGCTGGCCAGCACCGGCACGATGTGGCGCAGGCGGTTGCCGGCCTGCAGGCGGATCTGGTCCAGCGCCACGATGTTGTTGGGATTGGCCATCGCCAGGGTCAGCTGGCCCGTGGCCTCGTCCCAGACCAGCGGAAACAGTGAATGGCGTTTGGCCTGCTCGCGCGGCACGTATGCAAGGGCGGCGCGGTCGACGACCAGTCGTGACAGGTCGACCGTACGGGTGCCGATTTTTTCCGACAGCGCCTCGCGCATGGCCGCTTCGGTAATGAAGCCCAGCCGGATCAGCATTTCGCCAAGTTTGGCACCGCTGCGTTTTTGCTCGGTCAGGGCGATGGCCAGCTGATCCTGGGAAATCAGTCCGCGCAGGACCAGCAGCTCGCCCAGCGGCAGGCGCGGCGCATTCATGGCTGCTCTCCGATTTCGGCCAGCCGGCGGCGGGCGGCCGTCCGGTCAAAGCGGGCATTGGCCGTTTCGGCCAGTTGCAGGGCTTCGGCATACTGGCGGGCTGCCAGGGTTGTTTCGCCCAGCCGGTCCAGCGTCACGGCGAGGTTGAAACGGTAGTCCGGCTGCATGGGCGCTGCGGCCACGGCAGCGAACCAGTGCGCTTGAGCCTGCATCCAGTCGCCTTGCTGCATGGCCTCCTGGGCTGCCGAGACTTCGGCCTGGCTGCTGGCCGGGGCGGCTGCCTGCATCCGGGCCGTCGGCGCCGGTGGCAGCAGTCTGGCGACGTCAGGTTCGTCATGCAGCGTGATCAGGCGCGTGCCGTCGGCTGCCAGACGGTTATGCAACAGGCCGGCCGGTGCCTTGTCTGTCGGATCGGCCGGTGGCGCCATGTCCTGTGGCTCGCTGGTGGCCGGTACGGAGGCTGCGGGAACGGCAGCGGGAGGCTGCGCCGGCAGGGGCAGGGGGGGGCCGCTGTCCAGCAGGTCGGCAAACGGATCGGGTTCGGCGGCAGGTGCTGATGCCGGCGCCACCGGTCGCGCTGGCCGTACCGGAAGCGGCGCTGCTTCGTCCGGCGCCAGCCACCACAACAGGCCGGCACTTCCCGTGCAGGACAGCAGCAGCAAACCCAGCAAATACCACGTCCGGGCCGGCAGTTGCGGCAGGCGGCGCGGAGCCGGGCGCGCCTCAAACAGGCGGCGGGCTTCGGCGGCGGTAGCGACAGGCGCGCTGGCCGGGCTGGCAATGGTCGTGGCGTTGCCGGCCGTAGTGCCTGAGTCAGCAGGCAGGACGGGGGCTACGGCCGAAGCGAGGGGCGAGGAAGCTGCCGGGGATGAGGATTGTGGTTGCATTCCGGCGTGACCGGGAGCCGGGCTCAAGGCTGGAGCCGGCATGTTGTCCTGATGCGTACCGGCAGGACGGGGCTGCGGCCCGGTCGCTGCGGTGGCCGGTGCAGGCAGGAAATCGGCCAGCTGCTCTGCGGTAGGAAACCCGGCGGAGACTCCGGCATCAGGGGCAAGGGAGGTCGTCCCCGGCATTGTCGACAGGCTGGTGCTGGCGTGCCGGGGCCGGGGGGCTTCGGGGGCAGTGATTGCTGAAGTCTCTGTCGCGGGCAGGGGAGCGTCCGCCGGGGCGAGGGACAGGGACGACAGACCCGGCGTTCTGGCCGGGCCAGGTGCCGGGGGCACGGCTGTCTGCGTGCGTGCTGTTGCAGCCTCTGTCGTGTCTGCCAGCGTCAGGGAACGGGCGGGTGACGGAGTGGCTGCTGGTACCGGAGCAGGTCGGGGAATGGTCTCCTGGACCAGACCGGACTGCCGGGCGGTTTCGGCACGTTTGAGGGCTTCGAGCAGGACACTCACTGGTAGTTCCCCTCGTAGGACAGGACACCGCCTATCTGGCGGAAATCCTGCCGGCCATCAAGAAAGCGGCTGTCGGGCAAGGCATTGCGCAGGGCTGACAGGTCTGTCGTGAGCGAAGGCTGGCTGACCAGTGTCGGCTTGAGGAAAACCACCAGTTCGGTCTTGCGTGCGCTTTCCTTGCGCAGGCCGAACAGGGCGCCCACGACCGGCAGCTGGGACAGGAGGGGGATGCCGTTGCTGTCCTTGTCGATCTTGTCCTGGATCAGCCCGCCCAGCACGCCGATCTCGCCGCTTTGCAGGCGCAGGGTGGATTCCAGCTCGCGTACCTGTAATTGCGGCACCAGGCCCAGGCCGGGATCGCTGGCGCCCTTGTCGGCCAGTACCAGCTGTACGGCCGGGTCCCGCTGGAAGCCGGTGATGTTGGTGATGGTCGGGCGCACGTTGAGCGAAACCCGGCCGTCCGGGGCGATTTGTGGCGTGATGTTCATCACGATGCCGACCGGGACGCTGTGCAGCTCGCTTTCGTAGGTGGTGGTCGGCGGGTTGGTGGTGGTACCCGGTTCGTACTTGATCTTGAGGGTGAAGTAGGGAACGTTGTCGACCACTTTCAGGATGGCGGACTGGTTGTTGAGTGCCATCAGCTTGGGGCTCGACAGGACACGGGTACGGCCAAAGCCTTCCAGCAGGCGGATGGCGGCCGAGAGGCTGCCGCTGCGGTAAAGGCCGGTAAAGGCCGGTGTGGTGGACCCCTGAAGGACCTGGCCGACCGTGCCGAAATACTGTGCCGGGTTGCCGGCATTCTGTGAGAGGCCGTTGCCGGAAAAATTGCTGGCGAACTGCCAGTTCTTGCCGTCTCCGATGCGGCTCCAGTCGACACCGGCCTGATAGTCACGCGTCAGTTCGACTTCGGCGATGGTGGCTTCGATCATGACCTGGCGCAGGCTGGCATGGCGGACCTGTGCCAGATAGGACTGCACCTGCTTTTGCTGGCGCTGGGTGCCGCGCACGACCAGCACGCCGGTTTCCGGGTTGACCATGACGTTGCGGACCGGATCGGTTTCGGTCCGCTGGGTCGAGGCCGGTACGGGAATGGCCGGAGTTGCGGCTCCCCCTTGCCAGACCGGGTTGAGCCCGGCCATCAGGTCCAGCATGCTTCCGCTGCTACCGGCCGCCGGTTTGCTCCCGGCCGGTCGGGGCATGGCCGGCAGGCCGTTCTGGGTGGTGACCACGATCTTTTCCTTGTCGCGCAGCATTTCCTCGATGTTTTTCTGCAGCGTGGTCCAGAAACCGTTGCTGGATTCGGTGGTGATCCTGGAGGACGAACCGTTGCTGGCGGCGGCATTGTTGCCACCGACGCTGGCAAGACCGGAGTTGACGTCGATTTCGGTCTTGGTGACGCGGCTGATGTTGACGTAGTCGAGGGTGTATTCCTGCAGGTAGGGCTCGTCCGGTTCAACGATCAGGGTGCCGTGCTCCAGTTTCCAGCGCAGTGACACCTGGCGGGCCAGCCGGTCGAGAATCTGCGGCAGGGTCTGCCGGATGGCGTTGAGCGTGACGAGGCCGCTGATCTGCGGATGGATGTCGAGATTGATGCGCGCATCCTTGGCGATGGAGGCGAGCAGCTCACGGACCGGTGCCGACCGGCTGATGATGATGCTGTAGACCGGTGCTGCCACAGTGGCCTGGTCAGGCACCGGCAATGGCACCGGAGCCGGGATGCTGCCGGCCGGCGGACTGTCGGACTGCCCCAGATGCTGGGGGGAGGGCATGACGCGCGGCGGAGTCTGGCAACCGGTCAGCAGGACCAGCAGGAGCGGGGAAAACGGCAGCAGACGGGAGTGATGCATGGCTCAGGCAATCCGGTAAGGGTATCCCGCCAGCCGGGCCAGCCAGCCGCGCGGAGTCACGAAAGGGGCATCGGCAAGGGCTTGCAGAACGTGGCGGCGGCTGACGCGCCGGCTGTTGCCGGCGAAGGCGGCCAGGAGGCTTTTGTCTGCCAGCAGGTTCAGGCGCCGGACAAGTCCGCGAGAAGCCTGGCACACGAGCCGCAGGGCACCGGCATCAAAGAGGCGCTCACCCTGGCTGCCGGCCCGTTGCAGGCGGAAGGCGAGATAGTCGGCGCATTCGGCCGGCGTGAGCGGATGCAGGGCAAAGCTGTGCTGGATGCGCTCGCGCAGCTGGCGCAGGTCCTGCCGGGCGAGCATGGCGTCGAGTTCGGGCTGGCCGAACAGGATGATCTGCAACAGCTTGTGGGTGGCGGTTTCCAGGTTGGACAGCAGGCGGATTTCTTCAAGGCTGTCGCGCGGCATGGCATGGGCTTCATCGATCAGGACCACGACCTGCCGGCCTTGCAGTTGCCGTTCGATCAGGGTGTCTTGCAGGCGGCGGATGCGGTCGGGCACTTTGCCTGGCGGCAGGCCCAGCTCGGCGGCCACGGCGGCCAGCAGTTCGCGCGGGCTCAGGCTCGGGTTGGCCAGATAGATCAGGTCGGTCTGCGGAGCCAGCCGGCAGGACAGCATGCGCAGCAGCATGCTTTTGCCGGTACCGACTTCTCCGGTTATCTTGACCAGGCCGTCACCTTGCCGCTGGGCATGGCAAACCGCGTCCAGAACCGCGCCGCGTTGTGCACCGGCATAGAAAAAATCCGGATGCGGCGTCATGCCGAAAGGTGAGCGGATTAGACCGAAATGTTGCAGATACATGGGGTGGGCGGCTTCCGATTTGGCGCGATGCCGGAGCGGCAATTACAATCATCGGTTTGTCGTAAAGGGCACGGATCAGGTGTGCCCGGCCAGCGCCGGTCAGGGTTCAGGCTGATGATGCTTTTGTGAATGTTTCTCTCTGACCGGATTATGTCTGTTTCAATATTTTTCACGTTTTATTCATTTTGAATAACGCTACTTAATAACGGATGTTGCATGTGAGTCAAGGCAACTTTATTGAATTGTCCGGTGTCAGCTTCGGCTACGGCGCACGTCCCATCTTCCGGGACGTGTCGCTGACCGTGCCCAAAGGCCGGCTGGTCGCCATCATGGGTGGTTCCGGCAGCGGCAAGACCACGCTCCTGAAGCTGATTTCCGGCCAGATCAGGCCGACAGCAGGTACGGTGCGCGTCAACGGGGTGGACATCTCGACACTCGACGATGCCGGGCTCTATCGTTTGCGGCGGCAGATGGGCATGCTGTTCCAGTTCGGTGCCCTGTTTACCGACCTATCGGTGTTTGACAACGTGGCATTTCCGATGCGCGAGCACACGGACCTGCCCGGGCCGATGATCCGCGATCTGGTGCTGATGAAACTTGAAGCAGTGGGATTGCGCGGCACGGCCGGCCTGATGCCGGCAGAGCTTTCCGGCGGCATGGCCCGCCGGGTGGCGCTGGCGCGGGCGATCGCCCTTGATCCGGCCCTGATGCTGTACGACGAGCCGTTCACCGGGCTGGACCCGATTGCACTGGGCACCATTGCCTATCTGATCAAGCGCCTGAATACGGCGCTTGGAGCCACGGCCGTCATGGTGACGCACGACGTGCACGTGTCGCTGGACGTGGTGGACTACGTCTATTTTGTCGCCGATGGCGGCGTGGTGGCCGGCGGCACGCCTGACGAAGTGCGGCAGTCGGACGATCCGTTCGTGCGCCAGTTCGTGCATGGTGAGGCGGATGGCCCGGTGCGCCTGCATTATCCCGCACCGGACTACGCGGCAGACCTGGGACTGGGAGGGCGCCATGCTTGACGGAATCCTCAAGGCGGTGGCCGGCATCGGGCACCGCATCATCGAAGGCGTCTGGCGGCTCGGATTTGCCCTGCGCTTCCTGGCTGCCATCGTGCGGCATTCCGGTACGGCGCTGCTGCGGTTCCAGCTGACGATCCGCGAAATCTATTTCGCCGGGGTACTGTCGCTGATCATCATCGTGGTGTCCGGCACCTTCGTCGGCATGGTTCTGGGCTTGCAGGGCTACACCACCCTGATGCGCTTCGGCTCGGCCGATGCGCTGGGCGGGCTGGTGGCGCTGTCGCTCCTGCGCGAGCTGGGGCCGGTACTGGCGGCCATCCTGTTTGCCAGCCGTTCCGGCAGTGCCATGACAGCGGAAATCGGCCTCATGAAAGCCACCGAGCAGCTCGACGCCATGGCTGTCATGGCCGTCAATCCGGTGGCTCGCGTGGTGGCGCCACGCTTCTGGGCCGGCGTGCTGTCAATGCCGCTGCTGGCTGCCCTGTTCAGCGTCATGGGCATCTTTGGCGGTTATTTTGTCGGTGTGGTGATGATCGGACTGGATCACGGAGCGTACTGGTCGCAGATGCAGGCGGCAGTCAGCCTGCACGAAGACGTGATCAACGGCATCATCAAGAGCGGCGTGTTCGGCGTTGCCGTCACCCTGATTGCCGTGTTTGAAGGCTATGATGCCCAGCCCACCGCAGCCGGCGTGTCCGCTGCGACGACCCGGACGGTGGTGACATCGGCCCTTGTTATCCTGGCGCTGGACTTTGTCCTGACCGCCTTCATGTTTTGAACCGATAACCGGATGAAGATGCTTCATGAAACGCGCAACGATTGATCTGTGGGTGGGGATTTTCGCCCTCATCGGCTTTGGAGCCATCCTGTTCCTGGCCCTCAAGGTGGCGAATCTGACTACGACTTCTACTGGTACTACCTATACCGTAGTAGCGGATTTTGACAATATCGGCGGGCTCAAGGTGCGGGCTCCGGTCAAGGCTGCCGGCGTGATCGTGGGGAGGGTGACCGACATCCGTCTGGATACCCATACCATGCGTGCCCGGGTGGCGCTGGCGCTGGATTCGCAATACCAGTTTGCCCGTGATGTGGCTGCCTCCATCAATACGTCGGGACTCCTGGGCGAACAGTACGTGGCCCTGCTGGACGGCGGTGATACGGAAATGCTCAAGGCCGGTGACCGCATCCAGATCACGTCGTCGGCCATGGTGCTGGAAGATTTGATCGGCAAGTTCATGACGAGCTTTGCCGAACAGGGAGCCGGCGAACCGGCCGGCAAGCCCTGACTGATCGCAGGAGAGGGAAGAAAATGATGAAAAAGTGGTTGGCCCTGATGGGGCTTGTGACGGTCTGCCTGCTGCCGGTGGCGGCTCATGCGGAAACGGCTGACCAGATGGTGCGGCAGACTTCGCGTGAAGTGCTCGACATCATCAAGAAGGAAAACGGCAAGAACACGGCGCGCATCCGTGCCGAGGTCGAAGCGGCGGCCGTGCCGAAGTTCGACTTTACCCGCATGACAGCCCTGGCGATCGGTCGTGGCTGGCGCCAGGCCTCACCGGAGCAGCAGGCCCAGCTAACCGAGCAGTTCCGCTCCCTGCTGGTGCGTACCTACGCAGCCACCATGGTGCGCTTCAAGAATGCCCGCATCGATGTATCCGATAACGTGGTCCTGTCTGCCGAAGGACGCGAAGCCATTGTGCGCACCAGCGTGGTGGCTGGTGGTACCGACGGCAGCAAGCCGGTGCAGGTGGATTACACCCTTTACAAGACACCTGCCGGCTGGAAGGTATACAACGTCAGCGTCGAAGGTGCCAGCCTGGTCACGGTGTACCGCAGCAACTTCACCGAAATCCTGTCGCAATCCGGTGTCGAAGGCTTGCTCCAGAGCCTGCGCGACAAAAATGCCCAGCTGGCAGCCCGCAATGGCGCGGCATCCTGACATGACCAGCGAACTGGCCCTGCCGTCGGCCGTCACGTTCGACGAGGTCAGCGGCTTGTTGCGCAACTGGTTGCCGGCCGTACGCGCGGCAGATTGCCGGCTTGACTGGGCCGCCGTACGGCGCGTGGACTCGGCCGCGCTGGCGCTGGCACTGGAGCTGTCCCGGGAAGCCGGGCAGCACGGACATTCCTTGCAACATCTCCACCTGCCGGTGGAAGTGGAGAGCCTGATTGATCTCTATGGACTACAAGCCTTCATCACGGCTGCGTAGCGCGCTGTACGCCTGCCTGCTTGCGGCAACCTTGGCCGGATGCGCCACGGGCCAGGATCCGCGTGATCCGTACGAAGCCTATAACCGCAAGATGTACGCCTTCAACAATGCGGTTGACCGCGCAGTGGTCAAGCCGGTTGCCGAGGGCTACCAGAAGGTGACGCCGCAGCCGGTGCAGACCGGTATCCGCAATTTCTTTGACAACCTGTATGACGTGGTCAGCCTGGCCAACAACATCCTGATGCTGCGTCCGGTGCCGGTGATGAACGACCTGATGCGGGTATCGGTCAACACCGTTTTCGGTCTGGGCGGGCTGATCGACGTAGCGTCGTCCATGGGGCTGGAAAAGAACCAGAACGGTTTTGGTGACACGCTGGCCCACTACGGCTGGGACAACAGCGCCTATTTCGTGCCGCCGCTTTATGCACCGTCAACGGTACGCGACACTCTCGGCCTCGGCGTGGACTACTTCAGCATGCCGTCGCGCGAGATTTTCACGACGACCTGGACCGACCTTAATTCCACCATCGTCAACCAGGTGGACGAGCGGGCCCGCCTGTTGTCGCTGGAACCGGCACGGGAAGCTGCTCTGGACGAGTACGCCTTTACCCGTGATGCCTGGCTGGCCTACCGGGCCCGGCAGCTTGGTCAATCCGTACCGCAGGACGCACCGGGTGAAGAAGACATCGATATCGACGAACTGGTTTCGCCGGAGCCGCAACTGCAATAGCAGGGCCGGCCATGCCTGACTGCTGCCGGTTATGCCTGGGCGCTTGTGCCGCAAGAGGTGGTTGAATCCGGCTTCGGCCGGGAAACGGCTGCAGACCGGCATGCGGATGCCGGTCTGCAGCCGCGGAGTATGCAGTACCGGTATTCCGCGACTGCCGGGTGATTCTGGTGTGCCCCGAGACTGGTTGACGGTCAGCTTGTCGTCCGTCTTTACGTAAAACCCCCGCCAGACTGGATCTGGCGGGGGTTTTTGTCTGAAGGCGGATCAGTTCATCCGTTGGCGGATCAGGCCGGCCAGCCGGCCCAGGCCGTCCTCCATTTGCTCCGGCGTGGCCAAGCTGAAATTGAAGCGCAGATGTCCGGTTACGCTGCCTTCGGTCGGGTAGAACGGTTCGCCCGGCATGAAGGCAATCTTTTCTGCGGCCATGGCCGTCTTCAGCAGCTGCCGGGTATCGCAGTCCTGCTTCAGCGTCAGCCAGAAAAACAGCCCGCCAGCCGGTTTCTGCCAGTCCGCCAGATCCGTAAAGTGGCGCTCCAGGATGGCCTGCATGGTATCGCGCTTGCTGCGGTAGGCCGTTTGCAGGGCCTGCAGGTGGGCGTCGAATGCCGGGGTGCCGAGCCACTGGGCAATCAGCCACTGCCCCGGACGGTTGGAGTGCAGGTCTGCCGCCTGCTTCAGTTTGACAAACCACGGAAACAGGTCCGGCGAGGCAATCAGGTAGCCCACGCGCAGCCCTGGCGCCAGTGTCTTGGAGAAGGTGCCCATGTACACCCACGAGGTACGCTCGACCAGTGCGCAGACCGGTGTGCGGTCGACCTCGTCATAGCACAGCTCGCGATAGGGCTCGTCCTCGATCAGCGGAATGTTCAGCTCGTCCAGCGTGCGGGCGACCTCTTCACGGTCGGCCCGGCTGTAGCACAGGCCGGACGGATTCTGGAACGTGGGAATCAGGTAGGTGAAGGCCGGTGTCACTTCGCGCGCCAGTGCCCGCAGGGCATCGCAATCCAGTCCGGTGGCCGTGGTCGGCAGGCCGCGGATGTCGGCGCCGAAGAAGCGGAACGATTGCAGGGCTGCGAGGTAGGTCGGGGCTTCCATCGCCACCGGGGTGGCCGGATCAATGAACAGCTTGGAAACTAGGTCCAGTGCCTGCTGCGAGCCCGACAAGACCAGCACCTGGTCCTTGGTGCAACGGATCCCCAGTTTTTGCGCGTCGCGGGCGATGGCTTCACGCAGGGCCGGCTCGCCTTCGCTCATGCCGTATTGTTCGGTGTCAAACGGTACGCTGGACCAGTTGAGCTTCGGCAACAGGTCGGTGGCAGGCAGGCCGCCGGCAAACGAGATCACCCCGGGTTGCTGGGTGGCGGCGAGGATTTCGCGGATCAGCGAGCTGGTCAGCTGGCTCGCGCGTTGGGAAAACTGGGGCATGCGGATTCTCGGTAGGCTTGGACTGAATGCCGTCGATTCTGCGATGCCCCGGATAAATTGGTCAATGACGAAGTGCTACCACCAGCGCATGGACAATCCGTCGCGTACACCGTCGGCAATCTGCATGCCCAGACGCTTGCCCAACCGGCTGGAGAAGCTGTCTTTCGGGGTAAAGTCGACCACGTTGTCGGTATCCAGCTGTTCGCGGGCAATGGCGTCCACATTCGACAGCCCGTCAATCAGCCCCAGGGGCACGGCCTGGCTGCCCAGCCAGACTCGACCGGTAAACAGGTCTTCGCCGGTTTGCAGGCGTTTGCCGCGCCCTTGCCTGACCGCAGTGATGAACTGGCCGTGGATGGTATCAAGCAGCTCCTGGCGCATGCTGACCTGCGCCGGTGTCTGCGGGCTGAAGGGGTCACCCATGCCTTTGTCCCGGCCCGAGGTCGCCAGCCGGCGCTCGATGCCGAGTTTTTCCATGGCGCCGGTAAAGCCGAATCCTTCGGACAGTACCCCGATCGAACCCACGATGCTGGCCTGGTTGGCAAAGATCTTGTCGGCAGCGCTGGCAATGTAATAACAGCCGCTGGCACATACTTCCTCGACGGCCACCAGTACCGGGATGTCCGGGTGCAGGGTTTTTTGCCGGCGGATTTCGTCGTAGGCCATGCCTGACAGCACCGGGCTGCCGCCCGGACTGTTGGCACGCAGGATGATGCCGCGGGTATTCGGGTCCTTGTAGGCGTTTTTCAGGCCGTCGCTGATTTTGCGGGCACTGTCGTTTTCGTTGTTGATGACCCCGTTGATGTCGATCACGGCGGCGTGCGGCCGGCCACCGGCCGGCAGGCTGTCATTGCTGTTGCCGAACCAGCTGGCAAACAGCGGCAGGGCGACCAGCAGGATGACGGCCAGCCAGGTCAGGCGGAAAAAGATGGCCCAGCGGCGGGCGCGACGCTGTTCGGTCACGGCTGCCAGCAGGGTTTTTTCAATCACGTCGCGTTCCCAGGGTTCGTTCATGTGCGGTCCGGGTCAAGGGAAAAAGGATCGGGCAGGATAAGGGAAAATCAGCGCGGCAGCTGGCGCAGCCAGCCGTCAAACTCACCAAAGCCGGAGAACAGCTTGAGCGGCGACAAGGCAGCCAGGGCTTCATGCGGATGGGCGCCCTGGGCCAGACCGGCAGCCGGGACCCGGGCGTTTTGCGCCATCAGGAGGTCGTGGGTGGTGTCGCCGACCATCAGGGTGCGCCCTGCATCGACGCCGAAATACCGGGTCAGTTCGTCCAGCATCTGCGGGTCCGGCTTGGAGGCGCATTCGTTGACGGTACGGGTGGCATCGAACAGTCCGGCAATGCCGGTCTGTTCCAGCACCCGGTCCAGTCCGGGGCGGCTTTTGCCGGTCGCGATGGCCAGGAAATAGCCTTGTTCCCGGTAGTGGCAGAGGGCATCAGCCACGCCGGCAAACAGCTGCATGTCGTCTTCCGGATCAAAAAAGAAACGCCGGTAAGCGTCGACCATGTCGGCGTAACGCGCTTCCGGCAGGCCCGGGCTGACGTGGCGCATGGCATCGGTCAGTCCGAGCCCGATCACGTAGGCGGCTGAGCGGTGGTCGGGCACGGGCAGGTCAAGGCTGGCGCAGGCACGCTGGATCGAGCGCACGATATGGGCGGTCGAATCCATCAGGGTGCCGTCCCAGTCGAATACCAGCAGGTCGAAAACGGGAGTGGTCATTCGGGCAGGGTCTCGATGAAACGGTTGAGTTCGTCCGGCAGCGGGGCGCGGAATTCCAGTAGCTGGCCGGTCAGCGGGTGTTGCAGGCGCAGCTGCCAGGCATGCAGGAACATGCGTTTGAGTCCCTGCCGGGCCAGATCCTTGTTGGTTGCGTAGTCACCGTATTTGTCGTCGCCGGCAATCGGGCAGTCGGCCGACTGCATGTGGACGCGGATCTGGTGCGTGCGGCCGGTCTGCAAGGTGGCTTCGATCAGAGTATGGCCGGCAAAGCTGCGTACGATGCGGAAATCGGTGTGCGAGGCCTGGCCGCCGGCTTCGTCTACCCGGACCCGGCGTTCGCCATCGGGCAGGGTGTATTTGGTCAGCGGCTTCTTGACCGACTTGCGGGCCGGATTCCAGCGGCCGACGCCGAGTGCCAGATAGCGTTTGTCGAGCATGTTGCGGCGGATCATGTCGTGCAGGGCCACGAGTGCCGAGCGCTTTTTGGCGATCAGCAACAGGCCGGACGTGTCGCGGTCCAGCCGGTGGACCAGCTCCAGGAATTTTGCCTGCGGACGGGCAGCGCGCAGCTGCTCGATCACGCCGAAGCTGACGCCGGAGCCACCGTGGACGGCAACGCCGCAAGGTTTGTCGATCACCAGCAGGGCATCATCTTCGAAGACGACCGGAAAGGCCGCGGCCGGTACCGGGCGCGTGGCAGCCGGGCGTTCGGCAATGCGGATGGGCGGGATGCGTACGACGTCGCCGGTTTCCACCCGCTGGTCGACCTGGCAGCGTCCCTTGTTGATCCGGACTTCTCCGCCGCGCACGATGCGGTAAACGTGGCTTTTGGGTACACCCTTGAGGATTTTGATCAGCCAGTTGTCAAGGCGCTGTCCGGCCTCGTCGTCGGTGATGGTGTGGAAGGTGACGGAATCTTTGCTCGGGGGTGTCATATTGCTTATACTTCCGGTCGCTTTGCGACTCTGGTGCTGCGGCAACGGAAGACGCAAACCACTGCGCTGCGAACCAGGTTGAAATGATGATTTCGTCTCCTGCCGGTCGCAGCGGCACTACCGGCGGCACTCAGGGTGTCGACCTGACGCGGTGCAAAATCAAGGCAGGCGGCGGCGGTTGTTTCGCTCACCGAAAAGTAGCGATGTTAATGCATTTACGCGCACGACGCACCCAAGCAAGTTCCTGCTTCCTGATGCCTAGCCAGTCAGGAAGCCATGCAGCAAAGTTTGACCCGACACAGCCCCCTCGGCGTCGGTTCCGCCTGTCGTTGCCAGTCTGGGCGGTCTGATTGCCACCGGCTCCTGCCATGCCGGGCGGGCCGGGCTGTGATGAAATAAGACGCCGGCTAACCGAACCGTTCCCGTTCTTTATCCGATCTGTGGCGCATCTTCGGTCAACGTTGTCCGGACGGCCCGCTTTGGCGGCCCGGACAATGGTCAAATACTGGCTGCCTTCATCCCGTGCGACGTGCGTACCGGGAACGTTACATGAAACGTATGCTGTTTAACGCTACGCAGGCCGAAGAGCTGCGCGTAGCCATCGTCGACGGGCAGAAGCTCGTCGATCTGGACATCGAAACCGTTGGCAAGGAGCAGCGCAAGGGCAACATCTACAAGGGTGTCATCACCCGGATCGAGCCATCGCTGGAAGCCTGTTTCGTCGACTACGGAACCGACCGCCACGGCTTTCTGCCGTTCAAGGAAGTTTCGCGTACCTACTTCAAGAACCACGAAGGCGGTCGCCCGCGTATCCAGGACGTGCTGTCCGAGGGGCAGGAGCTCATCGTCCAGGTTGAAAAGGACGAGCGCGGGAACAAGGGTGCAGCCCTGACCACCTACGTCAGCCTCGCCGGCCGTTATCTAGTGCTGATGCCCAACAACCCGCGTGGTGGTGGCGTGTCGCGTCGCATCGAAGGCGAAGAGCGCAACGAGTTGCGCGAGCTGATGAGCCAGTTGCAAACCCCGCAAGGCATGAGCCTGATTGCCCGTACCGCGGGTATCGGCCGTTCGCTGGAAGAGCTGCAGTGGGACCTCAACTACCTGATGCAGCTGTGGACGGCAGTCGAATCCGCTGCCAGCGCCCAGACCGCGCCGTTCCTGATTTTCCAGGAAGGCAGTCTGGTCATCCGCGCCATCCGTGACTATTTCCAGCCGGAAATCGGTGAAATCCTCGTCGATACCGAGGAAATCTGGGACCAGGCACGCCAGTTCATGAGCCACGTGATGCCGGGCAACGTCAACCGCATCAAGCTCTACAAGGACGACGTCCCGCTGTTCTCGCGCTTCCAGATCGAACACCAGATCGAAACCGCCTTCTCGCGCCAGGTTGCCCTGCCGTCGGGCGGTGCCATCGTGATCGACCACACCGAAGCGCTGGTTTCGATCGACGTGAACTCGGCACGCGCCACCAAGGGTGCCGACATCGAAACCACCGCCTGCAATACCAACCTGGAGGCGGCCGATGAAATCGCCCGCCAGCTGCGCCTGCGTGACCTGGGCGGCCTGGTGGTGATCGATTTCATTGACATGGAAAACCCCAAGAACCAGCGTGAAGTCGAACAGCGCCTCAAGGATGCACTCAAGGCCGACCGTGCCCGCGTGCAGATGGGCAAGCTGTCGCGCTTCGGCCTGCTGGAACTGTCGCGCCAGCGCCTGCAACCGAGCCTTGGCGAAACCAGCCACATTCCGTGCCCGCGTTGCAGCGGCACCGGCTTCATCCGCGGTACCGAGTCGTCGGCCCTGAACATCCTGCGCATCCTGACCGAAGAGGCCATGAAGGAAAACACCGGCGCCGTGCATGCTCAGGTACCGGTCGATGTCGCCACCTTCCTGCTCAACGAAAAACGCGCCGACCTCTTCGGCATCGAGGCCCGGCTCAAGGTCGGCATCGTGCTGATCCCCAACATCCACCTCGAAACCCCGCACTACAAGATCGTGCGCGTGCGGCGTGACGAGCTGCTGGAGCAGGCCGAAGAGTTCTTCGCACCGAGCTACACCCTGGTCAAGGAACCGGAAGGCGACGCGGTCGACACCTACCTGCAGGACCGCAGCAAGCCGGAACGTCCGCAGGCGGCCGTGCAGGGCATCACCCCGCAGCAGCCGGCGCCGGAAGCCCGCGAAACCCGGCCGGCCACCGCACCGGCAGCTGCCCGTCCGGGCCTGCTGACCCGCGTGCTGGGCTGGTTGCGTGGCGACAGCCAGCCGCAGGCCGAAGCGCCGGCACCTGCCGTGCAAGGCAGCCGTGAAGCGCGCAAACCGGCTTCCGGTTCGCGTGGTGGCAACCGGGCTGCTGCACCGGCAGCAGCCGGTGACGCCAACCAGAAGCGTGACCGCAAGCAGTCGCGTGCCAAGCACGAAGAACAGCGTCGCCGCCAGCAGGATGGCGAAACCGAAAATGGCAACGGCAACGGCCGTCGTGACCGTCGCGATGAACGCTCCGAGCGCAATGCCGACCGGAACGGCGAGCGTACCGAGCGCCAGGAAAACCGCGACAACCGTCAGCCGGAGCGGAGTGAACGCAGCAGCGAGCGCCGTGAACGTCGCCCGCGTGACGAAAACCGCAACCAGCGCATGCCGGCGGCCGAAGCTGCAACGGATGTAACGGCTGTTCCGGCCACGCCGGTCGTGGTGGCTGACAATGCTGCCGCACCGGCTCCGCGCGAACGTCGCCGTGAGCGCCGCCGTGAGCCGCATGCCGAGCAGGACGTGCTGAACAAGGAACTGGACAACGGTACGGACGGCAAGCCGGTCACCATGGGTGATCTGCCGCCAGCCGACGAGGAGCGCAGTGATCCGGCCGCTACGGCAGAAAACGGACGCGAGCGCAGCCAGCGCCGCCGTCGCGGTCGCCGTGGTGGTGAACGTCGTCCGGAGGCAGCCGGAGTTGCCGTGGACAGCAGCGATGCAGAGGCCGCAGCACCCGAGGCAGGCATGTTGCCGGTCGCCGTGGAAGTTGCGCCGGTAGTGCCGGTTGCCGCGGAACCGGAAAGGGCCGTCGAGGCTGTTGCCGGACTGCAACCGGTTGTTGCCGGGATGGATGCCGCAGAAACAGCAGCCAATACCGTGCAGCTCCAGGATGCTCCGGTTGCCGAGCCGGTTGTCCGGACTGCTGAAGCAGCAGTTGCCGAGCCGGCGCAGGCTGTGGTGACCAGTCCTGAACCGGTTCGTGGCGAAAGCCCGGTGGCCGAGAGCTGCCAGCCGGCCGAGGAGGCAGTCGTTCCGGTTGTCGAGCCGGTGGAACCTGCCAGTGTGGTGTCTGCCGAGAAGGCCCGGCCTGCTGCGGATATCGCCGAACCGGCAATCGTCAGTGCCAGTACTCTGGTTGTGCAGGCGGCTGAGGCCGCGACGGAAGTCGTGGCTCCTGCGGTTGTGTACGACGCTGCTTCGGCAGGGCTGGTTCAGGTGCGTACCCAGCAGGCTGTCGAGACTGATGTTCCGGCTGTGGACAATGCTGCTGCCAATGGCCTGCGTCGCCGCGACATGCTGCGCCAGCAGGTCACCGGGCAGGCTCCGGTTCCGTCGCTGGTCCGGGTGGAAACCCAGAATGAATCCGCTGCGGTCGAGTCCTCTCCGGCTGTCGGAGCCGTACCGCAAGTGCGCCGCCGCCGGGACATGCTGGCCCAGACTGCCGGCTCCGGAGTATCCCGGAGTGAGGCTGCGGGTCTTGCCCAGGTGGAAACGCGCCAGCATCCGTAAGCGGATGAAACCTGTTGCCCTGCCCCGGGAGGGCAACAGGTTTGACGCAGGTCAGGATGATTTGCCGAAGCGTTGACACATCCGGTCTTGCCCAGTAATATCCGCAGCCTGTTTTCCCCGATAGCTCAGTCGGTAGAGCGCCGGACTGTTAATCCGTAGGTCCCTGGTTCGAGCCCAGGTCGGGGAGCCAGAAAATTCAAGGACCTAGCCGTTTTACGGCTAGGTCTTTTTTGCGTTTTGGCCCAATGTTGGGCCCAGCCGCGTATGACCTTCGTCGGCCGGCAGGCTGTTTAAAACTGATCGCTACACGTGACTTCAATACTGGATTGGAGTTCATATGGCGAGTATCAGAAAGCGTGGAAACCGCTGGCAGGTTCGGGGCATCTGCTCCAATGTAACGTAGCGCGGTTTTTGTCCCTTTTTTGCGGGACATTTGGCATAGCGCAGGAGCTGGCCAGACCCAAGGTTTTGCGCTGCCTTTGTCACACATTCAGACTCATGAACTATCGGCCGGGCCGGGCGCTCATAATGTCATTCGTTACGCTTGGACGGGTTCCGGCCAGCCTGGCTGGAAGGCTTCCGGTATCATGTCACCGAGGGCTTTCTTGGGCCTTTCGCTGTTGTATTCCCTCCGCCAGGCGGCGATTACGATCTGAGCATGGCGCAGACTGATGAGCCAGTACTCGTTCAGGCCCCATCCCGGAAGCGCCCGTTGCACGATTCGATGCAAGCTCTGATCGGGCTTGCCAGGCTCAATGAGCAAAGAGTTGAACGCTACGAAGGTGTGCCCAGACGAGCAAGCCTGTCCCATCCTCACCGATCCGCCTCCCATTTCTCTCGACGCCCCGCGCGACCGTGCTCTGTCATCGCTGCCAGCATGGGAAAAATCCGAACGCGCCGCCGGCATCGAACACGCCGGCCAGCGTTGGCTGACCACTCTGCAGGATATCCGCGACGTATTGTTGGCCGGCGCAGTGCCAACTAAGCAGCAGGTGACGGCAGATCGCCAGACCGTGCCGATGACTCTGCCAAAGCTGCAATCGCTGTGGCAGGCCATCTGCCAGCGCCAGCTGGAGATGGCGCCCCAGTACCAGCCTGCTGCCTGGCTGGAAGATGCCGCCCGCCGCGTGTCGCAATTGCAGCTGGTGACGCATCCACTGAAAGCCACCCACCCCGATGCGCGTGGCAGCAGCCTGTTTGTTGCTCCTGACAGCCTGCCGGTGCGGCAGGAGGTCGGCGCCCATGCACTGACTGATATTGCAAGCGATGTGGTGGGCAATGCGGCGGCACTGGATGTCTACAAATTCCTCAAGCTGGAACACGAGGGGCAAAGCCTGTTGGCACTGTTGCAGGCTGGCGATGCCGACGTGCTGGCGGCCCTGAGTGACGATGCTACGCAGGCCGAGGTCTGGCGCGAGGCGTTTTGCAGTATTACCGAGCCGGCCGGCGGCCCTGCCAGCCACAGTCTGGCCAAGCAGGTCTACTGGCCGGTGTCGCCAGACGATTTTCCGCCCCGATGCGCTGGATGACAGCCATTTCCACTTGCTGTCGGCACTGAATTCCAGTGCCTTGTCGCACTGGCTGTTCGGCCGGATCCAGACGCACCGTTTTGGCGAAGAAGCCAAGGCCGCGCGGCAGGCGCGGCGCGATGGCGTGGCGCATCCGCATGGCTATTACGACTACCCCTTGCTGGCCGAGGAGAAAAAAGGCGGCACCAAGCCGCAGAACATCTCCCAGCTCAATAGCGAGCGCAAGGGCAGCAACTACCTGCTTGCCTCCTTGCCACCGCAGTGGGACAGCAGCGCCACTCGCCCGCTGCATGGCGTGGATAGCCTGTTCGAGCGTTTTGGCCGCCTGCCGCAGGTGCGCCGCCTGGTGCGCGAACTGCGTGACTACCTCGGCAAGCAAAAGCCCGAGGCCAACAACATGCACATCAAGAACCGCCGCGATGCCTGGCTGGAAGACATTTTCACCGCGCTGTTGCAGTTCGGCGCGGCGTTCAGCAATGGCTTGCCCAAGGGCTGGACAGCCGATAGCGACTGCCGCCTGCTGCTGGATGAGCAATGCTGGTTAGACCCATTCCGCGCCGAAGACGACGCAGACTTCAACCAGGCTTTCCAGTGGCAGGACTGGCCTGATCAACTGGCCGAACGCTTTGCGCGCTGGCTCAACGGCAGTCTGGGGGCGGAGCGCCTTAGCAAACACCAGTTGTCATTGAACGAGGCCGAGTTTGACTACTGGCGGCGCGAGCTGGCGCACGATCTGGACAGCAAACGCCGCGAGCTGGACAACCGTCGGTTGCCTACCGCCAGCACCGAGGAGGCACAGCATGAGCCAGCCTGAATTGCCCGATATCGACGCGCTGCTGTACATCCCGCAACTGTCGGTGCAAAACGCCAACGCCATCAGCGGCCCGCACAGCTGGGGCCACCCCGGCCCGACGCATTTCACCGGCCTGATGACGGCGCTGGAACGCAAGCTGGGCGCGGATTTCGGCCTGCATTTTGTCGCAGTCGGCATCATCAGCCACGGTTATCAGGCGCAAACCAATGGCGACTATGTGCAGCGTTTCAACCTCAGCCGCAACCCGGTGGGCAAGGACGGCGCAACCTCCGCCATTGTCGAGGAGGGCCGCATTCATTTGCAGCTGTCGCTGGTTTTCGGCCTGCAACTGGACGAGGCACGCAAAACCGCCAGTGATGACGTGCTGGACGAACTGGAGCAACAGGCTGGCCGCACGCTGGCAACCCTGCGCATTGCCGGTGGCAGCGTGCTGCCCGGCCGCAGTGCACTCAAGCCACGCCTGACCCGGCTGGCAGATCCGGATGGCAACAATGGTGCAGAGAAACGGGCCGCACAATTCCGCAACTTGCGCCGTTACCTGATGCCCGGCTATGCGCTGGTAGCGCGTGACGATCTGCTGCACAGCCATCTGGCCACGCTGCAACAGGACAACCCCGACGCCAGCCTGCCGGATGCCTGGCTCGACCAGTCGCGCCTGAACCACACCCCGACGCAAGACGACGAAGGCAACACCGTCTGGCAGGCGCAACGCGGCAGTGGCAAGGGCTGGATTGTGCCGCTGCCGGTGGGTTACGGCGCGATTTCGCCGCTGTACGCCGCGGGCACGGTAGCCGGCACCCGCGACGACAGCACGCCGGTGCGCTTTGTCGAAAGCCTGTATTCGCTGGGCCAGTGGCTTAGCCCGCATCGCCTGCACGATGTTCGCCAGCTCTTGTGGTACCCGACGCACGACTCGGCCAGCGGCGTTTACCGCTGCCGCAATGACTACCAAGCCGCCACCCAAACCGAACACGACACTGTGGGAGTAACAGCATGAGCAAACTGGAAAACGCCTCCGTCCTCGCTTTTGAACGCAAGCTGGACCCGTCCGACGCGCTGTTTTTTGCCGGCAACTGGGCCGACCGCAAGGCCAGTGAAGCCTGGCCGCATGTGGAAGTGCGCACAAAATCCGTGCGCGGCACCATCTCCAACCGCCTGAAAGCCAAAGACCAGGACCCGGCCAAGCTCGACGCCGCAATTGAAAACCCCAACCTGCAAACCGTCGACGTTGCCACCCTGCCGCACGACGCCGACACCCTGAAAGTGCGCTTCACCCTGCGTGTGCTGGCCGGCGTGGGCGAGCCATTCGCCTGCAACAAGGCTGATTACCGCGCGAAGCTGTTGGCTACCGTCGCCGCCTACCGTGAGGCGCACGGCTTTGGCGAGCTGGCACAACGCTACGCGGCCAATCTCGCCAACGGCCGTTATCTGTGGCGTAACCGCATCGGCGCCGAACAGGTGGAAGTCCATGTCGAGCAACTGCAAGACGGCAAGGCCGTGCAGGACTGGACCTTTGACGCGCTGGCGCTGAGCCTGAACGAGCTGGCCACTGGCGGCAAAATCGCCGAGCTGGGCGCGCTGATCGAAGACGGTCTTGCCGGCAAGGCGCATGTGCTGCTGCAAATCACCGCCTTTGTGCGCAGCGGTGCCGGGCAGGAGGTATTCCCGAGCCAGGAGCTGATTCTCGACCGTGGCCGTGGCGACAAGAGCAAGACGCTGTATTTTGTGGCGCAAAAAGACCGCAAGATCGCCGCCATCCACTCCCAAAAAATCGGCAACGCCCTGCGCACCATCGACACCTGGTACGAAGATGCCGCCACCAACGGCCCCATCGCCATCGAGCCCTACGGCTCCGTCACCACCTAGGGCAAGGCATATCGCCAGCCCAAGCAGAAGCTGGACTTCTACACCCTGCTCGACAACTGGGTGCTGAAAGATGTCGCACCGGCCGCCGAACAGCAGTACTTCGTCATTGCCACCCTGATCCGTGGCGGCGTCTTCGGCGAGGCGGGTTGAATCATGGATCACTATCTGGAGATCCGCCTGAGGCCGGACCCGGAATTCGCCCTGCCGCTGCTGCTGGGCGCGCTGTATGCCAAGCTGCACCGCGTACTGGCCGCGCAGCAGCGCAGCGACATCGGTGCGAGCTTCCCCGGCTATGCGCTGGCAACCAAAATAGACTAGGGCAAAACCGTGCCGCCCACGCTGGGCGACACCCTGCGCCTGCACGGCAGCGCCGCCGCGCTCGATAGTCTGATGGCCGTCAACTGGCTGGCCGGCATGCGCGACCACGTCACACTGGGCCACATCCTGCCGGTACCGGCTGCGGCCAGCCCTGTTTGCGTGCGGCGTAAGCAGGTCAAAAGCAACCCGGCCAAAGAGCGCGAGCAGCTGATGCGCCGCAAGGGGATCAGCGAAGCCGAAGCGCTGCGGCTGATCCCCGACGACAAGGCCAAATGGCTGGATCTGCCTTACCTGACGCTGGAGAGCCAGAGTGCCGGCCAACGCTTCTTGCTCTTTATCGCGCAGCAAGCAGCCACTCAGGCGGCCAGTGGCGAATTCAACGCCTACGCCCTGAGCCAGACCGCCACCCTGCCAGCGTTTTAAACGGCAAAAGGGTGCGGCCCGTTTTGTCATGCGGGCCGTACCCTTTTCTGAATGGGTAGATGCTGATCTTTAAAAATCATGAACTTACGCATCCGGTCGGGAAAAGGGATTTGAGCAATAAAATCGCTCCATGCCTTGGCTGACAAGCCATACCGTCGGAATGGCTCTAGTTCACTGCCGGACAGGCAGCTCAGAAACCTTGAAGTTCGCGTGGTGGTCAACAAGATCAATACATTGGTGGTTCGCTGTAAGGACGGAACGGAGCGCCGGGATCCGACGCCGTGAACCATGCGTTCACGGCGTTTTTCATCGCCTGTTCCGTGAGTGTCAGCGACTGCTGCGGTTAGCTGGGCACAGCTCAGACAGTCATTCTTTATTCTTTTTTGGGATTTAAATTCTGTAATTTGTTCTTTGTTGGAATATATCGTGAGCATCAAAATGGTATCACCCTAATCAGACATTAATAGGTGAGCCAGATGAAATCCCGATCCCTGTTTGCCACGGCTGCACTCCTCCTCTGGTCAGTCACCACCATGGCAGATACAACATTGCTCAATGTGTCGTACGACCCGACGCGGGAGCTTTACAAAGACATCAACAGCGACTTCAGTCGTGACTGGCTTCAGCGCGGTGGCGAAGCGCTGACCATCAAGCAGTCGCATGGTGGCTCGGCCAAGCAGGCCCGTTCGGTGATCGACGGGCTGGAAGCCGACGTGGTGACGCTGGCGCTGGCCAGCGACATCGATGAAATTGCCAGGCTGACCGGCAAGCTGCCCGCCGGCTGGCAAAAGCGTCTGCCGCACAACAGCACGCCATTCACATCGACCATCGTGTTTCTGGTTCGCAAGGGCAATCCCAAACAGATCCATGACTGGAGCGATCTGGTCCGCCCTGGCGTGCAGGTGATTACCCCCAATCCGAAAACATCCGGCGGCGCCCGCTGGAACTACCTGGCGGCCTATGCCTGGGCCAAGCGCCAGCCAGGAGCCACCGAGGCCAGTGCCCAGCAGTACCTGCGACGCCTGTACGCCAATGTACCGGTGCTGGATACCGGTGCCCGCGGTGCCACCATGACTTTCGTGCAACGAGGCATGGGGGACGTACTGCTGGCATGGGAAAACGAGGCCCTGATGGCGCGGAACGAGCTGGGGCCGGACAAGTTCGATCTGGTGGTTCCGCCCCTGTCGATCAAGGCCGAACCGCCGGTGGCGCTGGTGGACAAGGTGGCCGACCGGCATGGCACGCGCAAGGTGGCAGAGGCCTACCTGCGTTATCTCTATACTCCAGCCGCCCAGCGCATTGCCGTCCGGCATTTTTACCGTCCGACTGATCCGGCTGTCGCCCAGGAATCTGCGGCCGGCTTTCCGTCAGTCAGGCTGGTAACCATCAGTGAACTGGGCGGCTGGCCGGCAGTGCAGGACAAGCATTTCAGTGATGGTGGCGTATTCGACCAGATCCTGGCGCGCTGATCGTGCCCGGTTGCTGCATCGGCACAGGGAGTCTGGCAAAGCCTTCCTGTGCCTGATGGCGGGATGCCGTGTCTGCCGGCCCGGCTGACAACAGTCCAACTGATCATCTGGATCCCGTTCCAGTCAGGCTTTTTCCGTGTCCTCATGGGGGCGGAAATGCGATCACGCTCTCCGGAGCCAGGGCTCTGGACACCAAGCGGCTCCGGGACCGGACAAAAGGAACGACCGTGGAGCTGCTGGTCGCCCCGGACCTCAAAACCATCCTGCATTCCGGGCGGGCCAGCCTTCATGGCCTGGAATACTGCCGCGTACTGGTGAACAGCGGGCGCGTGGAATATTTCAAGGTCAACGTCATTCTGTGGCAAACCTTCGGCCAGCACTGCATCAGCCAGCTCACCCGCAGCACAGTGCCGGACTTCATGATCGACCAGCTCAAGGCGATACCGGCCCTTTTCTTTGTCGTATTCACTGCCGGGCAGACCGATCAGGAAGAGGGCGATCAAGGCATGCCGGCAAACGATGAAACCGGCTGACTGGCCGTTAACCTACCTATGCGTACCTTTCAGCCGCCATGGGCGACAGAAGGCAGCAAATTCCTGTGGTGTGCACTAGCTTCCTAAAGACAACGGGCTTCGTTTGACGGGAGCATTGAATACTGGCCGGACGAGTCCGGTATCGCAAAATTGCTGCCAGCACCCGTGACGGTATTTTTGTCCGCATGGCGGGGAACGACCTAGGCGGGCCGGTTGTCGGGCGGGTGCGGGATGGATGCGCCCGTGTGGGGCGGCAGGATCGTCCCGTCGCAATCCACCGGATGTCAGGAGAGGGGCTGCTTTGCATGAACGGGATTGATACGGCGCTGTGGTCGATCCGGCGCATGGACCATTTTGCCGGGCAGGACACGGCTGCAACCCGGATTGACCCACGCGCCAAAGTGATCGCGGTATTTGCAATCCTGATTGGTGCGGCTGCGCATCCACCTCATGCCGTCAGTGCCTTGCTGCCGCTCTTGCTGTTTCCGGTCTGCCTGCTGTCGCTGGGTGAGATTCCCGTGTGCTGGCTGGCTTCCCGCCTGTTGTTCGCCCTGCCGTTTGCCTTTTTTGTCGGCATCCTCAATCCGTGGCTGGACCGGACACCGGTGGCCATGCCGTGGGGGGGCGACATGGCTGCGGGCTGGCTGACGTTCGCCTCGATCATGTTGCGTTTCCTGATTGCCGTATCCGCAGCATTCCTGCTGGTGGCGACCACCGGCATGAACCGCGTGAGCAAGGCGCTGTCGCAGATGGGCGTGCCGCGCGTGTTTGCCAACCAGCTCCTGTTCCTCTACCGCTATGTGTTCGTGATCGGCGAGGAGTTGCTGCGCAGCATCCGGGCCTACCAGATGCGGGCAGTCAATGGCCGGCATGCGCTGCCGCCGCGGTTTTACGGTTTGCTGTTGTCAGGGGTGATGTCGCGGTCGATTGCACGGGCCATGCGGGTCCATGCCGCCATGCAGGCCCGTGGTTACGACGGCGAACTGCATTTCGTGCAGCAATGGCGCTGGCGGCTGAGCGACACGCTGTTTGTCGTTGGCTGGACCGGTTTTGCCGTGCTGTGCCGCATGATTGATTTGCCCGTGGTTCTGGGGCATCTGTTGTCTGGAGCATGAAACGCATGAGTCATATGACGGTGACGGTTTCCCGGGTGGGGTTTTGCTATCCGGACAGCCATCAGGCACTGGACGGGGTGGATTTCACGATCCGGCCCGGAGAGTCCGTGGCGGTCATCGGGGCCAACGGAGCCGGCAAGTCCACCCTGCTGCTGCTGCTGACAGGGTTCCTGTTTGCGTCGCAAGGTGAAATCCGGCTGGGAAGTGCCCGGATCAGCAAGACCTACCTGCCCGAGCTGCGTCGTCATGTCGGGCTGGTGTTCCAGAATCCTGACGACCAGCTTTTCATGCCCACGGTGTTTGATGATGTGGCCTTCGGGCCCTTGAACATGCGCCTGTCGGCCGAGGATGTGCGGACTGTCACCATGCAGGCACTGGAAACCGTGGGGGCCGCCCACCTGGTTGACCGGCCGCCATGGCAGCTGTCCGGCGGGCAGAAACGGGCAGTGGCGATTGCCGGCGTGCTGGCCATGCACCCGGACGTGCTGATTCTGGACGAACCTTCCGATGCGCTGGACCCGGGCGCGCGCCGGCGGCTGATCCACCTGCTGCAAACGTTCGAGCACACCAAGATCATTGCCACGCATGACCTCGACCTGGTGCTGGACGTCTGTACCCGGGTGATCGTGCTGCACGAAGGCCGGATACTGGCTGACGCACATCCGCTGGAGGTTTTTGCCGATGCTGCGCTGCTGGCACGGGCTTCGCTGGAAAAACCCCTGTCGCTTCAGCCACGGGGCTGCTATGCCTATGATTTGCCCGCGACGCCGTCGGCTGTCGATGGTCCGCCGGGTGTGGCGCGGCCGTCATTGGGCCCTGACTGACTGTTTTCGTTTCATTCATGCGACTTTTTTCCCGTGATCAGGCACCGTCTGCCGATCCAGATTTTGACAAGGCCGATACCGGTGAGTCCCTGACGGGACTGGTCCGGATCGGCCTGCTTGCAATCGGTGCGGCCGTGTGTGTGGCCTTGACCGGATCCCTGTTCCGTTTGTCGGTGCAGCATGGTTTCCGGGAAATGGCCGGACTTTATGCATGGATGCGCCATGTCGGCGGGGTGGGCGGATTCATGCTGGTCTGGATGACGGCCTCTGTCATCACCATTGTCTCGATGTGGCTGGTACGCCGTTTCATGCCGTCGGCAGCCGGCAGCGGCATCCAGCGGATCGAGGCCGTCTGGCGCAATGAACTGCCCATCGAACGTGACTGGAAATTCCTGCCGGTGAAGTTTGTCAGCGGGGTGCTGGCCCTGTCGTCCGGCTATGCCCTGGGGCGCGAGGGGCCGGTCGTGCAGATGGGAGCCTATATCGGTGGCGTGTTCGGTCGTCACCACTGGGCCTCGGAACAAGACCGGCGCATTCTGGTGGCCAGTCTTGCCGGTGCCGGGCTGGCCGTGGCGTTCAGCGCCCCGCTGGGCGGATTGCTGTTTGCGCTGGAGGAGCTGACACACGTTGCACGCACGCGGCTGGTCACCATCAGCATGATTGCCTGCGCGGTGGCCGTGCCAGTGACACAGTTCATCCTCGGGCCGCAGCCGGTTTTCCAGGTGCCGGCACTGGCCGAGCCTTCGCTGTACGTGCTGCCGTTTTATGTCCTGCTGGGCGTGCTGACCGGGTTTGCCGGCGTGCTGTACAACAGCGCCATCCTGGGCGGGCTGAGCCTGTTCATGTGGCTGGACATGGTGCCGTTCTGGCTGCGGGGAGCCGCATGCGCCGCAGTGCTGGCGCTGCTGGTCTGGTTTGTGCCGGAGTTTGCCGGTGGCGGGGAACAGCTGGTGCAGCAGTTGCTGTCCGGCCCCTGGTTGCTGGCCACGCTGTGCCTGTTGTGGCTGGTGCGATTGGGGTTGGGACCGATGTCCTACTCGATGGGAATGTCAGGAGGGCTGTTTGCACCGATGCTGGCCATGGGGGCGGTGCAGGGGGCGCTCTTTTGTGCCGTCATGACGTGGTGGCTTCCGGGAATCGGGCTGGACTGGCGCATCTGTACCATCGTGGGCATGGGCGCGATGTTTGCTTCGTCAGTCAGGGCACCGCTGACAGGCATCGTGCTGATCCTGGAGATGACGGCAACCGGCCGCCTGGTCGTGCCCATGCTGCTGGCCTGCCTGCCAGCGGCCATCATCCCGTTCTGGCTGGGGCAATTGCCGATCTATGATGCACTGCGGCTGCGCCTGCTGGCGGCCCGTTCCCCTGTTGCGACAGGGGTTGACAAATAAGCGCGCAGTCCGGGAAGACAGTCCTTGCACATCGGCAAACAGGTGCTTACAATACGTTACATAAGGCAATGCAATGTAACGGGAGTGCGCCATGTGGGACGATCTCAGCAAGGAAGCCAAGCTGTACGGCGAATACGATGTCCGTCGCTCGTTCGGTGACGTGCCGATGCGCCGTCCTCATCAGCGCAGACAATGGCTGGGCATGATGTATTCCGGCCTGCTGGTGGGAGTGAGCCTGTTGCTGTTGCTCTGATCGTTACCATCGTTGTTTTGCCCACTGGGCGCTGATTACGCCAAACCCTGCGACACTGTGTCGCAGGGTTTGTTGTTTTGACCTTTCTATAATCGCCTGTCTTTTGTAGAGGGGTCTTGCAATGCGTTTAAAGTATTCCGTGCTCGCGGTGGCATCCACCTTTTCTGCTCTGGTTCAGGCGCAGACAGCAGATACCGAACTGGCCGAAACCGTTGTGACAGCCAGCCCGACCACGGCCCCTCTGGTCGTCACCACTGACCCCAAGGCTCCCCGCCAGCCGGTTCCGGCTCATGATGGTGCCGACATCCTCAAGACCATTCCGGGTTTTTCCGTCGTGCGCAAAGGCGGCACGGACGGTGACCCGGTCTTTCGCGGCATGGCCGGTTCGCGCATCAACGTGCTGATGGATGGCGAATTCATCTACGGCGGCTGTGGCGGACGCATGGACCCGCCCACGGCCTATGTATTCCCGGAAGCCTACGACAGCCTGACCATCATCAAGGGGCCGCAAACCGTCCTGTGGGGGCCGGGCAACATGGCTGCCACCGTGCTCTTCGACCGCAAGGTCAAGCCCTTTGCCGAGCCCGGCGTGCGCGGCACCCTCAGTGCCTTGGTCGGCTCGGCTGCACGACACGACGAAGTGGCCGACGTGACGGCTGGCAATCCCGCCGGTTACGTGCGTGCCATCGCCACCAACAGTCATGCCAACGATTACACCGACGGTAACGGTGATCGCGTGCATTCAGCCTTTCACCGCTGGAGCGGCAACCTCCTGCTGGGCTGGACGCCGGACAGGGATACCCGCATTGAATTCGAGGCCGCCCGCAGCGATGGCGAGGCAGCCTATGCCGACCGCAGCATGGACGGCGTGAAGTTTGCGCGCGAGGGATACGGACTGCGCTTCGAAAAAACCGACCTGACGCCCTGGTTCACCGCGCTGGAAGCCCAGATCTATTACAACTACATCGATCACGTCATGGACAACTACAGCCTGCGGCCGGCGCCGGCTGTTTCCGGTCTGGCCGTGAGCAACCCGGACCGCCGCACCACGGGCGGCAAGATCGTGGCCACCTTGCAGCCGGCCGGGGCGACCGAAATCAAGTTGGGGGTAGACCAGCAGAGCAACCGTCACCGTTTTCGCGCCGGCAAGGGCGCCATGGCCGAAAATTACGTCAACCAGCCTTATGACGAGAATTTCACCTTTGACCAGATCGGCCTGTTCGGCGAGTGGCACCAGAGCATCACCGACGACAAGCGCGTGATTGCCGGACTGCGCCACGACTGGTGGCGTGGCAAGGATGACCGGCAGGGCAAATCCAGCTATGGCCGCAACCGGGATGACCAGCTCACCAGCGGTTTCGTGCGCTACGAGCAGGATATCGGCGGTGCCACCTGGTATGCCGGTCTGGGACATGTCGAGCGGTTTCCGGATTTCTGGGAGTTCAACCGCAACAGCCTGAATGCGGCAGGCGGGCTGGACAACAGCTCGTTCCTGAGCACCCGGCCGGAGAAGAACACCCAGCTGGATACCGGCGTGAACTGGAAATCCGGAGCATGGACCGGCAGCGTGTCCGCGTTCTACAACGAAATCAATGACTTCATCCTGATCGACAACAGCACCAGGCAAAACCTGACCCGTAATGTGGATGCCCGTACCTGGGGCGGCGAGGCCGGTTTGTCCTACCGCATTTCAGCCAGCCTGAAAGCTGACGCCACCCTGGCCTATACCCACGGCACCAACCGGACCGACCAGACGCCGCTGGCCCAGATTCCGCCACTTGAAGCCCGGCTGGGGCTGGAGTGGGACAACCAGGTCTGGAGTGCCGGCGCCTTGTGGCGGCTGGTGACTGCGCAAAACCGCTATGACACCGGCAAAGGCAATATTGCCGGGCAGGATCTGGGAGAAAGTGCCGGCTTTGGTGTCTTGTCCCTGCATGGCGGCTACAAGCCGACCAGGCGCCTGAGCCTGACCGCAGGCGTCGATAACCTCTTTGACAAAGCGTATTCGGAATTCGTCAGCAAGCAGGATCTCGTTGATGTCGGCGGGCTGATCCAGACCTACCGCATCAACGAACCGGGCCGGACTTTCTGGCTGAAGGCCCAGTACAGGCTGGACTGATCTCCGGAGCAACTGCGCCCGGGCTGCCGGCAGACGGACAGCCCGGGCGCAGTCATGTGCAGGACCGTCAGCGCAGGTAGGGACGGGGATCGGTCGCGTTGCCCTTGTAGCGCAGCTCGAAATGCAGCTTCACCCGGTCGGTGCCGCTGTTGCCCATGCGGGCAATGGTCTGGCCGGCCTTGACCGTCTGGTTTTCCTTGACCAGCAACTGCTGGTTGTGGGCATAGGCCGTCAGCCAGTCGTCACTGTGGCGCAGGATCAGCAGGTTGCCGTAACTCTTGATGCCGGCCCCGGCATAGACCACCTTGCCGCTGGCGGCTGCCTTGACCGGATCGCCGGCCTTGCCGCTGATGTCGATGCCCTTGTTGGCTGAAGTGAATCCTGCCAGCAGCGTTCCCTGTGCCGGCCAGGCCAGCGTGATGCCGCCTGCCGGTGGCCTGGGTTTGGCCGTGCTGGCCGGCGGTGCCGGTCTGGGTTTGGGCTTGCTGCCGGCAGCAGGACGGGACGGGCTGCTGCTGGCAACCGTATCGCCGGCCGGAGCAATCACCCGCAGCAGCTGGCCCGCCTGGATGTCCGACGTGTCGGAGATGCGGTTCCAGCGCGCCAGGTTGGCCACGGTCTGGTTATGCACGCGGGCGATGCGATAGAGCGTGTCGCCTGGCTGCACGCGGTACTGGCCGTAACCGGCAGGAGGATAGTCGGGGGTGCTGGCGCAGGCCGCCACCAGCAACAGCGGAGCGAGCAGGACCAAACGGAACGGGATAGCCATGGCGCCCGAGTTTACCAGCCCGACCGGCAGGACGGGCAGGGCTGCGGGTACGGCCGCAGCGTTTTTGGCCGTGCCTGCCGCGCACCCGGTCAGTGGTTCATCCGGTAAGTCACCCGGCTCACCGTCCCCGTGGCCGGATCAAGCAGGCAGTCAAAGCTGAACGAATGCCAGCTGCCGCCAAGCTGGACGTGGCCTTCGCCGGTCAGGCGGGTGTTGTCGTGCAGGGCCAGCGGTCGCCCTTCTTCGCCCAGTTGCACCTCGTCCACCCACGGGTAGTGCTGCTGCAATTCACGGGCGACCACCGGCTGGCATTGCAGTACGGCAATCTGGCGTGCCGGCGGCCAGCTGGCGATGATGGCAGGATCGGTTTCAGCACCGGCTGCCGTGGCCGTCCGCAGGGCGGCAAGACGGGCTTCCTGGGCCGGGCTGAGGGGCATGGCCTGCAAGGGCAGGGCACACAGGGTCAACAGAAGGCAGGCAAGGTGGCGCATGGTCGGTCTGGAAAGCGTGGCTGACCAGACCAGCATAGCAAGCCTGCGTCAGGCAAACCGCTCCGTCAGCGCCTCAAGGCCGAATTCGGCCAGGATGGCCTGCTGGCGCTCCCGTGCGTTGCCGCGCGGCTTGCCGGTGTGACGGGCAATGATCAGCTCGTTTTTCATCGAGTGTTCCCAGCCCACCAGCTCGGTCACGGTGACCGAATAACCGTGTGCTTCCAGTTGCAGGCAGCGCAGCACATTGGTCAGCTGGCTGCCGAACTCGCGGGTATGGATCGGGTGACGGTAGATTTCTGCCAGCGGCGACTGTGCCAGCCGGCGGGCCTTGTTTTCCCGCAGCTCTGCAGCCACTTCAGCCTGGCAGCAGGGCACCAGCACGATAAAGCGCGCCTGCTTGTCGAGGGCAAATCGGATGGCGTCATCCGTGGCGGTATTGCAGGCGTGCAGGGCCGTGACGATGTCAAAGTGCTCCGGCAGTTCGGCCATCCGGCGTGATTCATCTACCGACATGTTGAGGAAATGCATGCGGGTGAAGCCGAGGCGCTCGGCCAGGGCCGCCGTGCGCTCAACCAGCTCCGGACGGGTTTCGATGCCGTAGATGTGTCCGGCCTCGCGCGCTTTCAGGAAGAGGTCGTACAGGATGAAGCCCAGATACGACTTGCCGGCGCCGTGGTCGGCCAGCGTCAGGTCATGGCCGGCGTCCAGCACTTCCTGCATCAGCGGTTCGATGAAATTGAAAAGGTGATACACCTGCTTCAGCTTGCGGCGGCTGTCCTGGTTGAGCTTGCCGTCGCGGGTGAGGATGTGCAGTTCCTTGAGAAGTTCGACCGACTGGCCGGGGCGAAGATCGGGGATGGTGCTCACGGGCGGGACTCGACGGCAAAAACAGGGCTGCGCATTCTACACCTGCGCGACTGTCCCGGCGCAGTCGCCGGCCAGCCGTTCGCGCAGGTGTTCGACCAGTACGCGCACCCGGGCCGGCAGGTGGCGGCGTGCCGGATAGACGGCGTAAACCTCGGCCTGGCGAACCGGCAACGAGTCAAACAGGAGCCGCAGGGTGCCTTGCTGCAAGTGTGTTTCCACCAGAAAACGCGGCTGGTAGATGATGCCCATGCCGGTGCAGGCTGCCTGGACCAGTACGTCACCGTTGTTGGCCGTCAGGGGGCCGCTGACCGGCACACGGCATTCGCTGCCGTCAGCCAGCCGTAAGCGCCAGTCCGTGCCTTGCGGATACAGGCTGTAGCGCAGGCAGGCATGCTGGCTGAGGTCGGCCGGCACCTGCGGCGTACCGGCCTGCTCGAGATAGGCCGGGGAAGCACACAGCAGCAGGTCGAAGCGGGCCAGTGGCCGGGCCACGATGCCGTCGGCCAGTGGCGTGGTGGTGATGCGCAGGGCGAGGTCAAAGCCCTCGTCGATCAGGTCGACCTGCCGGTCGCTGAGTTCCAGCTCCACCTCCAGCTGCGGATAGCGGGCGGCCAGACCGGCCAGCCAGCCGCCCAGCACCCGCATGCCGAACGAAATCGGTGCGCTCAGGCGCACCCGGCCGCGGATGTCCACGCTTTGCTGCATGGCAGCCGCATCAGCCTCTTCGAGCTGGGCCAGTACCAGCGCAATGCGGCGGGCGTAATCCTGTCCGGCTTCGGTCAGTGACACCCGGCGGGTCGTGCGCTGAAACAGGCGTGTTCCCAGCTGTTGCTCCAGCGCGTGTACATGCTTGCTGGCCATGGCGGCCGACAGGCCCAGACGTTCGGCGGCGGCACTGAAGCTGCCGGTTTCGCCGATGGTCTGGAACACACGCAACGATGTCAGCCGGTCCATGATTGTTTCCTGTGGGTTGATAATCCTTGTAAGGATGACGTGTTTATCTGCTGGCCGGCAAGCGCTGTAATGACGTCATGGCGACATCGGGTTCGCACTGCACTGGAGACCAACACATGACTGACAACCAAACTGACAACCGGCTGATCCCCGCAGCAGCCCTGCTGCTGCGTCTGGCACTGGGTGCCATGTTTCTGGCCCACGGCCTGACCAAACTGCTGGTCTTTACCCCGGCCGGTACGGCCGGCTATTTCGAATCACTGGGTTTGCCGGGGGCACTGGGCTACCTGACCATGGTGGCCGAAACCGCCGGTGGCGTACTGCTGCTGACCGGCGTGGCAACCCGCTGGGTGTCGCTGGCTCTGGTGCCGGTCCTGCTGGGAGCGGCGGTATTCGGGCATGGCGGCAATGGCTGGATGTTCAGCAATGCCGGTGGCGGCTGGGAGTATCCGGTGTTCCTGGCCGTGGCGGCACTGGTGCAGGCCTTGCTGGGGAACGGTGCCCTGGCCTTGCGCTGGAACCGGGCGGTCGCACACCACTAGAAAACGGATGCCGGGAATCGCCCGGCATCCGGAGGCTGGCTACGCTGGATTGCGGCCAGTGCGTGCCGGGAGCCCGAGGATCCTCGGGTTCCCGGCCCTGCCGGCAGGCTACGGCATGCCGGATCTGCCGGCCTGTCGATCATCATGCCGGGAGCTGGCACCGCTGCCGGTTGTTTTGGGACACCTGGCCCGGCGGGTCAAGGGACGGGTTGCCACCTGCCTGCAAAGGAGAATCTGATGAGTTTGCCTGCCCTGTTTATCTCGCACGGGGGGCCGGATGTGCTGATCAGCGGCTCGCCCGCCCCAGAAGCCTGGCGTACGCTGGCCCGCCAGTTGCCCTTGCCGCGCGCGATCCTGGTGATGTCGGCCCATCATCTGGCCTCCCGCCCACAGCTAGGGTCGGCCGGCCACTGGCGCACCGTGCATGATTTTGGCGGATTTCCGGCCGAACTCTACCGCTTGCAGTATCCGGCCACCTCAGGCGAGGGTCTGGCTGACGAGGTGGGGGCGGCACTGACCGCTGCGGGGATCGCTTGGCTGCCGGACCCGGAGGACGGGCTGGACCACGGCGCCTGGGTGCCGCTGCTGGCCATGTATCCGCAGGCCCGGGTGCCGGTTGTCACGCTGGCTACCTTGCCGCAGCAGGATGCCCGCACCCATTACCGGCTCGGGCAGGCGGTGGCCGGGCTGCGCGATGCCGGCTGGCTGGTGCTGGGTTCCGGCAGCCTGACCCATAACCTGTATGCACTGGGGCATCCCGGCATGCCGCCGCAGCCGTGGGCGCAGGCGTTTGCCGACTGGATGGCCGAACAGCTGGCCGCCGGGGAGGTGGAAGCCCTGCTGGACTGGCAGCATCAGGCGCCGTTTGCCCGTGAAAACCATCCGACTGACGAGCATCTGCTGCCGCTGTTCTTTGCCTTGGGAGCCGGCGGCGGGGCAGTCGGGCAGGCACTGCACCGGGGCATCGAATACGCGGCCATCGCCATGGATGCCTGGCAGTTCGGCGGAATCCGGGCATGAAAAAACCCGCCGGGACAACCGGCGGGCTGGATGCGGAAGCAAGGGGAGGGTGCTACTGCCTGATGTCGCCCGGCCCGCAACACGACGGGCGGGCAGGACATAGATAGAGAGAGCGCCTCCCTTGCCGGCCGGGATCAGCGGGTGATCGGCTTGTAACGGATGCGCTTGGGCTTGGCGCCTTCTTCGCCCAGACGCTTCTTCTTGTCGGCTTCGTATTCCTGATAGTTGCCGTCAAAGAAGGTCCACTGCGATTCGCCTTCGGCGGCGAGGATGTGCGTGGCGATCCGGTCGAGGAACCAGCGGTCGTGCGAGATCACGAACACAGTGCCGGCGTACTCCAGCAGGGCGTCTTCCAGCGCGCGCAGGGTTTCCACGTCAAGGTCGTTGGACGGTTCATCCAGCAGCAGCACGTTGCCGCCCTTGAGCAGGGTCTTGGCCAGATGCAGGCGGCCGCGTTCGCCACCGGAGAGCATGCCGACTTTCTTCTGCTGGTCGGCGCCCTTGAAGTTGAAGCGGCCCAGATAGGCGCGGCTCGACATTTCGAACTTGCCCACGGTGAGCAGGTCGGCGCCACCGGACACATCCTCGAACACGGTCTTGTCGGCTTCCAGGCTGTCGCGGTGCTGCTCGACAAAGGCCATCTGCACGGTCTGGCCGATCTTCACGGTGCCGCTGTCCGGCTGTTCCTTGCCGGCAATCATCTTGAACAGCGTGGATTTACCGGCGCCGTTCGGGCCGATGATGCCGACGATAGCGCCCGGCGGGGCCTTGAACGACAGGTTGTCGATCAGCAGACGGTCACCGAAGCCCTTGCTGACGTTTTCGAATTCGATCACTTCATTGCCCAGACGCTCGGCCACCGGAATGAAGATTTCCTGGGTTTCGTTACGCTTCTGGGTTTCGTAGCTGGACAGCTCTTCAAAGCGGGCAATACGCGCCTTGGACTTGGCCTGACGGCCCTTCGGGTTCTGGCGCACCCATTCCAGTTCCTGCTTCATCGCCTTCATGCGGGCGGCTTCGGATTTGGATTCCTGCTCCAGACGGGCTTCTTTCTGCTCCAGCCAGCTGGAGTAGTTGCCCTTCCACGGAATGCCCTCGCCACGGTCGAGTTCCAGAATCCACTCGGCGGCGTTGTCGAGGAAGTAGCGGTCGTGGGTGACGGCCACCACGGTGCCCGGGAAACGGCACAGGAACTGTTCCAGCCATTCCACCGATTCGGCATCAAGGTGGTTGGTCGGTTCGTCCAGCAGCAGCATGTCGGGCTTGGACAGCAGCAGCTTGCACAGGGCCACGCGGCGCTTTTCGCCACCGGACAGCGGGCCGATCTTGGCATCCCACGGCGGCAGGCGCAGGGCGTCGGCGGCCAGCTCCAGTTGCAGCTCGATGTTGTCGCCGGCACCGGCAGAGATGATGGCCTCGAGGCGTGCCTGCTCTTCGGCCAGTGCGTCAAAGTCGGCATCCGGCTCGGCGTAGGCGGCGTACACCTCTTCAAGGCGCTTTTGCGCGCCCATCACTTCACCCATGCCGCTTTCGACTTCTTCGCGCACGGTCTTTTCCGGATCGAGCTGCGGTTCCTGCGCCAGGTAGCCGATGTTGAGGTTCGGCTGCCACTGCACTTCGCCGTCGTATTCCTTTTCGACTCCGGCCATGATTTTCAGCACGGTGGACTTGCCCGCACCGTTGAGGCCCAGCAGGCCGATCTTGGCCCCCGGGAAGAAGGACAGGGAAATGTCCTTGATGATCTGACGCTTCGGGGGCACGACCTTGCTGACCCGCAGCATCGACATAACGTATTGCGCCATTACATTACCTACCTGTTAAATCAAAGAGTTAAAGCGGTTGTTTGTTGCTCTGTCCAGTAATTCTGTTCGCGGACCCGACGGGAATTGCACGATCACGCAGATAACGGCGGGTCATCTCCGGATCGCTATGGCCGGGCAGGGCGGCGGGGTCGAAGCCTTGCCGTTTTGCTCCGGTTCCTGCCATGGTGCGCAAAGCACGTAGCTGGGCATCGTTGATACCAGCCCGCTTGCATGCGCCAGTCCGCTGCGGCTGCAAAGTGGTGATTTTAAGTGGTTTGCCGCCTCTCTGGCTAAATAGCGTCACCATGGGTACGCCATGAGACCCGATCTTCTGCGTGCGGTCGACGATGGCGCGCAGTTCATCGCTCCACGAGACGACGGGCCTGTTGCCGGTTTTTTGCTGCTTGAACCAGATGCCCTGCCCGGTAATCTGGTAGTTGCGCATGTTCACGATGTCGCCAACCCGCTGGCCAGTCTGCCTGCATGGGTCCATGACGCGCTGAAGGCGTGGAGGGCGGGTGGAGGTGTTTCTCCGTACACGCTCACCAGCGATGCAGGTGTTGAATCTTCCTCACGTCTGCAGGGGTGTTTCCGTGCAGCGGAGCTGCTGCGGCAAGGCGCGGAAGTCTTTCCCATGCCTGCGGGAGTGTTTCCCTCATGGCCCCTGCGCGATGGCGCGCCAACATGGCTTCTCCGCCTCCGTGCTCGCGACAGGATCGAGCGTGGGCGGCAGGGTGACAACGAATTCAGGTCGCACGGTTCGCTGGACGGCGAGGTCTGCCAAAACGCCCGGCAGTTCGGGTTGCCGTGGCAGGCCGGGCGCCTACGCTCAAAGTATTTCATGCCCGTCCGGAAAGCCTGCCATGCCCTCCCGTCCGACTGTCCCTGTGCGCCTGATGCTGTGGCTGGTCGTGGCGTGGCCACTGGCGTATGTGCTGATGCAGACGCTGGCTTTTGTACAGCCGCCGCTGGCGCTGTTTGACGTGCCGCTGGGGGTGGGGTTGTCGGCCCTGCTGCTGGCGCGCGGACGGGAACGGGGCTGGGTGACGATGCTGGTCTGGCTTCTGGCGGCGGTTTTTCACGCATGGTCCGGGACCGGGGGCTGGACATCGATCTTGCTGGCGGCAGCAGAAACCGGTTTGCTGGCACTGGCTGCATGGCTGTTGACTCCGGGAGGGTGCATTTTCCGGCTGTCGACGCCGCTGGCGGCAGTGCGTTTTCTGGCGGTGCTGGTGCCGCTCGTGCTGTTGCTGGCACTGGCGCGCCTGCTAGCCGGGCCGGTGCTGTTGCCGTGGTGGCCGGAACTGCTGCTGTCCCTGGCTGACGGGATGTTGCTGGTGGTGCCGGTGTTGTTGCATGCACTGGGCAGCCGCGACTGGCTGAGTGCTGCCGATCCGCCGTTCCGGCATCTGGCCGGGATGGTTTGCCTGGGGCTGATGACGCTGGTGCTGGCTCTGGTGTTTGGCGAAGCGCGCTTTGGCGTGGCCGGCTGGGGCATGCAGCCACTGGTCTGGCTGCCGCTGGTGTTGCTGGCGCTGACAGTGATGTACTGGCCCGGCCCTGGCAGCAGTCTGGCCGTTTTCTGGCTGGCATTGCTCTCCGGCCTTGCTACCGTGGCCGGCATGGGACCGTTTGCCCGCATGGCATTGGCGATGCCGCTTTCCGTGCTGAACGTGCAGTTTTATGTGGCCGGGGCAGCGGTGCTGGTGCTGGCGCTTGGTGCGTTCGGACTGGAGTGGCGACAGCGGGTATGGCGCGGGCTGGAATGGCGCCGGCGCTGTCTCTGGGGGCTGGAGCAGCTGGGCGTGGTGGCGTTTGAGTTCGAGCCGGGACACGCACACTGGCGCTGGCAGGGTGACACGGAACGGATACTGGAAGAGGGGGCGGGAGCGCTGGCTGACCGCCGGCATGTTCTGGCGCATGTGCCGGCCGGGCAGAGGCAGGCGCTGGACGAAGCATTGACAGCGGCTTCGATGGGCGATGCCGGTCATGTGCAGGTGTGGGACTGGCATGACCGCAATGGTGCCGTCCGGCCGGTACGCTGGCGGCTGGCGGTAGAGTGGGATGACAGCGGCGAAGTGTGTCTGGTGCGCGGATTGCTGGAGCCGCTGGCAGCAGCATCCGGTGATACGGTGGTGGTGTGATGCTGAGGGAGCGGTGGGTTCGCCGGGCTGCACTGCCCGGATGGGCGAATACGGTGTGATGGCTGGAAATCCGGGCTGTCAGCCAGGTGTCCGGTGATGGCTGGCCTTCACGCTGGCCGGCATCGGGCACAGTGGACCGCTTTCAATGCGGCCCTTTTGGCGCGGAACGGGAGGCGGGCTTGCGGGTGTGCATCCGGGGTGGCAGATGCCCGGTGGCCTTGCCCGGAATGACGGTAGCGGGGATGCGGTTGCCGGTATTTAAAAAGATGTTCTTGTCGTTTGCGGACGATGAGGCATTCAGGAATGCCGGTCATCCGGTCCTGGCTGCGGGCCGCCCGGCCGGGGCCGAAGCACGCAGGCAAGGATCGGCAATGCAGCACGGACGGTCTGCGGAGGCATGGCTGCCTCCGCAGGGGGCTGTCAGCGAACGATGATTTCGGCGTCACCTGCCGTCAGGCTGCCGATTTCGCAGGCATAGTCAAAACCGGCCGCGTGGAAGCGGGCCAGCACGTCGTCGACGGCTTCCGGGGCGACGGCTGCCAGAAGGCCGCCGCTGGTTTGCGGATCGGTCAGAAGGCGCTGTTGCCAGTCCGGGATGTCGGTGGCAAACCTGATGCCGTGGCCAAAACTGGCCCGGTTGCGCTCGATGGCTCCGGGACCGATCAGCTGGCGGGCGTAAGGCTCGGCTTCGCGGATGACCGGGATGCGTGCCATGTCGACATGGGCAGTCAGGCCGGCACCCCGGCAGACTTCCAGCAGGTGGCCTGCGAGGCCGAAGCCGGTGACATCGGTCAGGGCGTGCACGCTGGCCAGCGGTGCCAGTTCGCTGCCGACCACGTTGGGTAGCGTGGTGCTGGCGATCATGGCGGCGTAGCCGGCTTCGTCGAGCAGGCCTTTTTTCATGGCCTGCGCGAGGATGCCGACACCCAGGCCTTTGCCGAGGATCAGGCGGTCACCCGGCCGGGCACCGGCATTGGTCTTGATCTGGTCCGGATGGACGACACCGATGCCGACCAGCCCGTAGATCGGTTCCGGGCTGTCGATCGAGTGTCCGCCAGCCACCGGAATGCCGGCCGCTGCACAGACGGCCTGGCCGCCTTCCAGAATCTGCCGGATGGTGTCGGGGGTCAGGACGTTGACCGGCATGCCGACGATGGCGAGTGCAAACAGCGGTTTGCCGCCCATGGCGTAGATGTCGGACAGTGCATTGGTGGCGGCGATGCGGCCAAAGTCGAACGGATCATCGACAATCGGCATGAAGAAATCAGTGGTGGCGACGATGGCCTGCTCGTCGTTGAGGCGGTAGACCGCGGCATCATCGGCGGTGTCGATGCCGACCAGCAGGTCGGGCACCGGCAGCACGGGCCGGATGCCGGCGAGGATCTTTTCCAGCACGGACGGCGCAATTTTGCAGCCGCAGCCGCCACCGTGAGACAATTGGGTCAGCTTAACTTCCGTCATCATCAAGTGCGTCCATGCGTTTTTTTCCGCCCGCGAACATAGCACAGCTCGCAGATTTCGATGAAATCGTCGATGTGCGTACACCGGCCGAGTTTGCCGAGGATCATGTCCCCGGTGCCATCAACTGCCCGGTCCTGTCTGACGAGGAGCGGGTGACCGTCGGAACGCTTTACAAGCAGGTATCGCCGTTCGAGGCCCGCCGGGTAGGGGCGGCGCTGGTGGCGCGCAACATTGCCGGGCATCTGGAAACCGGGCTGGCTGACCGGCCCAAAGGCTGGCGGCCGCTGGTGTACTGCTGGCGTGGCGGACAGCGTTCCGGCTCGATGACCCTGATCCTGCAACAGATCGGCTGGGGCGCGCGGCAGCTGGAAGGTGGCTACAAGCAGTACCGGCATCTGGTGCTGGAGGAGTTGCAGACGCTGCCCGGACGGTTTGACTATCGCGTGGTGTGCGGCCCGACCGGCTCGGGCAAGACACGGCTGCTGACCGCCCTGCGGACCCAGGGGCGGCAGGTGCTGGATCTGGAGGCGCTGGCCAACCATCGCGGTTCGGTCTTGGGGCGGGTACCCGGTGAGGGGCAGCCCACGCAAAAAGGCTTTGACAGCGCCCTGCGTGCCGCCTTGCTGGCGCTTGATCCGCAAGAGCCGGTGTTTGTCGAGGCAGAATCCAAGCGCATCGGCTTTGTTTCCCTGCCGGACGCGCTGGTGACGTCCATGCGGGCGGCCAGGTGCATTTATGTCGATGTTCCGTTTGCCGAGCGGGTGCGTTACCTCCTGGAAGACTACGACTTTTTCGTGCATTCACCCGCCATGCTGGTGCAGCAGCTGGGTTATCTGCGCGAACTGTACGGCCGCAAAAAACTGGCCGAATGGCAGGCGTGGACCGAAGCCGGTGATTTTTACCGGCTGGTGGAAGACCTGCTGGCCAATCACTACGATCCCCTGTATTTCCGTTCGATGGGCAAGCATTTCGAACACCTGGCCGAAGCGCAGAGACTGGACATAGGCAGCCTCGACTCCCAGGAGCTGGAACGGCAGGCACGGCTGCTGTAAGGCTGGCGGGTTGACCCCGGCCGGCAGGACGGGGGTTGTCCGCCGCACAGGGGACAGCCCGGGAAGCCATGCCCGGACCGACGGGCCGGCAGCCTGCCGAAGCGGAGCGTGATGCAAACTCCGGCGGAGTCCGGATTTGCAGTGCGGAGGAGTGAACGGATGTCTGCGGTACTGCAAAGGCCTTCTGTATTAGCAAAAAACTATTTACTCAATAATCAGGCACTATTACCATGTGCCCTGTCGTGCCAGCCGTAGGGCAGACAGCAGGACCCTCGGTCTCCTGTGGCTAAACCCCGCTACCGGTGCGGGCTACGGTAACCGGTCATGGCTTGTTGATGTGTTTTCCTTTTTTCAAAAAGGCATGTTCCCGTCCGCGCAGGGCGGGAATTTTTCATGTCCGCCATTCCGTTGGCAGACCGCTTCTGGCCCGGTGTACCTCAGCCCGGACCGGAAGACGCCGCAGTACGCGGCCGGATCAGCCAGGCCACCAGCCAGCCACCCGCCAGCATGACGGCAATGGTGATGAACACGCTGGGTGTCGTCTGCCAGATTTCAAGGCCAAATGCCGCCAGCACTACCAGCATCAGCAGCAACCCGGCGATGATCAGCCACAACGATCCGTTCGTCTGCCGGCGTAACCGCCAGTGGGCAATCTGCACGGCCACGTAGGTGATCAGATAGGTGGCGCTGGCAGCTTGGGCGATGGCACCCAGGTTGAAAAAAGCCGCCATGATGATGGTCGCCACGACAATGCCGCCGACCAGCATGCGGTTGTACGGGCGCTCGCCCTCTTGCAGGCTGGCCGGCAACTGGCCGCAGCGCGCCATGCGTGCCCCCATCTGTAGCTGGCTGAACAACTGGGCGTTGATGGCCGACGATGTGGACACCATCGCCGTCAGGGCCAGGATCACCACCCCGGCCGGCCCGAACAGCGGGTGTGCCACCTGTGCCATGGCCGTATCGGCATGCAGTTTCAGCTCGGCGATCGGGACCGTCCCCAGCGCCACCCACGCCAGCCCGACGTAAAACACCGCCACGATCGATACCGCCAGCAACAGTGCCAGCGGAATGGTGCGCTCGGGGCGTTCGACCGCATCGGCCGCATTGGTGATCTGGCCATAGCCCGAATACGCCAGGAAAGTCAGCCCGACCGTACCCAGCAGCGTCGTGGGAGAACTGAACCCCAGTGATTCAACCCGGCTGACTTCGGCCTGGGTCAGGCCGTAAACCAGCAGGATGGCCAGTACCGTCATCTTGATGCCGACCAGCACGATGGCCAGCCGGCCCACCAGTCTTGATCCCGCCAGGTTCACCCACATCAGCAGGATCACGATGGCGGCCGCATAGGCCGGAATCCACACGTTGCCCGGTGCCAGCGGGATGATCCGGTGCGCGTACACCCCGAACGTGCGGGCGATCATCGCCGTCGTGGTGATCAGGGTCAGCAGGAACAGCAGTGACAGCCAGCCCGTTATTACCGAATTGCCGAAAGCCAGCCGATAGAACTCGTGAATGCCGCCACCGCTCGGATACGTTGCCGACAGGCGCGCATACGAATAACCCGACAGGGCTGCCACCACGCCGCCAATCACGAAAGCCAGCGGAGCATCGGCCCGGGCGGCGACCGCAGCATGCCCGAGCAACGCAAAAATGCCGGCACCCACCATGGCACTGATGCCGAGCGAGACCGCGCCGAACAGGCCCATGCGGTGGACTGGCTTAACGGGAATGCTCATGGCGCGGCTCCGGCAAGCAGCTACGAAGTGGATGGATGCGGCGTTGTCGGACGCGTCAGCGGGGCACTGTAGGCCTCGGCCTCGGCTGGTGTGATCTCCTCCCATTCCGGGCGGCGCCAGCGGTAAAACAGGAACGGCGGCAACGCAGCCAGCACCAGCCCGCCAGCCAGCAGGCCAAAGTAGGCCAGCCCGGACAGCGGCATGGATTCCGCGCGCGGCGGCACGAAACCGATGGCAAATGCAGCCAGCGACGACAGCATGCCGATGACCGACAACGCATGCAGGCAAGGCGCCCGGTAGCCGCGTGGCAGGTCCGGTTGCAGGCGGCGCAGGCGGATCGCGGCCACGAACATCATGACGTAGAGCACCAGATAGATCTGTGCCGACAGGGTGCTGAGCATCCAGAAAGCTGCCGACACGTCCGGAATGAAAAAGTACAGCGATGCCAGCGCTGTCACCATGCCGGCCTGTGCCAGCAGTACATGCCGCGGCATGCCGGCCGGATTGGTGACCTGCCACCAGCGCGGCAAAAGCCCGGCCTTGCCGACAAACAGCATCTCCTCGGCCGGGCCGGCCGACCAGATCAGCACGCCACCCAGCGCGCCAAACACCAGCAGCAGTGCCATGACGTCGATGGCCGCGTCCCAGCCGAAAGCATGGAAAAACTGGCTGTACGCCTGCATGACCCCGGCCGTCAGGCTGGTGGCATCTGCCGGCACCACCACGGCGATGGCCAGCGTGGGCGGGATGAAGATCAGCAGGATCAGGCCGATGGCCAGCCCGATGGCCCGTGGCATGTCGCGCTGCGGGTTGGGCAGGCTCGAGGCATAGAGGGCGTTCATCTCGATGCCGGAGTAGGCGAGAAAGTTGTTGAGGATCAGCACGATGCCGGCAATGGCACCGGTAAAGAGATGCCAGACGCCAGGGTGGGTCTTGGCATGGCCGCTGAGTGTCTGGCTGCCGGAGCCGAAAATGTCCGGCAGCAGGGCCGACCAGGTCAGCGGTGCCTGTGACGGATGGCCCTGTGCCAGCCAGATGGCACCCAGCACGACCAGCACCAGCGCCGGAAACAGCGTACCGGCCAGCATGAACAGCGAGGACAGGCGCGCCAGTTGCTTGACCCCCCGCAATGCCACCAGCGTGACCAGCCAGTAGAGTCCGATGATGACAATGCCGGTATAAATCCCGTTGCCCGCCAGTGCCGGATTGATGACGAATGCCAGTGAATCGGCTGCAAACGCCAGAATGATCGGCAGCAGCGTACAGACCTGGATCCAGCCGAACCAGCTGGCAAAAATGCCGAACGGTTCACCGAATGCCTGCCGGCACCAGCCGTACACGCCACCGCTCCAGGTCGTGCCCAGTTCGGTGGTGACCAGCGCTGCCGGCAGGAAAAACAGCAGCGCCGGCAGAAGGTAAAGCATGACGGCACCCAGTCCGTAGAGTGCCATGCCCGGCAGGGCACGGATGCTGGCCACGGCTGCCACCGTCATCAGCGCGAGCAGAATCCACGACATGCTGCGAGCTTGCGCCACAACGACTCCTTGAAATTTGATGAAGCGGAAAACAACGGGTAATTCACATACCCCATTCAAAGGCTGTAGCCCCGCGATACCGGGCTGTCAACGTCGGAGGCCGCAGACGGCAACCGCAGGCAGGGCTTGCCTGCCCTGCTTGGCAGGCATGGCGGGCAGGACATATCCTTTCTGCATCAATCCTTCTTTCAGAGCCGGCCTGCGATGAATCTGTGGCGCTACCTTGCCAAACGCCTGCTGCTGATGGTGCCCACGCTGCTGGGCATCCTGCTGGTGACGTTCGTGGTGATCCAGTTCGTACCCGGCGGACCGGTGGAGCAGCTGGCGCAGGAATTGCGCCAGTCCGGCGGACAGGGAGAAACCGTTCAGGCCGCACACGGCCTGTACCGTGCCTCGGGCGGACTCAACGACGAGCGGCTGGCCGAGTTGCGTGCGCTGTACGGGTTTGACCAGCCGGCCTGGAAGCGTTTTGCCGACATGGTCCGGCGCTATGCCACTTTCGACCTGGGGCAGAGCTTCTATCACCACCAGTCGGTATGGGGGCTGGTGGTGTCCAAGCTGCCGGTTTCGATGAGCCTCGGACTCTGGACCTTTTTCCTGACCTACCTGATTTCCGTCCCTCTGGGCATCCGCAAGGCCGTGCGAGACGGTTCGGCTTTCGACGTGGCCAGCAGCACGCTGCTGCTGGTCGGCTATGCGATTCCCGGTTTCGTGCTCGGGGTGGTGTTGCTGGTGCTGTTCGGCGGCGGCAGCTTTTTCGAGCTTTTTCCGCTGCGCGGGCTGGTCAGCGACAACTGGGCCGAGCTGTCGTGGCCGGCTCGCATCCTTGACTACCTCTGGCACATGGTGCTGCCGATCACGGCCTCGGTGGTCGGCAGCCTCGCCGTCACCACCTTGCTGACCAAGAACACCTTTCTGGAACAGATCCGCGCCCAGTACGTGCTGACGGCCCGTGCCAAAGGCGTGGGCGAAACACGCATCCTGTACCGGCACGTATTCCGCAACGCGATGATCCCGCTGGTTACCGGCTTTCCGGCTGCCTTCATCGGCGCTTTCTTTGCCGGCAGCCTGCTGATCGAAACACTGTTTTCACTGGACGGGCTGGGGCTGCTGGCATTCGATGCAGTGGTCAAGCGCGACTATCCGGTGGTGATGGGCACGCTGTACCTGTTTACCCTGATCGGCCTGCTGGCCCGGCTGGCTTCCGATCTTTGCTATGTCTGGGTCGATCCGCGCCTGCGGTTTGACGCAGTTGGCCACTGAAAGCCCTGCATGAGCCTGACGCTTGACTCCCTGCTGGAACACGCCCTGCGTAACGAAAACCTGCACCGCCGCTATCAGGCGCTCGAACTGTCACTGATCGGCGCACCGGATTTCGCCGGGTTTCTGGCCGTGCTGCGCGACGAATTGCCCGCAGTGCTGGCTCCGCGCGAAACCCTGCTGGTGGTGGCCGATCCCGATGGCGACATTGCCACCATCCTGGGGCTGGACGAGACACTGCCGCCCGGACTGGTCCTGCTGCGCGATGCTGGCGCACTGGAACAGGTATTTCCTGCCGGGTGCCGCGATCCGCTCCTGGGGCGGATCGGCCATGAAGTGCAGATCGGCCTGCCGTGGCAGGGTCCGGTGCTGAGTGCTGCCGTGCTGCCGCTGGTACGCCAGAACAGTCTGCTGGGCCTGCTGGCCATCGGCTGCCACGATGCAGCCCACTATGAACCGGGGCAGGGGACGGATTTCCTCGAGCGGTTTGCCGCCATCGTGACCCTGTGCCTTGAAAACGTGTTGAACCGCGAACGGCTGAAATGGCTGGGGCTGACCGACCCGCTGACCGGTCTCTACAACCGCCGGTATTTCGAGCAGCGCTTGCAGGAAGAAGCGCAGCGTACCCGGCGTCATGGCGACCCGCTGGCCTGCCTGATGCTGGATGCCGACCACTTCAAGCGCATCAACGATACTTGGGGTCACCAGGCCGGTGACGTGGTGCTGAAGGTGCTGGCCCGACGGGTACGCCAGCAGCTGCGGGGGTGTGACGTGGCGGCACGCATCGGTGGAGAGGAATTTGCCGTGTTGCTGCCGTCCACGCCCGTGCGTCACGTGCAGCTGGTGGCTGAGCGCATCCGTCTTGCGATTGCCGGCGAGCCGGTGCATGTCTCGCCGGACTGCGTACTGCAAGTCAGCGTGTCACTGGGGGCCGCCATGCTGGCTCCCGGTGCTGCCGATATCTCGCCCGAGCGCCTGATGGCCCGGGCAGATGCGGCGCTGTACCAGGCCAAACGCAACGGGCGCAACCGCACCATGCTGGCGGCCGCCGGAGTGTCCGCATGAGCGGGGTGGCGGCCTACCAGTCGCCACGTGTGCGGGCATGGCAGCGTTTCCGGGCCCACCGGCGCGGCTGGTGGAGCCTGTGGCTGTTTGGCTGCCTGTTTGCCGTCAGCCTGTTCGCCGAAGTCCTGAGCAACGACCGCCCGCTGCTGGTGCACTATCAGGGCGACTGGTATTTCCCGCTGCTGGTGGATTATCCGGAAACCACGTTTGGCGGCGACTTTGCCACGCCGGCGGATTACCACGATCCGTTCGTGGTGGAAAAACTCACCCGGGACGGCAACTTTGCCCTGTATCCGCCCAATCCGCACCGCTTTGACAGCATCAACTATTACGCTGCCGACCCGTTTCCTGCGCCACCCGGTCACGACAACTGGCTGGGCACCGATGACCGCGGGCGCGACATTCTGGCGCGCCTCCTGTACGGCTTTCGCCTCAGCGTGCTGTTTGCCCTCGCCCTGACCGCTGTCGGCACCCTGATCGGTGTGGCCGTCGGGGCCGTACAAGGGTATTTCGGCGGGCGGACCGACCTGTTCCTGCAACGCTTTATCGAAATCTGGGGCTCGATGCCCGAGCTGTACCTGCTGATCATTTTTGCGTCGCTGTTCACGCCCAGCCTGTGGCTGCTGCTGGTGTTGCTGGCACTGTTCGGCTGGATGGGACTGGCTGATTACGTGCGGGCGGAATTCCTGAAAAACCGGCAGATGGAATACGTGCTGGCCGCGCGGGCGCTGGGACTGGGGCCGCTGGCGATCATGTGGCGGCATGTGCTGCCCAACAGCCTGACGCCGGTGATCACCTTTCTGCCGTTCCGCATTTCCGGCGCCATCCTCGCGCTGACTTCGCTGGATTTCCTCGGGCTGGGAGTGCCGCCCGACACGCCAAGCCTTGGCGAGATGCTGGCGCAGGGCAAGGACAACCTGGACGCCTGGTGGATCGGGCTTGCCACCTTTCTGGTGCTGACCGGTACGCTGACCCTGCTGATCTTCATCGGTGAAGGGCTGCGCGAGGCGCTGGACCCGCGCACGGAGGGACGGGCATGAGTGCGCTGTTGCAGATCGAGCGCCTGAGCGTGCGCTTTGGCAGCCACGAAGTCGTGCGCAACCTGAGCCTGACGCTGGCAGCCGGCGAGAAGCTGGCGCTGGTGGGGGAATCCGGCTCGGGCAAGACGCAGGCGGCCAGTGCCCTGCTGCGGCTTTATCCCGAGGCAGTGCTGGGCGGCCGGGCCGACTGGCAGGGGCGCGACCTCTTGCAGTTGCCCGAAGCCGGGCTGGCGCGTGTGCGCGGGCGCGAGATCGCCATGATTTTCCAGGAGCCGATGACGGCGCTCAATCCGCTGCACCGCATCGGCGAGCAGATTGGTGAGGCGCTGTGGCTGCACCGCAAGCTGCGCGGCGCGGCGGCCAGGGCCGAGGCGATCGCCCTGCTGGCGCGTACCGGCATTGCCGAAGCGGAAGAAAAGGTGGACCGCTATCCGTTCGAGCTGTCGGGCGGGCAGCGCCAGCGTGCCATGATTGCCATGGCGCTGGCGTGCAGTCCGAAACTGCTGATTGCCGACGAGCCGACCACGGCACTGGACGTTACCGTGCAGGCGCAGATTCTCGACCTGCTGTCGGACTTGCAGCGCGAGCACGGCATGGCCGTGCTGTTCATCACCCATGACCTCAACCTGGTGCGGCGCTTTGCCGACCGGGTGGCGGTCATGCGCGCGGGCGAGGTGGTGGAAAGCGGGCCGGTGGCCGAAGTGTTCTCCCGGCCGCAGCACGACTACACCCGTGCGCTGCTGGCCAGCCGGCCGCAACCCTTGCCGCCGGTAGCGGCAGGTGACGCGCCGCCGGTCCTGGCAGCGCACGGCCTGAGCGTGACCTTCCGCCGGCGGCAGGGCTGGTTTGGCCATCACGATACCCGGGCCGTGCGTGAAGTCAGTGCCCGGCTGCTGCCGGGACGGACGCTGGGGCTGGTGGGTGAATCCGGCTCGGGCAAGACCACGTTCGGGCTGGCGCTGCTGCGCCTGCTGGCCGGAACCGGTGAAGTGGTGTTTGGCGGGCACAATCTGCTGACCTTGCCCGAGCGGGCCATGCGGCCTTTGCGGCGCGATTTGCAGGTGGTGTTCCAGGATCCGTATTCATCGCTGTCGCCGCGCCTGACGGTGGAAGAAATCGTCGGCGAAGGGTTGCGCCTGCACCGGCCCGAACTGGACGCGGTTGCCCGGCGCGAGCGGGTGATTGCCATGCTGGCCGAGGTCGGGCTGGATTCCGGCGCCTTGCCGCGTTATCCGCATGCGTTTTCCGGCGGACAGCGGCAGCGCATCGCCATTGCCCGGGCGCTGGTGCTGGAGCCCAAAGTGTTGCTGCTGGACGAGCCGACCAGTGCGCTGGACGTGTCGATCCAGAAACAGGTGCTGGATCTGCTGTTGCGGCTACAGGCGAAGTACGGACTGGCGTATCTGTTCATCTCGCACGATCTGGCGGTGATCCGCGCCATTGCCCACGAAGTGCTGGTGCTGCGCAACGGCCGGATGGTGGAGCAGGGGCCGACCGAAGCGCTGTTTGCCAGCCCGCAGGCCGATTACACCCGCCGGCTGCTGGCTGCCGCGCTGGGGCACGAACCGGAGGTACTGACGGCCATGACCCCGGACAGCAACGGGCAATCAGCCGTGGCCTGAGTACGTGTTGCCGGCGCAATGCCGGCAAGCGTGACGAAACCGCTGGCCGGTATTGCTCCGTTGCTGTTTTCTGCTGCCACGCCGGAGTGCCCTTTGTTCATGAAGTACAACAGGCGTGCGGTCAGACCGGCAGCTCGCCCTGCTGTGGCGGACGGTCAATGCGGGCGCCGGTGTTACCCAGTGCCAGCCGCAGGGTGACGCGTTCGTTTTGTGCCAGTGCTGCCGGGTCCAGCACGGCTTGCCCCCGGGCGTTTTCGACAATGGCGTAGCCACGGGCGAGTACGGCTTGCGGGTCGAGGGCATCAAGCCGGGCAGACAGGGATGCCAGCCGGTGGTGCTGGCGTTCCAGTTGCGTGCTGATGGCACGGGCAAGCTGCTGGCGGTTGCTGGCCAGCAGGGCTTGCTGGCGCTCTTGTGAGGGGCGGGCGCGCAGCAGCCGGGTTTGCAGATGGACGACCTGCAGGCGGGCGAGCTCTTGCCGCCGGGCCCAGTGCTGGTGCAGCCGGTATTCGGCCTGAGCCAGCCGTTCGCGCTGGCGGGCAATCCGCTCGCCGGGGTGCGTCAGTCGCAGGGCCAGCCGGTCGAGTTGCTGGCTGGCGCGGTCAAGCCGGTGGTGCATGGCCCGGCCCAGCCGGAAATCCAGTTCGGCCAGCCGGGAGAGCAGGGCGTCGCGGTCCGGGCTGACCAGCTCGGCCGCCGCCGTCGGCGTCGGGGCGCGTACGTCGGCGGCAAAGTCGGCAATGGTGAAATCGGTTTCGTGCCCGACACCGCTGATGACCGGCAGGCGGCAAGCCCGGATGGCGCGGGCAACCTGTTCATCGTTGAATGCCCACAAATCTTCGATGCTGCCGCCTCCGCGGCAGACAATCAGGACATCGGCATCCTGCCGGCGGCTGGCCGCTTCGATGGCGGCCACGATCTGGGCCGGTGCCGTGTCGCCCTGTACCTGGGTGGGGTAGAGCACGACCGGAATCTGCGGAGCCCGGCGGCGCAGGGTGGTCAGTACGTCACGCAGGGCCGCGGCTTGCAGCGAGGTGACGATGCCGATGACTTTCGGGTGCGCTGGCAGCGGACGCTTGAGCTGATTGTCGAACAGTCCTTCGGCGGCCAGCCGGGTCTTGAGCGCTTCGAATGCTGCGTACAGGGCGCCGAGACCGGCCTCCTGCATCTGGCTGACATTGATCTGGTAGTCACCGCGTGCTTCGTAGAGCGATACGGTGCCGCGCACTTCGACCCGCAGGCCTTCTTTCGGGCGAAAACCCAGCTGGGACAGACGGTTGCGGAACATGACGGCACGGATCTGGGCACGCTCGTCCTTGAGGGAAAAGTAGGCATGGCCAGAGGCGGCGAGGGTCAGGTTGGAGATTTCCCCGCTGATCCAGACCGGTGGAATGGCCGTTTCCAGTAATTCACGTGCGATACGGTTGAGTTCGCTAACACTTATGATGTTGTTCTGGATGGTCATGTGGGAGCGGTTTTCCTGATGTTTGTCAAGCCATCCACAGATTTGTCTTGCTGGCGTGGAGGGGAATGTTGCGGCGTCATGACGTGACAAAAAACCGCTTGATAATTTCAAGTTGTTGATTTTTTTGAATAAAAAATATTTGCCTACAAAACAGGCAACCCAGTAAAACCCTCGTCTGTCGAGGCTTTGGCCGGAGCGGGCGACTTTTCCCCACAGGGTTATCCACAGGATTTGTGGATGACCGGAAAAAAGCCTTGCCGGATAAGCGTTTGCCGGTTTTTGTACCGGCCGGCGTTCCGGGCCTGCTTGGCTGTCCCGGAACCGCTCGCGTAAAGTGTAGCGTTTGCCCGTTGCCGGAGTCATGCCCCGTGTCGTTTTCCCTGCTGTGCCCTGCGCAATGGTCGCATCAAGAGGATTGGCAATGAGCCTGGCCCGCCTGATCGAGTCGCACTGGTATGCGCCGCGCCGCTGGCTCCTGTGCCTGCTGGCACCGCTGTCGGGGCTTTTTGTCGTCCTGTCGGCGCTGCGGCGCCTGCTGTATCGCACGGGAGTACTGCGGGCCGGTCATGTGCCGGTGCCGGTCGTGGTGGTTGGCAACATCAATGTCGGTGGTGTCGGCAAGACGCCGCTGACCCGTTATCTGGTCAGCGAGTTGCAGGTACGGGGCTGGCAGGTGGGGCTGATCAGTCGCGGTTATGGCGGCCGGCACCGCCAGCCGACGCCTGTGCTGCCGGACAGTGACCCGGCGGAGGTTGGAGACGAGCCACTGCTATTGGTCCGGGCGGGGTGCCCGCTGTGGGTGGGACGGGACCGCGTGGCGACGGCCCGGGCTTTGCTGGCGGCGCATCCGGAGGTGGATGTCATCCTGTCGGATGACGGTTTGCAGCATTACCGGCTGGGGCGCGATGTTGAAATCGCCGTACTGGACGCGGCGCGCGGACTGGGCAATGGCTGGCGCTTGCCGGCCGGACCCTTGCGGGAGGGCCCTCGCCGGCTGGCTTCGGTGAATGCGGTGGTGCTGAACGGGGAGGGCAGCCTGCCTGCCGGCTTGCCGGATCATGTGCCTGTTTTCCGGATGCGTTTGCAGCCCGGCATGTTCTGGCAGCTCAGTGCACCGGCAGAACAGCGGGCTGCGGAGGAATTCAAAGAGCTGGATTGCGTGGCGCTGGCCGGCATCGGGCATCCCGAGCGGTTTTTTGACACGGTGCGCCAGCTCGGGATTCCGTTGCGGCAAACGCTGGCTTTTCCGGATCATCATGCCTTTGTGCCGGCCGACGTGCCTGTGGCCGGGGCAGTTCTGGTGACCGAGAAGGATGCGGTGAAACTTGTCGCTTGCAACAATGTTACACTCTGGGCTTTGCCAGTGTCGGCGGGGCTTGAGCCCGATTTGGCCGACTGGCTGGTGCATACGCTCGAAGGACTTCCGCATGGACGCCAAGCTGCTTGAAATTCTGGTTTGCCCGATCTGCAAGGGGCCGCTGGTCTACAAAAAGGAGGCCGGCGAACTGGTCTGCAAGGGAGACCGGCTGGCTTTCCCGGTGCGTGACGACATTCCCGTCATGCTGGAAAGCGATGCCCGCGAACTGGCCGCTGACGAGGACGCATGATGGCTGGCGGTTTTGTCGTCGTCATCCCGGCGCGCCTCAAGTCCACGCGTCTGCCTGACAAGCCGCTGGCCGACATTGCCGGCAAGCCGATGGTGGTGCGCGTGGCCGAGCGGGCCTTGCAGTGCGGCGCATCCCGCGTGGTGGTGGCGACCGATCATGCCAGCATCGTCGATGCATGTGCCGCTCATGGTGTCGAGGCCCTGCTGACGCGCGCGGATCATCCGAGCGGCACCGACCGTCTGGCCGAAGTGGCTGACCTGCTGGCTCTGCCGGATGACCAGGTGGTCGTGAACGTGCAGGGCGACGAGCCGTTGATCGAGCCGGCCGTCATTGACCGGCTGGCAGCCACGCTGGCCGGCAGTAGTGCCCCGATGGCCACGGTGGCCCATCCGGTGCACGATGCCGACGATTTTTTTAACCCCAATGTTGTCAAGGTCGTTCTTGACCGGCATGGCGAGGCTCTTTACTTTAGCCGGGCCCCGCTGCCTTGGGCCCGCGATGCGTTCGCTGCCCGGCCGGACGTACTGCCGCCAGACATGGCGGCATTGCGTCACGTCGGATTGTACGCCTATCGCGCTGCATTCCTGCGGCAATACCGCTCGCTGGAAGCTTCCCCGCTGGAATCCTTGGAGGCGCTTGAGCAATTGCGCGTGCTCTGGCACGGATTCCGGATCGCGGTCACCGTGCTTGACGCTACACCGGCTGCTGGCGTGGATACGCCCGCAGACCTTGAGCGCGTGCGCCAGAGTTTTGCAGCACCCTGAAAACGACGACAACAATACTTATCTACATTGGAGCCACACCATGAAGTTGATCCTGTTGGGCGCACCGGGCGCCGGCAAAGGCACGCAAGCCCAGTTCATTTGCCAGAAATTCGGCATTCCGCAGATTTCCACCGGCGACATGCTGCGTGCTGCCGTAAAGGCTGGAACCCCGCTGGGGCTGGAAGCCAAAAAAGTCATGGATGCCGGTGGTCTGGTATCTGACGACATAATCATCGGGCTGGTGAAAGAGCGCATTGCCCAGGCCGACTGTGCCAACGGTTTCCTGTTCGACGGCTTTCCGCGCACCATTCCGCAAGCCGAAGCCATGAAAGCAGCCGGTGTGAATCTGGATTTCGTGGTGGAAATCGACGTGCCGGACAGCGCGATTGTCGAGCGCATGAGCGGGCGTCGTGTGCACGTCGCCTCGGGCCGGACCTATCACGTCAAGTTCAACCCGCCGAAAGTGGCAGGCAAGGACGATGAGACCGGTGAAGACCTGATCCAGCGCGCTGACGACAACGAGGAAACCGTTCTCAAGCGGCTGGCGGTTTACCATGAGCAGACCGAAGTGCTGGTGGGCTATTACTCCAACATGGCGGCATCCGGCGACAAGACGGCTCCGACCTATGTCAAGATTCCGGGGGTCGGCTCGGTTGACGGTATCCGTGATGCCATTTTCCGCGCATTGGGTGCCTGAAAACGCCCGTAACCTGATGGCAGGCGTCCTGCTGAGGTTTGTCCTGAACTGCTGACATGCGCTTGCTGCCACAACAGCCCGGCCAGGCTTTGCCTGCCGGGCTGTCTGTTTTTCTGGCATGGCCGACATGTCCTTGCGGAGCAGGCCGGAGAGTGTGCGTATAGACTGAAACATCGCCTTTCCAGTCGAGACGCATATGGATGCCACGCTTTATACGCCTCGCCCTCCGGCCAAGGCAGGAGCCTCAGTTCGTATCCTGCGCTTTGCTTACCTGCTGGGAGGGACGGAAGGAGATGACCCGTACGCAGAGCGGGAGGTTTGCGAGCTTGGGCGACTGGGACATCAGGTCTTTCCCGTGTCACTGGATGCCGCCCCGGACCCGCTGGCGACAGGGCAGGAACAGGTTCACCGGGGCAACAAGGTACATGTCCGGAGACTGGGGCTTGGCAAGTCGGGCTTTGCGGCAGTCATCCGGTTGTTGCAGCAGCATCCCCGGAATGGATGGCGTGCCTTTGGGCTGGCATGGCGTTCTGCTCGCACTGGTCAGGCATGCGGCCACCACCTGCTGGCAGCGTGCAAGGCTTTTCTCCTGGTGCAGTTCATGCGCCAGAACCAGCTTGAACACTTGCATGTGCGCATCAGTGAACAGACTGCTGACCTTGTGCCTGTACTGGCAAACCTGGGTATTGCACATTCCCTTCACATCAGCCAGTCGGGTGTAATTGCATCCTTGCCTGCCGCGTATTGGCACTCATTGCCTGAAAGCTGTCGCTTTGTCCTGGCATCTAGCCGGCATGTACGTGGCCAGATGTGGTGGCAGGCCGGGCAACAGGCTTTCGAGTGCTCTGATGTATGCCTTGCCGGCATTGACCTGCTGCGTTTTGACTGGCAGCCCCCTCCTGGACGCAAGGATGAGTTCCGTCTGGTGTCCATTGCCGGTTTGCAACCAGTGCACGGGCATGGGCTGCTGTTGCAGGCTGTTGCCGGGCTTGTCCGGGAGGGACGGCGTGTTTCCCTGACAATAGTGGGTAGCGGCCCGGATTTACCAGATCTGCAAGCGGAGGCATGCCGGCTGGGAATCAGTGAACGGGTTGTCTGGCACCCCGAAGCCACTCTGGCAGAACGCTATTACCACTTGCGCCAGGCCGATGCGTATGTCCATGGATGTCTCGGAGAACAGGTGCCTTGCACATTGCTGGAAGCCATGGCCATGGGAGTGCCCTGCATTGCAACCCGTGTTGCCAGCGTGCCGGAACTGGTACGGGAGGGCATTGACGGATTGCTGGTTACGCCAGGTGAGGTGAAGGCATTGTCCCTTTCCATTATCCGCTTGCTGGATTCTCCAGAGTTGTCTCTGGCAATTAGCTGTACGGCCAGGAGACGTATCGAGGAGCGGCATGAGCTTGGTCAGACAGTTGCCGGCCTGACTCAAATAATGGAAAAAAACATGACGTGATTTGAAACGTCATGCGAAGCATTACGGTCGTTTGAAAGCCATAACGAAAGCATTGTCATCCAGACTGGTTTGAATAATTGACGTTAAAAATGATTCATCTGAAAGCTGGGCGTGTGGCGAGCGTGTGCTATATCCCAATTGAGACCACAAAATGTTTTGCTTCAGTCAAAAAATTGAATGACAGGAGAGCACATCATGTCAGCTGATGTTTTTGAACGATTCGCTTCACGCTATGACCGTATCCGGGAAGAAGAATATTCGCTCAAGGAATATCTCGAACTTTGCCGGCAGAATCCTCTGACTTATGCCTCAGCCGCAGAGCGGATGCTGATGGCAATCGGAGAACCGGCAATCGTGGACACACGCAACGATTCACGTTTGTCCCGCATCTTCATGAACAAGATGATCAAGGTTTATCCGGCATTCCGGGAGTTTTACGGGATGGAGGAAGCAATTGAACAAGTTGTTGCCTATTTTCGTCATGCAGCTCAGGGGCTCGAGGAGAGAAAACAGATTTTGTATCTTCTGGGACCTGTTGGAGGTGGTAAATCTTCCATTGCTGAAAAACTGAAGGAACTGATGGAAAAAATACCGTTCTACTGCATCAAGGGTAGTCCGGTAAACGAGTCTCCACTTGGTTTGTTCAGCCATGATGAAGATGGCGCAATCTTGGAGGATGAATATGGTATTCCTCGGCGTTATCTCAAGACCATTCCCAGCCCATGGGCTGTCAAGCGATTGCATGAATTCAATGGTGACATCAATCAGTTCAGGGTTGTACGTCGTTACCCTTCAGTTTTGCGCCAGATTGCCATTTCAAAAACAGAACCTGGTGATGAAAACAATCAGGATATCAGCTCTTTGGTTGGTAAAGTGGATATCCGGAAACTCGAGAAATATTCACAAGATGATCCGGATGCGTACAGCTACTCTGGAGGGCTGTGTTTATCCAACCAAGGGTTGCTCGAGTTTGTAGAGATGTTCAAGGCACCGATAAAGGTGTTGCATCCGCTCTTGACCGCAACACAGGAAGGAAACTTCAAAGGCACAGAGGGATTTGGTGCCATGCCGTTTGATGGGATCATTCTGGCTCATTCTAATGAATCAGAATGGAAACAGTTTAAAAATAATAAAAATAACGAGGCATTTTTGGACCGCATATATATTGTCAAGGTTCCATATTGTGTGCGCGTATCTGAGGAAATAAAAATATATGAAAAGCTTATAAAAAATTCATCTCTTTCTGATGCTCCTTGTGCGCCAGGTACTTTGAAAATGATGGCGCAATTTGCAGTCCTTTCAAGAATGAAAGAGGTGGAAAACTCAAATCTTTATAGCAAGATGCAGGTCTATGATGGTGATAACCTGAAAGATACTGATCCCAAAGCAAAATCAATACAGGAATATCGGGATTTTGCCGGAGTGGACGAAGGCATGGCAGGGCTCTCCACCCGTTTTTCGTACAAAATACTATCCAGGGTTTTTAACTTCGACAACGTGGAGGTGGCAGCAAACCCCGTGCATTTACTGTATGTACTTGAACAGCAGATAGAAAGAGAACAGTTTCCTCAAGAACTGGAACAAAGATACATGGGTTTTGTAAAAGAATATCTGGCACCAAAATACGTTGAATTTATTGGTAAGGAAATACAGACGGCTTATCTGGAAAGCTATTCTGAATACGGTCAAAATATATTTGATCGCTATGTGACTTTTGCAGATTTCTGGATACAGGATCAAGAGTACAGGGATCCTGATACAGGTGAATCCTTTGATCGTGGGTCACTTAATAGTGAGCTTGAGAAAATAGAGAAGCCGGCTGGGATATCTAACCCAAAAGATTTCAGAAATGAAATCGTAAATTTCGTTTTACGATCAAAGGCTAATAATTCTGGTAAAAACCCACTGTGGACCAGTTATGAAAAGCTGCGCATGGTAATTGAGAAAAAAATGTTTTCCAATACCGAGGAGTTGTTGCCGGTTATTAGCTTTAATACGAAATCAAGTTTTGATGATGCTAAAAAGCATGAGGATTTTGTCAATAGAATGGTTGATAAGGGATATACGGCCAAGCAAGTGCGCTTATTGTGTGAATGGTACTTGAGGGTCAGGAAATCAAGTTGATTCTACTTATGGCTAATCATTGTGCATGCATATCATGTTTGGGTGATTTATTATGTCACGAATCATTGATAGACGATTAAATGGCAAGAATAAATCTGCTGTAAATCGTGAGAGGTTTTTGAGAAGGTTCAAGACTCAAATAAAAGAATCTGTCTCTCGTGCAATCAAGGGAAGATCTATTACTGATATAGACAATGGGGAGTTGGTTACGATTCCAGCGAAAGATTTGTCTGAACCTGCCTTCCATCATGGCAATGGTGGAGTGAGAGAAGTTGTACACCCGGGAAATGAAGAGTTTGTCAAAGGAGATAAAATTCCCAGGCCACAAAATGATGTAAAAAAAGGGACGGGTGACAAGGCTGGAAATGGGGGGGGGGGTACTGATGATTTTATATTTCAACTAAACCGTGATGAGTTTCTTAATGTTTTTTTTGAAGATTTAGCTTTGCCGAATTTGGTAAAAACTCAATTGATGGGTATTGATGAGTTCAAGACTGTAAGAGCTGGGATTACTCTGGATGGGACACCTTCAAATATTAATATTATCAGATCTTTGCGTAGCGCTTTGTCTAGAAGAGTTGCAGTTGGGTCTCCGGCTTTATCAAGATTAAGGGATTTGCAAGAACAGCTAGATCAAGCTTTGACTTGCGACATCATGAATGATGATGCAATTGAGATTTTGAGAATGGAATTACATGATTTAAGAAGAAAGGTTCACAAAATTCCATTTCTGGATCCTCTGGATTTACGATTTAATAACCGTGTCAAACTGCCTATGCCTACTAGCCAAGCGGTCATGTTCTGTGTGATGGATGTTTCAGGCTCTATGGATGAGTCAAAAAAAGATATTGCCAAAAGATTTTTTATAATTTTGTACCTTTTTTTGAGGCGCCAGTATCAAAAGATAGAATTGGTTTTTGTGCGTCATCATACTAGTGCCGTAGAAGTTAACGAACATGATTTCTTTCATTCCAGAGAATCTGGTGGCACCGTTGTAAGTTCAGCATTACAACTTGTTGGAAAGATAATTGCGAACAGGTTCCCTACTCAAAATTGGAATATCTATTGTGCCCAAGCATCAGATGGAGATAACTGGGATAGCGATTCTGCTAGTTGTGGACAAATACTTGGAGGTCAGATTTTACCATTGGTTCAATATTATGCATATATTGAGATAACAGATGGTGAGCCACAAAATCTTTGGTATGAATATCTTCGTATCAAAGATAATAGCAGTAATTTTGCAATGGAAAAAATAAGGTCCCCAACTGATATTTATCCAGTATTTCGAGAGCTTTTTAAAAAACAATCTGTGGGATTTGTTAAATAAGATTGTAAGGGACTGATCATGGACCATCCATCAAGATTGATTACTTCTTGCTCTGATTGGAATTTTTCTTTGATAGAGAAGTTCGATCTTGAGATAAAAAAAATAGCCTGCGATGAGTTTATGCTTGATGTTTACCCTGTTCAGCTTGAAATTATTACGGCTGAGCAGATGATGGATGCTTACTCTTCTGTCGGTATGCCTATTAGTTATCCGCATTGGAGTTTTGGGAAGCATTTTGTTTCAACAGAAAAAAATTACAGGCGTGGCCATATGGGGCTTGCGTATGAAATCGTTATAAACTCTAATCCATGTATTGCGTACCTGATGGAAGAGAATTCCATGCCAATGCAGGTGTTGGTTATTGCGCATGCTGCATATGGTCATAATAGTTTTTTTAAAAATAATTATCTTTTCAAGTCATGGACCGATGCAGATTCAATTATTGATTATCTCGTTTTTGCAAGAAAATATATCGTGGATTGTGAGGAGAGATATGGTGTTGATGCAGTTGAAGAACTGTTGGATTCATGTCATGCCATTATGAATTATGGTGTGGACAGGTATAAAAGACCTGCCAAATTGTCTTTGGAGAAGGAACGTATCAGGCAAAAGGAGCGTGAGAGGTATTTGCAATCACAGATAGATGATATTTGGAGGACTATTCCTAAGTATTCTCGTGACCAAGATGGTGGTGAGGCGGAAATATTCCCATCTGAGCCACAGGAAAATTTATTGTATTTTATTGAGAAATATGCTCCTTTATTAGAACCATGGCAGAGGGAAATTGTCAGAATTGTGCGGAAAATGGCTCAATATTTTTATCCGCAGAGACAGACTCAGGTAATGAATGAAGGGTGGGCTACGTTTTGGCATTATTGCATTTTTAATAGGTTACATGAAAAAGGATTAGTTAGTGATGGCTTCGTGATGGAGTTTTTGCAATCTCACACAAATGTAATTTATCAACCTTCTGTAATGAGTGGTCATTACAACGGTATCAATCCATATGCTTTGGGGTTTGCAATTTTTCAAGATATGCGTAGAGTATGCGAATCTCCTACTGACGAAGATAAAAATTGGTTTCCAGATATTGCTGGTTCTAATTGGATTGATTCTCTGGATTTTGCGATGAGAAACTTTAAAGATGAAAGCTTTATTGCTCAGTACTTGTCGCCGAAAGTAATTCGTGATTTCAGGTTTTTTTCGATAAAAGATGATGATTGTGAAGATAGTCTATATGTACCGGCGATTCATGATGATGAAGGATATCAGGCCATTAGAAGTTCTTTGAGGGATCAATATGATTTAAGTCTCAAAGAGCCTAATATTCAGATATGGTCTGTTAATGTAAGAGGGGATAGAAGCTTGACTATGAGGCACTATGAGCATAACAGAAGGCCTGTTGATGTTGAAAGTGCTCGTGAAGTATTAAAACATATGGCTAGGCTCTGGGGGTTTGAAGTTCGACTTGAAAGTGTCGATAAAAATGGTTGTGTTTGCAGAGTGATTTAATGTGATTCCAAATGGGTAATAATAAAATGCAAGCCATGCAAAAAAGCATGGCTTGCATTTATGGTAACTACATCATGTGTTGTCCACCATTAATTGCATAATCTGCTCCTGTAATAAAACCTGCGTGTTCAGAAGCCAAGTAACTTACCAAGTGTGCAATTTCTTCCGGTTTGCCTAGGCGACCAACGGGAATCTGGTCGATTATTTTTTGTCTGATGGAGTCGTCAATGGATAAAACCATATCTGTTGCTATGTAGCCTGGACTGATGGTATTGACGGTAATGCCTTTTTTTGCAACTTCCTGAGCCAAGGACATTGTGAAGCCATGCATGCCTGCTTTCGCTGCAGAGTAATTGACTTGGCCGAATTGACCTTTTTGGCCGTTTATTGAAGATATGCTGATGATGCGTCCAAATTTATGCTCAATCATACAATCGATAACTGGTTTGGTCATGTTAAACAAACTGTCCAGGTTGGTTCTGATTACACTATCCCAATCCGTCTTGTTCATTTTTTTGAAAACACTATCTTTTGTTATGCCGGCATTGTTTACCAAAATATCTATTTTGTCGAATTTTTGTATTATTTGTTTTACTACTGCGGTGCAAGATTCGTAATTTGTTACGTCGCATTGATAAGCATGGATCGTATATCCTTGCTCTTTCATGTCAGATAACCATTGTATTTCTTTTCCTGGCTTCGAATAAGTTGTTGCAATGATACATCCTGAGTCGGCAAGGGTTTTGCAGATCGCAGTGCCGATCCCTCCCATTCCACCGGTAATCAAAGCGATACGTTGCTGGATCATAATGTTTCCTCCTTTTTGCTTTTGTGACAAAAATTCTATTTGTCATTTATTGTAGTAAACAAAATGTTTATGTCAAGATCATTGTTTGCGTTCTAATTTATAGATTATTCATTTAATGTACATGTTTTTTGATAGTGCATGTCAAAAAAATTGACTATGGTCAAGTTTTCATCAATCGATGATGATGTGTGGATAAATTGAATTAATATGTATGTTGTTGTAAAAATTTATGCATTAAGGTAATAGTGTATTTGATTTGTTTATCGTTTTATGCCTTGTTGGTGGAGTGATTGCTGGGATTGAAACTAAAGAATAATTGGTTTGTAAATGTCAGGATCTGATTGACAGATTTAAAAAAGGAGATAATCTTGAATAATGAACAAGCCGGCACTGAATTGTTGCAAAAATTTTTCTCTAGTCTTACTGAAAACAATGCAAATATTTTGCAGCAGCTTGTCAATAATATGAGTCAAATTGCTTTGCCTGAAGATCCATTGAATCCGTTTGCTTCGTTGTGGAAGGGGGTCGCAGAACAGTCTGGAAATTGGCTCGCTTTTCAGCAATCTTTCTACCAACAGCAAATAAATTTATGGCTGGATTTTTTAGGACGTACACCTCAAGTTACTGTTGATCAAGCAGCAAAGGACAAGCGGTTTTTATCTCCCGAATGGGATGGTCATCCATTTTATAAGTTCATCAAGCAAAACTATTTGTTGACGTCGAAGTGGCTGACTGAAATGGTTGATGGTGCCATGGTTGATGATGAACAAAAAGAAAAAATGGTATTTTTTACCAAGCAATATATTGATGCCATGAGTCCGGCCAACTTTGCCGTTACCAATCCTGATGTTATAAAACAGGCTATTGAGACCAAAGGTGAAAGTCTGGTCGAAGGTATGCGCCACATGCTTGAAGATATGCAAAAAGGGCATATCAGCATGACTGATGAGTCCCTTTTTGAAGTCGGGAAAAATGTGGCTGTAACTCCGGGCAAGGTTGTTTTCGAGAACAAGCTGTTTCAGCTTTTACAGTATGAGCCGACAACTGAGCAGGTGCATGAACGTCCAGTGTTGGTTATTCCACCATGCATCAATAAATATTATTTGATGGATTTGCAGCCTGATAATTCCATGATGCGCCATTTTGTGAGCCGGGGTTATACAGTATTCATGGTTTCGTGGAAATCAGCGGATGAATCCATCAAAACCTACACATGGGACCATTACATAGAGGATGGTGTCTTGGTCGCTGCAGATGTGGTGCGCAAGATCAGCAAACAGGACAAGCTGAATTTCTTGGGCTTCTGCGTTGGCGGGGTTATCTTGACCACGGCTTTGTGCGTAATGAAGGCCCGCAAGCTGGACTGGGTCGAGTCCGCTACGTTCATGACCTCCCTGATTGACCACGATGAGCCTGGTGACATCAAGATGTACATTGATGAAAACCTGATCCGGGCACGCGAAGCCAAAGTGGCGAGCGGACAGGGTGGAATCGTCTCTGGCAAGGAAATCGGTCGAACCTTTTCAAGCCTGCGTGCGAATGATCTGGTCTGGAACTATGTTGTCAACAACTACCTCTTGGGCAAGACGCCACCTCCGTTCGATTTGCTGTACTGGAATAACGATGCGGCCAATTTGCCGCTTCCGATGCATACCTTTTTGCTCAAAGAGTTGTATACCAACAACAAGTTGGTCCAGCCTAATGCATTGACTTTATGCGGGGTCAAGATCGATGTAGGTACCATTGATGTACCGATTTACATCTTTGCCGCCCGCGAAGACCACATCGTATTGTGGAAATCGGCGTACTCCGGTGTGAAGTACCTGACAGGTGCATCTTCGCGGCGCTACGTGCTGGGTGCTTCCGGCCACATTGCCGGATCAATCAATCCGGTGACCAAAGACAAGCGTAATTATTGGGTCAACGAGGATTTGACCCTGAGTGCTGAGGACTGGCTGGCCGCGGCGGAGTCTCGCCCCGGGAGCTGGTGGAAAGACTGGGATGCATGGCTGGAGCCGCGCTCAGGTAAAATGGTTGCAGCTCCAAAAACAGCGGGCAATCGGGAATACAAACCGATCGAAGATGCACCAGGGCGCTATGTCCAGGAAAAAGTGCACGAGTTGATGACTGCCTGATTCCGGCCAGGAAGCCAGTCTTGGCAAGATGCTTTCAGACTGGTTTTTCACACCATTCAAACATCCAGATTCAGAGAAATCTGCAGGAGAAATTCATGCAACAAGAAGTCGTTATCGTCGCGGCCAAACGTACTGCCGTTGGCTCGTTTTGCGGATCGCTGGCCAAAATTGCTTCACCGGATCTTGGCTCTGCCGTAATCAAGGCTTTGCTGGCTGAAACTGGCGTGGCTGCCGAAGCGGTCAGTGAAGTGATTCTGGGACAGATCCTGACCGCAGGGACCGGGCAAAACCCGGCGCGGCAGGCCTTGATCAAGGCCGGTCTTCCGATCACGACTCCGGCCAGTTCGCTTAACGTATTGTGCGGTTCCGGCTTGCGTGCAACCCATCTGGCTACCCAGGCCATCGCGCTGGGTGACGCAGAAATTGTCATTGCGGGTGGCCAGGAAAACATGTCGTTGGCTCCTCATCTGCTGCCTGGCGCGCGCGATGGTTTCCGTATGGGATCGGCCCAGTTGCTCGATCACATGATCAACGATGCCTTGACAGATGCGTACAACCACTATCACATGGGCATTACGGCAGAGAACATCGCCGAAAAGTACGGCATTACCCGTGAAGAGCAAGACCAGTTTGCGGTCCTGTCGCAAAATCGTGCCGAAGCTGCCCAGAAGGCTGGCAAGTTCGAAGCTGAAATCACCCCGATCATGCTTCCGCAGCGCAAGGGCGATCCTGTTGCTTTCGCCACTGACGAATTTGTCCGTCACGGTGTCACGATGGATGTTCTGGCCAAAATGCGGCCGGCCTTCAAGAAGGACGGAACCGTCACGGCCGGCAATGCCTCGGGCATCAATGACGGTGCCGCTGCCGTCATGCTGATGTCGGCTCGCAAGGCCGCTGAACTGGGGCTCAAGCCGATGGCCGCCGTGCGCGGTTATGCCCTGACCGGATGTGCTCCGGAGATCATGGGCATGGGGCCAGTTTCGGCTACCCGCAAGGCGTTGGCCCAGGCCGGCTGGACGTTGCAGGATCTGGACCTGATCGAAGCCAACGAAGCTTTTGCCGCACAGTCGCTGGGGGTTGCCCGTGAACTGGAATGGGACATGAGCAAAGTCAACGTCAATGGCGGTGCAATTGCCATCGGCCACCCGGTCGGAGCTTCGGGAGCACGCGTGCTGGTGACCCTGCTGCATGAAATGCAGCGTCGCGAGTCGCGTAAGGGCCTGGCTACCCTGTGCATCGGCGGCGGCATGGGTGTGGCCCTGGCTGTTGAGGCGTGCTAAACAAGTCCTGAGCTCTGGCTCTTGCTTAAACGGGTTGGCGGTTGCCAGCCCGTTTTGTTTTGCCGGTTTCCGGCCATGTCACGGTTTGCTCCGGCTGGATACCTGCGCGACATTCTCGTTGCAAGGTTCGGCTTTCCGGGACTGCCGGCAGCAAGAGAGCCGGCTTTTTGGTTACAATCGATCCATTTTTCACGCTTTCGCGCCATAGAATTCACATGATGGAACTTGCCAAGAGCTTTGAACCCGGCAATATCGAAAACCGCTGGTACGACCGTTGGGAAGCTGCCGGCTATTTCAAGCCGAGCATGGATACGGACCGCCCGTCCTTCTGCATCCAGCTGCCGCCGCCGAACGTCACCGGCACCCTGCACATGGGCCACGCCTTCAATCAGACCATCATGGATGGCCTGACCCGCTACTACCGCATGAAGGGCGACAACACGCTGTGGGTGCCGGGTGCGGACCACGCCGGTATTGCCACCCAGATCGTTGTCGAGCGTCAGCTGGCCGAGCAGGGTGTCAGCCGCCACGACCTGGGGCGTGACGCATTCATCGGCAAGGTGTGGGAGTGGAAGGAGAAGTCCGGCGGTACCATCACCAGCCAGATGCGCCGCGTCGGCTGCTCGGTTGACTGGGACAAGGAATACTTCACCATGGACGACAAGATGTCGACCGCGGTGACCGAAGTCTTCGTGCGCCTGTACGAGCAGGGCCTGATCTACCGCGGCAAGCGCCTGGTGAACTGGGACCCGAAACTAGGTACTGCCGTCTCCGACCTCGAGGTGATCTCGGAAGAGGAAGACGGCAAGATGTGGCACATCCGCTACCCGGTCGTCGGTTCCGACGACGTGGTGGTGGTTGCCACTACCCGCCCGGAGACACTGCTGGGCGACGTGGCCGTTGCCGTCAACCCGGACGACGAACGCTACCGGCACCTGGTCGGCAAGCAGCTTGAACTGCCACTGACCGGTCGCACCATTCCGGTGATCGCAGACGATTACGTCGATGCTGCCTTCGGTACCGGCTTCGTGAAGATCACCCCGGCGCACGACTTCAATGACTACCAGGTCGGCAAGCGCCACAATACCGCGCTGATCAACGTGATGAGCCTCGATGCCACCATGCTGGCCAAGGCGCAGGTATTCGGCTTTGACGGCAGCGCGCAAGGCAGCATCGACTTGCCGGCGGCCTACGCCGGCCTGTCTACTGCCGACGCACGCAAGGCCATGCTGGCCGATCTGGATGCCGCCGGCCTGCTGGTGGATACCAAGCCGCACAAGCTGATGGTGCCGCGCGGCGACCGTACCGGTTCGGTTATCGAACCGTTGCTGACCGACCAGTGGTTTGTCGCCATGACCAAGGTGGGCGAAGGCGACGCCACCGGCAAGAGCATTACCCAGAAAGCGATCGACGCAGTCGAGTCGGGCGAAGTGCGCTTCGTGCCGGAGAACTGGGTCAATACCTACAACCAGTGGATGAACAACATCCAGGACTGGTGCATCAGCCGCCAGCTGTGGTGGGGCCACCAGATTCCGGCCTGGTACGACGAAGACGGCAAGGCTTACGTCGGCCGCACGCTGGAAGAAGTGCAGGCCAAGGCACCGGGCAAGACGCTGCGCCGCGACGAAGACGTGCTCGACACCTGGTTCAGCTCGGCGCTGGTACCGTTCTCCAGCCTGGGCTGGCCGAACGAGACGCCGGAACTCAAGGCTTTCGTGCCGTCGCAGGTGCTGGTGACCGGTTACGAGATCATCTTCTTCTGGGTCGCGCGCATGATCATGATGACGACCCATTTCCTCGGCAAGGTGCCGTTCAAGGACGTGTACATCCACGGCATCGTGCGCGATCACGAAGGCAAGAAGATGTCCAAGTCCGAAGGCAATGTGATCGACCCGGTCGACCTGATCGACGGCATCGCGCTGCCCGAACTGATCGCCAAGCGCACCACCGGCCTGCGTCGCCCGGAAAAGGCACCGCAGATCGTCAAGGCGACCGAAAAGCTGTTTCCCGAGGGTATTCCGGCCTACGGCACCGACGCGCTGCGCTTCACCATGGCCAGCTACGCGTCGCTCGGTCGCTCGGTCAACTTCGATTTCAAGCGTGCCGAGGGCTACCGCAACTTCTGCAACAAGCTGTGGAACGCTACCCGCTTCGTAATGATGAACGTCGAGGGCAAGGACTGCGGTCAGGACGAATCCTTGCCGCTGGAATACAGCTTTGTCGACAAATGGATCATCAGCCGCCTGCAGGAACTGGAAGCCGCGGTGACCGAGGCGCTGGATACCTACCGCTTCGACATGGCTTCGCAGCTGATCTACGAATTCGTCTGGAACGAATACTGCGACTGGTATGTGGAACTGGCCAAAGTGCAGCTGGCCAATGGCAATGAAGCCCAGCAGCGTGCTACCCGCCGCACGCTGGTGCGGGTGCTGGAGGTGGCGCTGCGGCTGACGCATCCGGTCATGCCGTTCATCACCGAAGAGCTGTGGCAGACCGTTGCTCCGCTGGCCAATGCCAAAAAGACCGACTCCATCATGGTGGCAGCATGGCCGGTGGCCGACATGTCGAAGGTGGATGCCGAAGCCTGCGGGCGCATGACGGTGTTCAAGGAGCTGGTCAATGCCATCCGTAACCTGCGTGGCGAGATGAACCTCGGTCCGTCGGTTAAGGCACCGCTGTTTGTCGAAGGGCCGGCTGCCTATGCTGACTTCCTGCCCTACGCCAGACTGTTGGGCCGGTTGTCGGATGCGGCGGTGGTGGAGAAGCTGCCTGATGCTGATGCTCCGGTCGCCATTGCCGGCGAAGCACGGCTGATGCTGAAAGTTGAAATCGACAAGGCCGCCGAAACGGCGCGTCTGACCAAGGAAATCGGGAAGGCTGAATCCGATGTCGAAAAACTGACGGCCAAGCTGGAAAAACCCGGCTATGTCGACAAGGCACCGGCACAACTGGTGGAACGTGACCGCGTCCAACTGGCTGACCTGACTGACAAGCTGGCCAAGCTCAAGGCCCAGTTGCTCAAGCTGGCCTGAGGCCGGCGTACGGAAAAACACCCCGCATATTGCGGGGTGTTTTTTCATGGTTGCTCAGGCCAGAGTGACGCGATTGCGGCCGTCGCGCTTTGACTGGTACATGGCGTGGTCCACCCGGACGAACAGGGTCTTGGCCGTATCTCCTGCGTGCCAGACGGCAATGCCGAAACTGGCGGTCTGTGGGCCGACGGAGCCGAAATTGTGTCCGGCGATGGTCCGGCGCAGTTTGTCCGCCACCTTGCGGGCTGATTCAACGGGGGTCTGCGGCAGGACGATCAGGAATTCTTCGCCACCCCAGCGGCCGGCCGTGTCGGAGTTGCGCAGGGTCTGGCGCAACAGGGCGGCGATTTCGATCAGGACCCGGTCACCGACCTGATGCCCGTGCTGGTCGTTGACCAGCTTGAAATGGTCCAGGTCCAGCAGGATCAGGGAGAACTCCTGTGCATGTCGCTGTGCCAGCGATATCTGGCGCGCAACCTCTTCATCCAGACGCAGGCGGTTGGCAAGGCCGGTCAGGCGGTCGGTGGAGGACAGCTTTTCCAGTTCGCGGTTGCTGGAGACCAGCTCGTTGATCAGGACATTGTTGAAATACACCAGCCGTTGCAGGATGCGGCTGTGCTGTCTGGAGATGGCATCGAATGTCTTGAGGGGGCCTTCGATCCGGGTGTGGCCGGTTTGCCCGTAAGGGCGTTCCCCCTCGCGCAGGCCGACAGCCACCAGGGTGGCATTGAGCAGCTGGTAATCGCCCTGCTGGCCGGCGAATTCGCCATAGGTATAAAAGCCGCTGGCCGGCGCGATGGCATGGAAGGCACTGATTTCGAGCTGCACGTCTTCCTGCATCAGCGAATGCCGGGTGGAGCAAGAGTAGAGGAACAGGCCCTCGGGGGCAAAAGCCGCCACCTGTTCAAGGGTCTTGCCGGTCTGTTCCAGAATGACCGGTATGCTGCCATAGCCGAAATGTACGGTTTCGCCGGTTTGCAGGTCGGCGATGAAGCTCAGGCTCAGGTCGTCGTTGACGGCAATGGGGATGCGCGCGAGCTGTGCGCCGTTGCGGTCAAGCAGGACGGGAAATTCGAGCGAATTCAGGAAAAAATTCTCGTCCGCCTCGATGCCAAGATAGTGGCGGTAGGCTTCAAAGGCCGGGCGGTTGTCGATGGTGCGGACATTGAATCCTTCGACATCGGTCAGGCGCATGCTGCGACCGACCGGCTGCCAGCCCAGATGGGTCCAGATGCCCACTTCGAGATCCGGTCCGCAGAGGGCCACCGCCACGGCAGCACATGAAAACGTCCGGCCGTTGCACATGACCCACGACTGGCTGAATCCGTGCAGGTCTGCCGCACCGCCGCCAAAGACCGGCAGGTCGCTCCTGACTTCGCGCAGGCCTTGCAGCAGGCAGTCGGCCCGAAGCGTGATCGGCGTGGCCAGCAGCAACAGCCCGCGCAGGAACGGCAGGGCACCGGCCTGTTCTGCCAGGTGCCGGCCGGCGGAAACTTCGCTTTCCGTGGCAACCGGCAGGACAAAGGGGTGAAGTTCCGCTGCATCGAAAAACGCGACGGACAGCATGGTGTTGCCGGTTTCGAGCTGACCGTCACAGATTTCGCCGACCGATGTCGAACCGACCACCACGGCCCCGGGCCAGACCTGCCGCAACGTGTCCGCAAGGCCGCCAAGCCACTCCGGATCACTGTGCACGGTGTAGATCTGGACCAGAATGGAGTGGGCCTGCTCCGCACGGGAGCGGAGATCTCCATCGTTCAGTAACGGGATCAGCTCGCTTTGATGGTGAATAACGAACGAAGCGTGGTTCACGAAATGTAGTCATTCAATTGAGGTTGCTGATTTTCTCCTTTTATTACTCGTAAATGCAATTTTGTTATGCGAAATAGTTCACTGGTGGTGAAAAATCCACTTTTGCGAGTGATCCCGCCAAATTCGGTTTGACGAACTGATGGATGTCTGTATCGGGATATGTCTGCTTTGCAGACGGGTTGTTTCATACAGAGGCAAAGAATGCACTTGGAGTCACGTTACAGGCATGCATCAATATGCATTTAGGGTAATTGTTTGTTATGAATTTTTATTTGCGCTGGTTGCATGAAAGGCATGCAGTATTGGGGGTGGTTGCATCAAAATGCAAAAGTCATTCGGTTGGGGAGGTTTATGGATTCCCCTGTAACATCGGGATGGGCATGCCATGCATGTTCGGCCTGCCTGCCAAGCAGGCATGGTCAATGAAGTAAAGAGTGAAAGCTTGCAATAAAAAACCAGTATCCGGTGGACGGATACTGGCAAGTCAGGTACTGACAAAGACTGTCTTTTACAGCCCGACTATATGGCTGAAGTTGATGTCTGCCTCGAAAACGCCGAGCAACCTGCCTTTTGAATCAAACAAGGGTGATGACACGGTAAAACAATATTCGCCGGTATCTACCGAACGGTACAGGTCTGATACCACAAGCTCTTTGGATTTGATTGCCTCCAGAAACCACCGGCGATTGGACCAGTTGTTTTTCCGGCCACCTTCGTCGAAGTGCCCTGGTGCGACATCCGCAGTGACTTGTATGCCTCGCGTGTCGGTAATGCAGATCATTTCAAATGCTGATTCCTGTTTGCACAATGCCACCAGCTTTCTGTCGAGGTCTGCTCCATCCAGCTTTTCCAGATTCCATCCCGAAATGACCTTGGCAATCATGTCCCGGCTTTGCTGGTGACCTTCAAAGCGGAAATTGCCAACAGCAGCCAACAGCAGGTCACTCTTGTCCCGGACCTGGTTTGCTGTCACGGCCAATTGATGAGCATCATCAAGTTGCTGGTGCGTACCTTCGGCCACTTTGCCAATCTGGCTGACAATGTCGTTGACTTTGTCGGTCTGCTCGGCACTGGTGGTCGCAATGGCATGTACATGCTCAATCAGTGTCGAAATGTCTTGTGATGCGGCCTTAATGGATTCTCCTGCCGCAGATGACAAGGCCACTCCTTTTTTCACCAGCCCATCCATTGCTTCCATTGTTGTGCTGGAGTCATCGACTTGTTGCTGAATGGTGGCCAGCAACGATTCGACGTCCTGCGTTGCCTGCATGGTCTGATCAGCCAGTTTGCGAACTTCGTCTGCCACTACCGCAAACCCCCGACCCTGTTCGCCGGCGCGGGCGGCTTCAATTGCTGCATTGAGTGACAGTAACCGGGTACGGTCCGCAATGTTCTTGATCAATTCCACTACTTCACCGATCGACAGAGAACTTTGCTTCAGCGCGTGGATCTGCTCTCCCAGTGCTTCGGTGCTTTTTCCTATGGACTGGATCTGGCGGCGGTTTTCTTCATCGTTGGCATTTGCACTGGTGACAGCTGCGGCGACCTGTCCTGAAAAACCGGATGCTTCGGCGGCACTGACTGCAATCGAATGAACAGTTTCAGACAGGATCTGGCTGGCCGCTGCAATGTCTGCTGCGCTGTGCTGCTGTTCTCTTGCGCGGTCTTCCAGTCGTTTTGACAGGTCTGCCAGACCGGGAGCCAATCTGGACATCTGGATCGCGTTGCCGACGACCTTGTAGATGGATTCACGAAAGCCCTGCAACCACATGTTGAGCAAACGGCTGCTCCACTCGAAGGTTCCCTGGCTATCTGGCAGCTTCACGGTCAGGTCAAACCCGTTACGGGTAGCCTGCTCAAGTGGCTGAAGGAATTTTTTCAGACTGCGCGCACAAATAAACATTGTTACGTCTCACGGTGAAACCAGAGAAAGGCTGATTTCAGAGGATCATCCGGTAGAAGCCGGGCTTCCTCTTGGCAGACAAGTCATGGCAAGCAGTGTTTCAGGCTTTGCTGTCATCGCGCCGGTTTTTGAATCAACCAAGTTTGCTACATTATAATAATCTAATTAAGAATGTGTATAAATAGATGTCGCAAAATCCATTCTGGAATGCGTCAGATATGGTCTTTTTTGGTGCTGATGTCGAGTAGTAAATTTGATTGCGCAAGTGACTGGTTATGCTAATGTGCTTTTTGGTTTTTCATGAATGTTATTGGCATTATTAAGTTCAAAAGAGATTGCCAGTTTCGTGCAAGATGGTTTCTGATGGATTTTTGTATTTCATAAATCAAATCCACGAAAAACTCAGTCAAATTTTTTGACATTAAATTTTTCTGTGGATCGAGTCGCCTGTTTTTTATCAGTGAATCATAGCGGTTGTTTTGTTCTTTTTTGTTGAAAAATCTGTATACATTTGTTTTTTTGAATTGTTGTGCTGTTTTTTTGTTTGTTTTTGTTTTGCTTGAATGTTCCTCTTGTTATTTTGGGAAAATATATTGACTTTATTTATTGTTTTTGGATTTTTTATATGCTTTTTGAATTATTTGATAATTATCAAAAATTGTTTATTGCCCATTGGCATGTTGTTTGTTTGTGATAAAAACATTTCGCGACTGAATGTCAAGCAGGATTGGCTGGTCGGCATAAAAACAAACAAATAGATTTGCAAAGGTGTAAAAACAATGTCTGTTGCGCAACAAGCTATTACTGAAACCAGAATCATTCATTCTGATCCGACCGCATTAGGTGTATTCGGGCTTTCGATGGTGACCTTTGTTGCTGCATCCCAAAAAATGGGATGGACAACCGGGTCTGCATACATCATTCCCTGGGCCCTGTTTCTGGGGGCCGCTGCCCAGATTTGGGCTGCTACTGTTGACTTCAAGAAAAACAATTATTTCGGTTCCATCGTCCTGGGGGTATTTGGCCTGTTCTGGGCTGCCGTCGCCATGCACTGGGCAATCAGTCAAGGCATGTTCGGAGAGGCAGTATTGCAGCATGCTGATCCACGGCAGCTGGCATTTGCCTGTTTTGGCTATATGTTTTTTTCAGTGTTCATCATGATTGCGGCTTTTGAGGCCAACAAGGTATTTGCTGTCATACTGGTGCTGATCAACGTATTGTTGCCGTCCCTCGGACTTTCCATTTTGGGAGTGAACCCGCCATTGTTTTCCAGTCTGGCAGCCTGGTCAGAACTGTTGATATCTCTTCTGGGATTCTATGCAGCGGGTGCCTTGTTTCTGAACAGCTTTTTCGGCCGGATGATCCTGCCTCTGGGCAAACCTCTGGGCTTGATCAAGAAAGCGTGATCAGCAGGCCATGAAAATCGCGCTGTACCATGAAAGGTGCAGCGCGATCTGTTTTTTGTTTCAGGACCGGAATGGGTCTTATGCAGCATTCCATTCTGCAACTGGCCATAACGGGATGCCGCCGCGCGGAGTAAAGCGTCCTTCTACACGAATCCACTTTGGGTGCAAAAGATTTACCAGGTCATTGCAAATCCGGCAAATGCATGCTTCATGAAATTCACCATGCATGCGGAATGAGCCCAGATACAGCTTGAGTGATTTTGATTCTACGCACCATTCTGCTGGTTCCATGTCAATGACGATGATGGCGAAATCAGGCTGTCCTGTAATCGGGCACAGGCTGGTAAATTCAGGGCAGGTAATGTTGAGTTTGCCAGAGACCTGGTTTGGATTGATTTCTGGCCGGTTATAAGGGTTGGGGAAGCGCTCAAGCAAGGCTGCATCGGGTTGATCGTAGCGGTATTCGGTTTTCCCGGAACCAAGGGATTTGAGTTCGTCGTGCAGGTTCATGTTCATTCTCTTTTTTAAAATTCAGCGGATGCCTGCCAGCTTGTGATTTTGCAAAGACAGGTGCCAGTCCGGATGAAGCAGGCAAAAGCCGATGGCAGCCTTGATATGCATCGTTTGTTCAGGTCCATCCATCGGCTGTAGCCAGTAACGGGAAAAACCGGTCAACTCCACCGTTTCAGGCAGTAATCCGGGTTGCGGATAGACCAGTTTGAGCTCATCGCCTTGTTTCTGTACCCACCCGGAGCCGGCTTTGGGGCTGACGCACAGCCAGTCAATTCCGGGTGGGGCAGGAATGGTGCCGTTGGTTTCCACTCCTACTTCAAATCCTCGGGCATGCATGGCTTCGATCAGTTCTTCATCGAGCTGCAACAGGGGTTCGCCGCCGGTAAAGACCACGTAGGGGGTGCCGCCTGTTCCTGCCCAGCTGTCCGCGATGCGCCCGGCCAGTTCCCGGGCGCAGGCGAATTTGCCTCCGTCCGGTCCTGTGCCGACAAAATCGGTATCACAGAACTGGCATGTCGCTTGTGCCCGGTCGGTTTCGCGGCCGCTCCACAGATTGCAGCCGGTAAAACGGCAAAACACGGCAGCACGTCCGCTATGTACGCCTTCGCCTTGCAGGGTATGAAAGATTTCCTTGACGGTGTAGGTCATGACTGTTGCCCCTTGGGTGCCGGCAGGAAAAGCACGGCACCTTCGTCAGGATTTTCAAGCAGGTCGATCCGGCACAGCTCTGGTACGGATTCGGCAAACTCACGGGCAATCCACCGGGCAATACCGGCACAGTCAGTTGCATCAATGGCGGGCAGACGATCCAGGGGATGATGATCCAGCTGTGCATACACGGGCTTGAAGCGTGCCTTGATCTCGCCGAAATCACGTACCCAGCCTGTGTGGTTACTCATGATCCCTGTTAGTACCAAGCGTACAAGGTAGCTGTGACCGGTGTAGCGCCCCGCATGATCGAATGGCACGGCAGCCTCGAAACGCTGCTCTTTCCAGATCCGGAATCCTTGCCCGTCATAGCGGCTGCCGGCCGAAGCCGTTTCGAACACTTCCACAGCCTGCAAGCCGGACAGGGATGGCTGTAGTTGCTGCCAGATCCAGCAGGCCAGCATTTCACTGGTGGGATTGGACAGACCGGCAATGTCGTTCAGCAAGCGGTGGTGCAGGGTGACATGCAGTGGCTGCCAGGCAGAGTACAGCGCAGCTGCATCATGCTGGCCTGCATCGGCGACAAGGCGTACGCCAAAACCGTGTCCGTGCAGACGGCCGCACTGGTGTCCGGCCGGGACATGGGGCAGCCAGTGAGCTGCGTCAAAGTGGCCGAAGATGCAGATGCGTCGCTGACCGTCAGGGTCCAGTTCCGATTCCAGCCCGGGGGCCGAGCGCAACGACAGGGCGGCAGGTGTAGGCAGTTGACTCGCAAACCATTTCAGCAGGGACTGGTCATCCGCATGGCTGAGGTAATGATCCAGATCGGCGTAATTCAGCGGAGCAGCGATACGGGCCAGCTGTTCGCGCAGATCCGGCAAAGGCATGTCGGCCCGGGCATGCAGGCGAAAGCTGTGGCCGTGCCGCTGGTTTGTTCCATTGGTCAGCGGCAGGCTGCGGGCGGCTTCAAAACCGCAACAGGCTTGATGCAGACAAGGCATGTCAGACTCCTGCCAGCCGGTTCAGCAAGGGGTCAGGAATGCCTGCTTCTGCAAAACCCTTGGCACGCAATACGCAGGCCGCACATTGCCCGCAGGGAGGTACGGCACCGGCGTAGCAGGTATGACTGAAAGCCAGTGCCGGCATGGCTCCGACGGTCCGGGCCAGCGTAACGGTGTCGGCTTTGGACAGGAACATCAGTGGCATGTGCAACCGCATGCGTGATTCCATGCCCAGGTTGATGGCCAGTTCCAGCGCACGCAGGGTGTTTTCGCGGCAATCGGGATAACCGGAGTAGTCGGTCTGTGCAACACCGGTGACTATGTGGCGAATACCGCGAGGCCAGGCCCAGGCTGCTGCAAATGTCAGGAAAACCAGGTTTCGGCCCGGCACAAAGGTATTGGGCAGCAAGGTCTCTGCATCAGGCCCCGTATCCGGTGACATCTGCTGGTCTGTCAGGGCATTACCCCCCAGGGCAGAGAAGGTATTGATCGGGATGATCGTGTGTCCGACCCCGGCCATTGCGGCAATGGTTCGTGCGGCATCAAGCTCGACCCGGTGTCGTTGGCCATAATCAAAGGAAATGGCGCTGACCTGTGCAAAGCGGGACAGAGCCCAATAGAGGCAGGTGGTCGAATCCTGACCTCCGGATAGCACGACAAGCGCGTGCTCGGGATCGCGTAGGGAGTCCATGTTGTGACTTTCGAGTAACAGTCGAAGCAAAAGACGCCACCGATCGGTCTCACGGGGCGCGGAAGCGGCATTCTACGCTAAATCATGAAGATCATTGCGACCGTTCGTTTTATGTGAAAAGCATTTTGACGTGACTGTGGCTTCAGCGGTTTCGTGAAAATCACGATGGCTTTATTGTGCCGTTTCGCAATGCTGAACTGAAAGCATCTTCCGGAATGGGTCTGGAAAAATAATAGCCTTGTGCAATATGGCAGCCGCTTTTTTGCATCAGCTCGACGTCATCCGCTGTTTCCACTCCTTCTACCACAATGGATAAGCCAAGGCTGTTTGCCATTTTGGCAATGCCGGTGAAGATAATGTCTCTTTTGGTGTTATCCGCCGAGCTGCTTAAAAATTCTTTGTCTATTTTTAGTATGTCAATGGGCATGTTTTTGAGCATGTTTAATGATGAATATCCGGAGCCAAAATCATCCATTGCTACCAAAAATCCATGCTCTTGCAACTGCCTTGCGAACCTGCACATGATGTCAAAGTCGCTGAACAATGCGCTTTCTGTTAGTTCTATTTCAACGAGTTTTGGTGGTATTTCATATTTGTTCAGCTTTTCTTTTATTTTCTGGAAGAAATTTTCACTGGCCAAATGCAGTTTTGAGAAATTGATGGAAACAGGGACGCACGGGATATTGTTGTCTAGGTTGTTTCTCGGAAATTTCAGTGATTTTTCGTAGATGATCATGTCCAGTTCTATGATCATGCCGGTTTGTTCGCATAATGGGATAAATTCACCTGGTGATATGAATTTCCCGTCTGGTTTTTTTCAGCGAGCCAAAGCTTCGCAGCCGGTTATTTTGTTGCTTGAAATATCAACTTTAGGCTGATGGAAAGCCACGAATTCATCGGCAGCAAAAGCTGTTTTTATGCTTGATTTCAGTTTTTCATTATGAATTGATGCGGCTTCCATCTGCTCTGTATAAAAAGCATAATGTTTGTTGATCAAACCCTTGACCTTCTTGGCTGCAATTGCAGCCTTGTCAAGCATGGTGTTTATGTTTTCCTGGGATCATTTACTTGATAGATGCCGGCAGAGAAATAGATGCTGGCGTCTTTGTGTGACGTCGGGTCAAACAGGTTTGAAAGCCTTTCCGGGGAGATGTCCTCCAGCAGTAATGCGTAGTTGTCGTCAGATATTCTTGCAATATGTTCGTGTTGCCTTAATTGATTGGCAAATTTTTGATATGTGTATTTCAGAACAGTGTTTCCGAAATCAAAGCCATGAAATTTGTTTATATACTTGAAATTGTCAATGTCGACCTTGATTATCGAGCGTGTTTTGTTGTCTGGCTCTTTTATTGAATTTTCTGCGTTTATGAGAAATTTGCTATAAGTATTTCCATCTGTAACCGGATCAACGAATGCTATTTTTTCCAGTTGCATTTGCTGCCTGTTTTTGTAAATCAAAAAATAAACCATGCTTATTGCTGATATTAATGTTACAAAAAACAATATTGCATAAAACAGGTGTATGACAATATTGGCGTTGGGAGATACGGTCAATACTGGGACACTGACAACCAAATACCAGCCGCGTGCCTTGTCAATTGGAGTATAGGAGGTAAATATCTTTACGCCGGAAACAGTAGTCTCAATGAGGCCACTTTTTTTTGCGGTGATGTCTGACCGGATTTTCTCTGCCTGCTCAGGGTTGCCGCTTGCGTGCAGGTCCCTGAAGTAATTGTCAGATTTTTTCTGGCAACTATTGTGCGATGTATGTATGACTACATATCCCTTTTCGTCAACAATGTAGATATAACCATTTGCTGAAAACAATGGTAGGGATGCCATTTGGTACATTTCACTTTTTGTCAGTATTTTTTGTACTGATCCGATAGGGGTGTTTTTTATCATTATGGGGGCTGATATGATGAATATATCTTCTCCGTCGAGTCGCGAAATTATTTGGTCTGATATGTTTGATCTGCCGGTCATGGATGTCCTGAAATATTTCCTGCTGGTGATGTATATGGGTTGCCTGTTTTTTCTGAATACAGTCCCTGCTGCATTGGCAATGAAAACATTGTTGCTGTTTGTCCTTATGTCAAATTCATTTATGGCTTCTTGGATGTCCAGATTTTTATCCAGAAGTTGTTTGTATTTTATTTCGTCTGATAACTGGCTGGCCAAAACTTCGACAGACTGGATGTTCAGGGTCAGCCTGTTTGTGATGGATTCTTTGTTCTGAGAGACAATCTCTGTCAGGTTGATTTTTGTGTCCAGCTCAAGGAGGCTTTGAACATGTCTCATTAGCAGGATGATGAAGACAACCAGTATTGATATGACGACCCCCAAGAAAATCAATGAGGTATTGAATTTTTTCTGGTTTTTCATGTCACTGTCTTTTGTTGTGTTTTTTTGTATGTATTCGCTGTTTTGGTTATCTGTTAGTGTTTTTTGTCAGTCATCTTTCATTAACATTTTTCTTTGATTTTTGTCAATTGCTGCAATTTGTCTTTGGTGTTGTTTTTTGAATGTGTTTTGAAATCCTGGGGCAGGATTATATGATGCGAGACATGGTGTTTGTTGACTTGATTTTGATTAGTATTGGCTTTGCTGTGGCGGTGTATTGCTGTATGAGCCAGAAATGGTTTCCAACACATCTTTAGTGGTCCAGAAATGAAACGCTCAAGTCTTGCTCGTGTTTTTGTTTGTTGGCTGATGTCTGTATTTTTGTGGGGATGTTCTGAAAATACTGCAAAAGAAAAAGTAGGTATTTCATTCGGCGTTGGAGAAGCTAAGCGTTGGCCGTATGAAATGGAAATGATGAAGGGCCATGCGAAAGAACTGGGGCTGGAGGTTGATGCGCGGTTAAACAAGAATGAAAAAGAAAAATCGCAAAAGAGTGATTGTGAAGATTTGGAGCTTCTGTTCTGGTTGTTGTGCCAAGAAATACTGACGATGCATCAGGTATTCTGGATCTGGCACATTCCCGGAACGTGAAAGTAATCATGTATGCCCGACCAGTCCCGATGGGAGGGTTTGATTTCTTTGTTGGTTATGATACGTACAAGATCGGAAAATCTCTGGGGGATTTTGCTGCTGAACGGATATTAAGAGGTAATGTTGCAATGTTGAAAGGGGATGAAGGAGATATTAATACCATGCCTCTTTCTAATGGAGTAAATGACTCCATCAGGCCATATGTCGAAAGTGGAAATATTAATGTTGTTGCAGATGAGTATGTTGATGGATGGTCTCCGGTTCAGGCAAAAAATTTGATGACTAAAATACTCAAGCAAAGTGACGGTAAAATTGATGGTGTGCTGGCTCATAATGATGTCTTGGCAGAAGCTGCCATAGAGGCGATCAAGGATTACGGTATCAAAAACAAAGTAATGGTTGTTGGCATGGATGCCGAGTTGCCTGCCTTGAAGAGACTGGTTCGTGGTGAGCAGGATGCAACTGTTTACATGGATTCGAAAGTTCTGGCTGCCAGCGCCATGGATGTGGCATATGTGATGGTTAAAAACAAGCCGTTTACAGTCAACGGACGTTTTGAAACCCGCTCAGGAGAGCAAATAGATGCTTATTTTATCAATGGCCAGATTGTGACAAAAGAAAACCTGCATAGACTGATCGTTGATACCGGAGTGTATAGGGAGGAAGATCTTCAGTGGTTTTTGAGTAAGTCAGGCAATGAGATTGCAGTAGTTTGTTCATTGCCCAAACAGTCCAAAAGTTGACAATAGTAGTCATATGCCGGTGACGCATATCGTCATGGTGGCTCCTTCGGTATGATCGCCCATCTCATGGTCAAGAAGTGATACCCCCTGAAAATGACGGATCCTTTGCTGCTGCTGGAAGATGAGCTGGAGCTGCAGGATGAGCTGTCATGCTTTCTGCTCGCCCGGGGCTGGAATGTACTAGCTGCATCGACCATTGCCGAAGCCATGAGCCTGATTGATCGTGTACAGATGGCTATTTGTGATGTCATGTTGCCGGACGGATCGGGTTTTGATTTTGTTTCCAGCCTGCGTGAACACTCCGCCCGGTGCGGTATCGTCATGCTGACTGCCCGTAGCGGCACGCATGATATTGTCACTGGCCTGCATGGCGGGGCGGACCATTACCTGGTCAAGCCGGTCAATCTTTTGCAGCTGGACGCCACATTACATGCACTGGCGCGCAGGGCGCTCCGTCATTGCTGGGTTCTTGAAAAGGCGGCCCTTGCATTGCGTTCGCCAGATGGCGTGATACTGGAGCTTTCAACCGGTGAATGGCAGTTGCTGTCCGTTTTGGCCGCAGCCAGGGGAAATGCGGTCAGCCGCAAAGACATTGTGCAGGCACAAGGCCATGAGTGGCTGGAGTTTGACCAGCGACGGCTCGACACCCAGGTCAGCCGGTTGCGTCAGCGCTGGAGACTCGTTGCCGGTCATGAACTACCGCTGAAAACCGCCCATCGTTCAGGTTATGTACTGACTGTTGCAGTGGAACTGGCCTGATGCTGCAAGACAGGCAGCCTGAGGGTAGCCTGGCAGCCTCCCTGCAACCGTGTTTCCATGTCGAGCGTACCGCCTTGCCAGAGAAGCATCTGGCGTGCAAGAGCCAGCCCCTGTCCTGTGCCGGCATGACCATCGGCATTTTTCCCGCGAAAGCCGTAATCAAAAACATGCGGCAGCTCGTCAGGAGGAATGCCTGGTCCGTTGTCGATGACTTCGAGTACCAGTATCTTGCCTTCCATGCGTCCGGTCAGTATCACCTCGCACCCCGGGGGGCTGTACTTGACTGCATTGTCCGCCAGGGTGCGCAAGGCAAGAGTGGTCAGGGCCGGATCACACCAGCATGTATCGGGCAGCTGGGCTCCGTCGACACGGACTAGATGATCGTCCGACACGATGCGGGCAGAGCGTGCTGCATCTTCAAGCAGTGCGCGCGGTGAACAGGCCGAAGGCTCGAACCGGCTGCGCTGGAGGTCAAAGCGGGGTTCGCTCAGCGCATCCTGAAGCAACAGGGTCAGCCGCTGGCTGGCATTCAGTATCTTTTGATAGCGGCGGCGTGTTTGTGCATCAGCAGTGCTGGTCATATCGGTGCCCAGCACCAGATTCTGGGCCGCGCTGTCAATGACCGACAGCGGGGTGCGCAATTCGTGCGATACCGTGGCCAGAAACTGCTGCTGCTGCTGCTGGGCCCGGCGTTCGAGCAGCAGGGCCGATTCGACCTGTTCCATGGCGCTTTTCAGCGTCTGGGTCCGCTCGGCCACTTCACGCTCCAGCCTGGTTTCGGCTTCCAGTGCCACCCGCAAGGCTTCGGCCTGTGCAGCTTCTTTTTCAGCCCGCAGATCGGTATAGCGCCAGGTAATGGCAGAGTTCATGACGAGATAGAACGACATCATGCCGAGATAATGGGCATTGTCGGCCAGCAGGCCAGGCTCGATCAGTCCGAGGTTGCGGGCCAGCCGCATGCTGGAGCCAGCCAGCAGTACTGTCATCATGAAGGCGAGCGTGCGTGCCAGACGGTTTCCCGCGGCCATGAGTCCCAGAGAGACCGCAAGCAGGGCAATATTGACTGCCAATGCCCAGAAGAAATACAGCGGGCGCAGCCAGGGAACATTGCTGAAAATCAGCCAGGGCGCCGAGGCGACGGCCACCAGAACGGCAAAGACGCTGGCCGATCGGGCAAGCGCAGACCAGCGACCGTCATAAAGACCGAGGTACTGGCAGGCAAATATCAGCCCCAGTGGAGTCAGCCCGAACCAGCTGAGGACATACAGCGCCTCGACCAGTATCGGATACCCGGAAAACAGGTATTGATAGGCATGGCCCTCGGCGCACATCGTACAGACAAGGTTGGTGAATACGCAGGCGCTGAACAGGGCATAAGCCCGGTTGCGGGTCCGCCACCAGAACCAGCTGCTGGTGGCCAGCAATACGAGATGGATGGCATAGAACACGCCGAACATCAGCTGTTCGCGTGCAAGTCGGGAGACAAATCCGGAAGGGGTGTGCAATACCAAAGGAAAACTCAATGTACTGGTACCGCGCAGTCTGAGGTAGACCGTAACAGGCTGCCCATCTTCCCGGCTGATCCGGAATACCGGATGTCGGTAATCCAGTGGCCGAAGCGTAAAAGGCAGCCGGTCTCCTGCCTGCTGGATTGTCCATTCGCCTCCGCGCTGGCGCTGGAACAGGGCTGCGTCATCCAGTACCGCCGAACGTAACTCCAGCCAGGCGTAATCGGGCGGACCCGCCGGGGCCGGAATATCCAGGCGCAGCCAGGTCGTACCCTGCCGGTAACCCAGGGCCGGCATGCCGTGCCCCGGACTGAAATGTCGACCGGGCAGGGTTTCGATGGTTAGCGCATTTTCGGGGTCGCTCGCAACAGCCCACGTAAAAGGTATTCCGGATGCTGATGCGTGTACTGGCTGCATCAGGCAGAAAAAGGACAGTAACGACAGCATCCATGCAAAAAACATGGACATGGGGCGTGACAGGCAAAAAAAAGGCGTCATGTAAGGTTTGGTAAGTTCTGCGGTCGATTCCGGTTGTTACGATGATGTCATTTATGGCTTTGTTTTGCACTAGAAGGCAGGTCATGAAGCAACCAAGCCATCTTCCATTCGCAAGGACACATCACATGACCAAAATCTGTCGAAAGAAATGACTGGTCCGCTGTCCTGGTTGCGTTGCATCGCCAGCGGATTTTTCTCTGTCAGACATCAACGCAGTCTTCCTTGTTTTTACATAATCCAAATTGCCATGATTGTTGTGAGGATCCAATAAACCCTGATAACGGATTTGCCTCATTGTTTTTGATGGCCCAATGGGTCGTCGTCTTTTTTACCTGATTTTTTAAAGCTTCAGCCTGAGAAATGCATGACACAAGACGTTTTTTGTCATCGGTTGGCAGGGAGATTCTTTTGTCCATGAAATTGACTGGCTGATTTTAACTGGAGTTTATTGTGCGTCGATCTTCATTGAATCACGTGTTTCGGGTTGTGTGGAATGCCACCATTGGCTGCTGGGTGGCTGTTTCCGAATTGACAAAGGCAAAGGGCAAGGCCAGTCGTTCAAAATCAGTGTTGGGTGTTTCTGCCGGATTGATGTTTTTATCAAGCGCCATGGCATATGCCACAGCTCCGGTTGCCATAGATCTGGACATGTATTTCAATGGGCAGGGAATTACGGTTCTTTCCGGAGGAGGGGGAACTGGCTGCATGATCGGAGTCGGTATTGCAGGCTGTAATGCTGCCCCGAAAACCGACAAGGTTACCTACACCGATTTCCATACACAGGGCGGAGACGGCAGTGGAGGTGGAGCTGGTTTGGGTGGTGTATTTTTTGTCAATGCTGGTGCGGCACTTAATTTGAGTAATGTGCAATTCACAGGCAATGTTGTTGAAGGCGGAAATGGAGGTGGTACTCCTGATGTCCGTCTGCAAAGTGCAAATATTGCCTTGGTTCAGCGCCAAGCCAATGTTGTTGCGTTCTCTGCATTCAATGTTGTTCCGGTTATTGGAGGCGATGGAAAATCCATCAGCACGATCGATATTGGCAGCAATACCACTCCGCTTAAAGTAGGGCAGCAGGTTTCTCTGGATGGAACAACCGGAACAGCCCGGATCAGCGCCATTAATGGCTCCATTGTTACGCTTGATTCTGCGCTGACTCTTGGCAATACATCAGTCAAGACATTGACCGGATCCATGTCAGTCAGTGCCAGCTCGTCGACTTCCGTCATTACCGGCTAGGCCCTGACCGATCTGGGGCAGGGAGGGCGGATCGAGATGGGGGCCGTGGTTCAAGGGGCGGGCATTCCATACGGAACGGTGGTCACGGATGTCCAGCGGGACAGCAGCAACAACATTACGTCGGTTGTTTTGAGCAAGGCAGTGACCGGCACCATTTCTCCTGCCAGCCTGACTTTTGTCAGTACGCCAAAACTCAATGCGTCCCAGTTTGTTGTTGGGTCCGGCAATACCATCCAGTTGTCTGCGGCTTCACTTGGCTTGTCGGTCGGCATGACCCTGACCGGGACCGGTATTGCCTCCGGTACCGTGGTAACGGCCATTAATGGTGACCAGGTCACCCTTAGCAAACCGTTGCCCCAGAATGTCTTGGGTTTTTCCAGTGTTGCCCAGATCGGTCAAGCAGGCGGCAATACCATTCTGCTGGCCTCGCCGGATGCCCGGATCCAGATTGGCAGTACGATCAGTGGCGACGGCATTCCCGCCGGTACCACCATCCAGAACTACAATCCGGCAACCGGCCTGATCACTCTGAGCAATACCCTGACTGCCGATATGCAGGACAAGGCCAGCATTGTGACGTCGGCCATACAGTCCCAGTCCGGCAGCAGCATCACGCTGGCTTCTGTCAGCGGCCTCCAGGTCGGCATGACCGTAACGGGCAGCGGCATTCCGGATGGCGCCAAAATCGTTGCGATCAATGGTAACCAGGTGACCTTCGATCAGGCCCTGACCGGTACCGTGCAGGGGTTTGTTGCCAACTCACCGCTCAACGTCGGTGGCTCGCTGAACGGGCTGAAACCAGCTGGCATACCGGGCACCAATGGCAAGAACGGCAACGATGCCAATTCGGTATTGCCCTATCTCACCGACGGCGAAGGCTTGGCGGGTTTCAGTGGCCAGGATGCCAATAACTAGGGGCACATGACCCCGGTCAACGCCGCTGGCGGGCGTGGCGGCAACGGGGGCGACGGCAGTCGTGGCGTACCGTTCAACTATCAGCTGATCAAGGATACGGCACAAGCCGGCATTGATCTGGCTGATGCGGTGACTGAAGCTTCTGCGGCATTTTCCAATGCACCGTTTCCCTCGTTTGCAAGCGGTGCCGCACTGGTTGCCAAATCGGTTGTTGCCGGCGTCGAACTGGCCACCCAGATTGCCAACTCTGCCGAATGGGTCAAAGGCCTGAATGACGGTACCCGCGCCCGGGGCGGTGGTGATGGTGGCAAGGGGGCCGAATTCTTCGGTGGCGGCAATGGCGGCGGTGGCGGCAATGGCGGTGATGGCGGCCTGTCCTTTACCGAAGGTGGTACGGGGGGCGCCGGTGGTGATGGCGGCAAAGGAGGCTTCGGCGCCGGTGGCGGATCCGGCGGAGCCGGTGGCAAAGGGGGATCGACCGGTTACGCCAAGAATGGCGATGCAGGTTCCGGTGGTGATGGTGGTTTTGGCGCCGGGGCTGGCAGCAGTGGCGACAACACCGGCGGTGGTGGCGGATCGGGCTATGGCGGCGCCATCTTCGTGCGTGCCGGCGGCAGCCTGACCATCTCCGGCAATGCCCTGTTCCGTGACAACACCGCACTGGCAGGCTCCAGTAACAACAACGGGGCGGCCGGCGATGCCTCCGGAGCCGACATTTTCGTCATGAAAGGCGGCAGCGTGACCCTGAGCCCGGGGGCTGGCAACACGATCCGCATAGAAGGCGGCATCGCCGACGATAGCGCCGCCAGTATCGGCAGCGCCTCTTATGCATCCGGAAGGGGAGCCGACGTGCAGATTGCCGGTGGCGGGCTGGTGCAGTTTGCCGGTACGAATACCTATACCGGCAAGACCATGATTTCCGGTGCCACGCTGGAAGCCACGCTGGGAGAAGGCATCCATGACGACAGCAGCATCGTCTTTAACGGCATCGGCAGCATCAGCGGCGGCATCAGCCCTCATTTCAACGCCGGTGTCCTGTTGCTGTCGGAAAACGTGACGCGGAAAGCCGGCTCCGTTGTTCCTGGGCAAATTTCTTGGAATGGTGCCGGTGGTTTTGCCGCTGGCACGACCGATGGCATCCAGCTGAACTTTGGCCGGACCTCCAACTCGCCCAACAGCGGGCAAACCCTGGTATGGGGCAGCAGCTACCTGAGTTCGAATTCCACCCTGGTATTCGGCTCCGAATACGGACTGGGTTCGGTGGAGTGGATGAACGCCATCAACCTCAACGGCCAGACCGGCAATGTGGTCGTGTTCGACAGCCAGCAGGAAGTCAACGGCCAGCCCGTCAACGACGTGGCCTACATGCGCGGCAATATCTACGGTGGCGCCTTGAATATTGGTGCTGCCGGCTACAGCGGCACCCTGTATCTGACCGGGCAGAACAGCCTGACCGGCATTACCGTCAACCAGGGCAGTGTCCTGACCGGCGACGGCAATACCACCGGCCGCCTGTTTGATCCTGCTGCTGCCGGCCCGGTCACGGTCGGCAATGGCGGCAGCCTGCTGCTGGCAGGAGCCGAAAGCCTCGGCAGTGTCAGCGTTGCCAGTGGCGGCAGTCTGGGTACGGCGGCCGGCGCAAAAATCAGCGCAGCCGATGTCAGCAACAGCGGCACCCTGCTGCTGGGGGATGATGCCAGCCTGTCCAGCCTGACCAACCAGGGTAATGCCTTGCTGGCCAACATGGGCAAGGTCAGTGTGACCGGTGCCATCGTCAATGCCCATGCCGGCAGGTGGCAGCAAGGTTTCATGACCGTTGCCGGCAACGGCATCGTTGCCAGTGACAATGCCGACATTACCGCCGCGACGGTGGAGAACGACGGTGACTGGGTTGTCGTCGGCACGCAGCAGGTGCACACCGGCCAGCTGACCGGCGCCGGTCAGTTCGAACTGACGAACCTGAATGTCAACGGGACAACCAGGCAGGCTGCGCTCACGCTTGACCAGACCGGGGATTCAACCTTTGCCGGCCGGTTCACCGGCACGGGAAGCCTGACCAAAACAGGTGCCGGCGCCCTGACGCTGACCGGTGCCAATACCGCAACCGGCGGGCTGACCGTCAACGCCGGTACGGTTGATACCACTGGTGGCGGCACGCTGGCCGATACCGGTGCCATCACCATCCAGTCCGGTGCCACCTTCATTGCCGGTACGGCCGATACCGTCGGGGTTGTCAGCAACGCCGGCAGCTATCAGGTCAATGCCGTACAGACCGTCGCTTCGCTGGACAACATGGTTACCGGCACCACCAGCCTGAATGCCGATCTGGTGGCCTCCGGCCCGGTCCGCAACAACGGCATCATCATGGTATCCGGCAGCCGCCAGATCACCACACAGGGCCTGACCGGCAGCAGTACCGGCCGGATCATGCTGACGAATGCAACCGATGCACTGACCCTGAACCAGATCAATGGCACCGGCCCGGTAACCAAGACCGGTAACGGCGTCCTGCACCTGACGGATGCCAATGGCTTTGGCGGTGGCTTGCAGGTCAATGCCGGCACCATTGACACCACAGGGGGCGGTACGCTGTCCGACAGCGGCACCATTACCATCCAGTCCGGTGCCGGTTTCATTGCCGGAACAGCCGACACCACGGGCGCAGTCACCAATAACGGCATTTATCAGGTCAATGCCGTCCAGTAGGTTGCCTCGCTGCACAACACCGCTACCGGTACCAGTACCCTACAAGATGCCCTGTTGAGTGCCGGCAGCGTGCACAACGATGCGGGAGGCACGATCAACCAACAAGCCGACATCCTTGCTGCCGGCCTGGTCGATAACGAAGGCCTCATCGAAGTGACCGGTAACCACGCCACCTCGAGCGGGGGCTATACCGGCGCCGGCACGACCGACCTGAACGCCGGCGCCCTGCTGACGGTCTGGCAGAATGCCGGTTCCGTCTACAGTGGCCGCTTTACCGGCGCCGGTGCGCTGGCCAAGGGCGGCTCCGGCACCCTGACGCTGACCGGTGCCAATACTGCAACCGGCGGGCTGACCGTCAGCGCCGGCACGGTTGATACCACTGGTGGCGGTACGCTGGCTGATACCGGCGCCATCACCATCCGCTCCGGTGCCACCTTCATTGCCGGTACGACCGATACCGTGGGGGCTGTCAGCAATGCCGGCAACTATCTGGTCAACACCGCGCAGACTGTCGCCTCCCTTGGCAACGCCGGCAGCGGCACCACCCGCCTCAATGCCGACCTGACCGCTACCGGTCCGGTGGGCAACGACGGCCGCATTGTCGTGTCCGGTGCCCGCCAGATCACCATGACCGGCCTGACCGGGGGCAGCAGCGGCCAGATCACGCTGGCCAATGCAAGTGATGCACTGGCATTGAAGCAGAGCGGCAATTCCACTTATTCCGGCCAGCTCAGCGGAGCCGGATCAGTGACCAAATCCGGTGACGGAACGCTGACCCTGAACAAGCCGGGCGGCTTTGACGTGACCAGCCTGATCATCGACCAAGGGACCGTGGCACTGGACGGTGCATACATTCTGGCCGAACGGGTTGGCGTAACCGTCAACAGCACGCAGGACCATACCGGCACCCTGAGCCTGCTCAATGGCGACCAACGCATCACCAACCTGTCCGGTGCCGGCAATGTTGCGCTGGGCAGCAACCGGCTGACGGTCCTGGGTGACAGCTCGTTTACCGGCCATGTCAGCGGCACCGGTGTGCTGGATATCCATCAGGGCTCGTTCCAGGTCAACGACTCGCTGACTTCCACGGATCCGAACAGCATTTTCAATGTCGGCTCCCAGCCGAATGCCGGCGGTCCGGCCAGCAATCCGTCGGTGACGGTCAACAGCAATTCCACCTTGGCCTTCCCGCGGGTTGACCTTCAGCCCGGCTCGACGCTGGTGGTGCAGAACAGCGCTGCCGTGCAGTCCGCCAACATCAACCTGAACAGTGCATCCCTGCTGGAAGTCACCGGCGGCGGTAACGTCAACACCGGCAACGCCGGTGCCCTGACCATGACGGGCAGCACTGCCCGCCTTCTGGTACACGGTGGCGCCAACGTGCAAACCGGCACGCTGGACGTGACGGGTACCAGTGGCAACCGGCTGGATATCGTCGGCAATCTGCAGACCGGCACCCTGAACATCCATACTTCGGCCAGCAACCGGGCCGATGCAGCCGTCCTGCACCTTGGCGATGTCACCCAGGGGCTGGCCGGTACGGTATCGGCCTCCGGAACCACGGTGTCGGGCGGGCTGGTGTCCGGCGTCGGCCGGATCAACGGCAACGTGACAATGGGCCAGAATTCGTGGCTGGCTCCGGGCAACTCGCCCGGGCAGATAACGGTCGGCAATCTGGCCCTGCAAACCGGTTCGACAACCGAAATGCAGGTGGCACCGCATCCGGCCGGTGCCCGGGTGGCCGGCAGTGACTACGACCAGGTCGTGGTAAATGGCAACATGTCCATTACCGGCAACGCTGTCCTGCAATTGCAGCCTTACAACGGCGGCACGGTGGCGGCCGGTGAGGCCATCCAGCTGTTTGCCGTGCAGCCCGGCAAGGTCAGCGGCCAGTTCGGCAGCGTGCAGAACAGCGGACTGGGCAATGTGGTGTACAGCCTCGGGAGCGGCAGTGTGGTCGGACTGGGCGCGGGTGGCTACGGCGGTTTCCTGGCCAGCGTTGCACGCACTGAAAACCAGAACCGGATCCTGTCGGACCTGATGGTCAGCGACGCTGGTGGTGTGCAGCAGTTCTACGGCGGCAAGCTGGTGGAACGTCTGGCGGCGGCTTATGCCGTTGGCGCAGACACGGGAGCCGTATTCGCCCGCTTCTCGCCGGAGGTCTACGCATCGTTGATGGATCAGGTCAAGACATCGCTCCTGTATTCAGCCCCCGGCATTGCCGACGACCTGCAACGGACCCCGGTGGGTCTGAGTGCCAGCTACTTCAGCCGTGAGCTGAAAACCGGCAGCCAGTCGGGACAGGCATCGTACGATGTGCGCGCTTCCGGGGTCCGGCTGGGGTACGGTGACATTGCCGCTGGCGATATCGCCTGGCGCGGCAACCTGATGCTGGAGCATGGCAAGGTCGGCGGAGACTATTTCAACAGCAGTGGTGACGGTTACAGCGGTAGCGTGCAGCTGGCCAAACCGCTGGCCAGTGTCAGCGGTCTGTATCTGACCGGCCGGCTGGGTTATGGCGAGCAGCGCAACGATGTCACCCGCCAGACCAACGATGGTCCGGCCCACGTCAAGGGACTGGGCTCCCGTGCCTGGCTGGCCGGGGTGGGGCTGGCGCATGTCGGCAAGGCAGGCAGTCTCCGGTTGCAGTCGGCTGTTGAAGTGGTGGGGTATTCGGCCGAGGTGGACGGCTTCAGCGAGTCGAACAGCCAGTCGGTCGCCGATGCCTTGTCGGTCAAGCGTCAAAGCCAGTCAGGTGGTGCACTGGTGTTGTCCGTCGGGCTGAGCGGAGCCGCAACCGAGCAGCTTGAGCTGTCGCTGGGTGGACAACTGGTGAGTTACCAGAAGCGTGGCTATGACGTTACGGCCAGTCTCAATACCGAAAACACGCCGTTTACCGTGCATGCCAAGGGTCTGAGTGCCACGCAGTTCAACCTGAATGCCGGCGCGCTGTACCGCATCACGCCGGTCGACAGCCTGGGCGCCAGTGTCCAGGGCTTCAACGATGGCGGTTATCAGGCAAACGTGACCTACAACCACAGCTTCTGATTTGTCTGTTCGGGAAAGCGTGTCCCGGAGTTTCGCAGCCCGTCCACTCTGGCGGGCTGTGTTTTTTTGTCCGCAGCCGGGTGACGGCCTGCCCGGCAGCAGGGGGCATCATGCATCGTGGTCAGCCCATGCGGGCCATGGCATGTCTGGCAAAAAGCCTGGCAGACAGCTTCCGTCCACGCTCATGCGGCACCCGGATGCCGGTGCGATGCCGGACAAGCGGAGTATTTTCCAGACACACGACCAGCATTGATGGCGTCGGGTACCCGGCTGCTGCTGCGATGGCTGCCTTGCCGCGGCAGGAGGCACCATCCGGTGGACGGACCAGGTGCCGGCAGACCAGGCAACCGCGAGGCCTCAAGGCAGGAGCAGCATCTGCCTGGCCGGGCATCCTCCGGAAGACGAAAACGTTCGTCGAGGCAATGTTTGCGTTACCACGCATCTCGCGGCACACTCGCCCGCGTTTTTCCGCGCGAGGGGCGCGGCAGCCTTGACCCGTCGGCTTGCAAGATGGACGGGAATCGTCGGCCAGCACTGGCCGGCGTGCCTCCCCCTGGAGTGCTTTCATGACCGAAATCATCGGTGACGGTGCCTTCCGTCGTCCGGGCCTGTACGGCTCCACTATCGAAAACACCTACGCCGGCGCCCTGTCTTTCATGCGCCGTAACTACACCCGCGACCTGACCGGTGTGGACGTTGCCGTCAGCGGCATTCCGCTGGATCTGGCCGTCACCTTCCGCCCCGGCGCCCGACTGGGACCGCAGGCGGTACGGGCTGCCAGCGTGCAGCTGGCCGAGCTCAAGCCGTTCCCGTGGGGATTCGATCCGTTCGAAGACCTCGCCGTGGTGGACTATGGCGACTGCTGGTTCGACGCCCACAACCCGCTCACCATCAAGGACAGCATCGTCAACCATGCCCGCACCATCATCAATGCCGGTGCCCGCATGCTGACCTTTGGCGGCGACCACTACGTCACCTATCCGCTGCTGATCGCGCACGCCGAAAAATACGGCAAGCCCCTGTCGCTGATCCACTTCGACGCCCACTGCGACACCTGGCCGGATGAAAGCCCGGACAGCCTGAACCACGGCACCATGTTCTACAAGGCAGTCAAGGACGGCCTGATCGACCCGGCCCGCTCGGTGCAGGTCGGCATCCGGACCTGGAACGACGACTTCATGGGCATCCAGCGTCTGGACGCGCCCACCGTGCACGAAATCGGCGTGGATGAAACCATCCGCCGCATCCTTGCCATCGTGGGCGACAACCCGACCTACCTGACTTTCGACATCGACTGTCTCGACCCGGCCTTCGCCCCCGGCACCGGCACGCCGGTTCCTGGCGGGCTGACCAGTGCCCAGGCCCTGAAGATCATCCGCAACATGGGTGACGTGAACCTCGTCGGCATGGACGTGGTGGAAGTGTCACCGCCGTTCGACCAGAGCGAAATCACTGCCATCGCTGCCGCCCACATTGCCTGTGACCTGCTGTGCGTCCTGCGCAACCGCAAGCTGGCCGGCAAACTGTAAAGCGCTCCGCTAAAAACAACGCCCCGCGTCGAACATGTCGATGCGGGGCGTTTTTGCAGAAGGGGCACCCGGTGCTTGTACCGGAGCAGTGCCAGGGGCAAGGGGCAGACGACCGGAGCGGCTTCTGTAGCCTTGCGCCAGGTCTGGCACCTTGTTGCACCACTTTTGCCATCGTGCCAATACCACCGGATGTGCCGGCTGGCACCCGTTTTGTCACTGGCATGAAACAACGGACCGGGCAGGCGGAGGCGGTGCCTGCCCGGCATCCGTCATGCCCGGGCCGGAGCCGGCCAGTCTGGCCGGAAAGCCTCCAGCTGTGCGCGGTCCATCCGTTCCACCTGCCGTTTCATTTCGCGCTGGCGGGCATGGATTCCACTGTTGCGCTCGACGATGGCCGCGAACAGGTCCTGCATGTCGCCAAAGCTCATCGGGACATCGGTGTTGTCGGCCGACGTCCAGATTTCCAGAGGATTGCGGCCGGACAGCAATACCGTGTCGAGGCGCGTCATGGCGGCTTCGTCGGTATCCCAGACCTGGCCAGCATGTTCAAGACGGCACCTTTCCTGCTCATCGCGCCAGATATTGATGCTGTCGCGGGCCGACAGACGCAGCTGGTCGATGGTGGGGGGCGGGGGCTCGGTGAAGGAGCCTTCCGGGGGCATGTCTCCGGCTTCATTGATGACATGATGGCTGCCATCGGCCAGCCAGTAGCTCTCGCCACGATGGTCCGGCAACAGTTGCCATTGCTCCAGTCCAGCATTCCAGTGCCGGACCTGTCCGGCTCCCGCGACGGGAGGGACATGCAGGGTGGCGTTCGCCGGAAGGCACTCGCCCAGTCCAGGTGCAGGCAAGGGCTGGCCGGTGGCCGTATCGTAGGCCGTGATGCTGCGGCAGTCAGGAATGACGGTCCAGCCATCGCCGCGGGCATTGAGCTGCCAGGCGTGATGGGCCGGTAGTTCTCCGGCAGGTGGATCAATGGCGATGCTGTTGGCTGGCAGTGGCCAGGTCTGGTCAAGCGGGGACAGGTAGGCCGGTACCGGACCGGCATACAAGCCGTCGGCGTCAATCTTGCAGACCAGCCGGAAAGGAGCCGGGGATGTGGTGGTATTCATGATGTTTACTCGTAGGCGATGCAGACCAGCAATTTGATGCCGGCAGCCTTGTTTGTAGTGGCTCCCGTTGCGTTAATTGACAATGCATGGGTATGCGTACCTGCTGGTATTTGACTACCAGTACCAACACCTGCTCCACCCGCCATATTCCCGCCATTTGTCACATAAGCGGCTGATGAACTGAAATGGATGTGCTCTGATCCGGTAGATAGAGCGGTACCAGTATGAGTGTGGCTAATCACCTCTCCGACCGATAGGCTGCCCACCACCGACCCGTTCGCCGCCAGCAGCGCATGGCCATCCGGGATGTTCGGCAGGTTGAAGGTGCTGCTGCCGTCACCGGCACCGTATTTCGTACCGATGGCGGCAAACAGGGCGGCGTAGGCGGTGCGGCTGACTGCTGCGCCATTGCAGGCCAGCGTGCCGGGTTCCGGCGTGTCGCGGAAAGTCACCACCAGCCGGCCGGGCCGGCTGCCGGGGTGGGCGAGGTCGCTGGCCTTGGCAAAATGACTGGCCGGGTGGCCTTCCAGACCGGCCGAATCGGCCGAGCGGGCGGTTTTGCCCAGAAACAGGGCCTGCAAGGCCGCCAGCACTTGTCCTGGCCGGGTGGCGTCAGGCTTGATGCCGGCTGCAGCCAGCAGGGTAGCCAGTTCGGCCTGGCTGTTGGACATCGAGCCCTGCACGCCGTTGAGCCATGCGGCCGAGACGATGGTGCCGGGTTCACCGGTTGCCGGGTTGCCGTCGTGGAACAATCCGTCACTGGATTCAATTTGCTGCATTCATGCCTCCTGATAGGCGAAATAAACAAAGGTGTGGGCAGGCTTGAGTTCGTTGAAAACCGACTCGATCACCGGGTCGGCAAAGGCGCACAGCCGCTCGCCCGCTGCCGACTGTCCGGCTCGGAAGCGGTAGATCCGGACCGGTGCGCCGCGGACGACGACCTGCCAGACCCACGAAATGTCACGCGTCCACAGCCGGTCACCTGCGCGGTTGATGCCGGCGCGGAAGGGCTCCGGCTCCTGGATGGAAATGTGGTAGCCCAGACTGGCCGCCAGGCGGGTGAAGTACGGAATGCTCAGCCCGCCAACCTCGGTCAGCTTGGCCAGCACCGCCTCCTGGCGGGCCAGATAAGGCGCGTCGGTCTGGGGACTCAGGCCGCATATCCGCTCCCACTCGGGCAGCAGCTGTTCGGCAAACAGTGGCGTGATGCCGCGACGGATGCGGCCATGCTGGTTCAGACTGGCATCCAGTGCCGCCCCGTCGGCGGCCAGCTCGGCCGCCAGCCTGGGACCGTCGCCGGCATAGCTGCCCGGTGGCAGCAGCAGGGTGAGGAGATCGCGATGCTTCATGCCATGACCTTTACCGTCACGGTTCCCAGCCGCGCCCATTCCACGACGCGATCGTCCACCTGCGGCACGAAATTGGCCGCTGGCTGCTCAAGGTTGCGGTCAGCCACGCCGGTGATGTCGGAGACCAGCGCCTCCATGCGGCTGCGCACGGCCGTGTCGCCCGGCGCGAGCCGGGCAAAATATTCGGACAGCGCCGCGCTGATCTGGGCCTGCGCCTGGGCCAGCGTCAGCCCGGACAGGCGGACGGCAACGCTGACGTCGAGCACCCTGGGCGTCGGTGCCAGCACAAGGCAGTTTTTGGCGGTGACCGGCCGCAATTCGTCAATATGCGCCTGCACGGCGGCCAGGGTCGCGCCGGAGGGCAGGTCACCGGCCGCCGTGACGACCACGTCGACCGTGCCGAGGCCACGGCGCAGCGGATAGACATAGGCGGCAGAGACACCCGGGGTTTCCAGTGCCCAGCGCCGGTAATCGGCACGGTTGCCGCCGGCGGGCGGGCGGCGGATCAGCTCCAGCAGGCGGGCCAGCAGCTCGCCGTCGGTTTCTTCGTCCACACCGCCGGTCATGGTGACGATGCTGGCCTGGCTGGCCACGCCGGGTGGTGCGGCGGTCAGCTCCAGCGGTGTGGATGCATCCGCATTGCCGGCCACGCCCGGTATCCCGGCCTGGGCAGCCACCACGGCCTGGCCCGTGCTGTCGAGCGTGGCGGCGGCACTGGTGACATAGCGCTGGCTACCCAGCCGGGCGGCAATGCCGGCCGGCACCTGTGCGCCGGGCGTACCGGTCAGGCACAGCTGGCCCTGGGCCGCAATGGCCGGCTTGCGTACCAGACCGCGCACCCGGGCGTGAAGTTCGAGAAACTCGCGGTCGGCGCTGTCAGGAAAGATCTGGCGGACCAGCCAGGCCTGGTGCTGGTACAGCCCTTCCACTGCACTGGCGGTGGCGCTGGCGCGCACGAAGAAATCGCTGTCCGGGCCGGTGTCGGCATCAGGCAGCTGGTTTTTGAGATCACGCAGCAGCGTGTCACGGATGCTGGTGAACGGGGGAATGGCAAACGGCATCAGGCGACCCTCACAGGATGTTGGAAATGCTGCACGCGACCGCTGGCGTCCTCGACCTCGACGGCAAGCTCCAGCCAGCCTGGCGTGGTGCGCGCCGTGCTGACGGCGAGGCGGCGGGCGCGGCCGTCGGCAAGCAGCGGTGCCAGCGCTTGCTCGCAGTACTGCCGCGCCAGCATGGCCACGCGGGCGAGGTCTTTTTCGCGCATCAGTTCGTGCAGTCGGGAACCGAGACCGGGATCGGCCCACCAGCTGCCCAGCGGCGTCATCAGCCGCAGATAGACCGCGTTGGCCAGGGTGTCGGTACGGGTACCGGCGTAATCGCCGGTGAGCGGGGAGATATAGGCGTCCATGCGGGCCATTGTCGCGGGCGCGCGAGGTGGGGTTCAGGTGGCAAGAGTCAGTTGGTGCGGGGTTCCGGGGTGCAATCAGGCAATCGGCCGCCTGACGCGCCGCGGAGGCAGCCGGGACGCTGGCCAGCCTGCTGGCTGCCGCACCACCGCAAACCGGCAGGTCCGGTCTGAGGCGACAGCCTGACCGGCGTCATGCCTGCTGCCGGCGTGTCCAGCCGGCCGTGATGGCAGGCCGAGCAGGCGTCCGGACTGTCGGCCGATGCGGGCTGGTGGCCGACCGGCAGGGCACCGACGGGCCAGGACGTGCGGAAACCGCAGGCGGAGCCCTCCTCCGGGAGAGGACGACGGGCATGCATCCGCCGCGCCGGCGGCAGTCAGGGCAAGGCAGGGGCTGCCGCCGGCCGTGTACTCCGCATGCAGGACAGGCCGGCTTGCCGCCGCTGGCACAGCCTGCGTTCCGGGCCATGCCACACTGGGCCGGCCAGTGACTGGCAGGCGACTGCCCGCGACGGGCTGGTGGTTCTGGATGGATGGCATGTGGGGCGATGGCCGGAGGGAGGTTTCCGGGGGGCGAGCTTGTGACCCCGGGGACGATATCGTGCCGGCCGGCGGCGGGTGCAGCCTGGCGCAATAACCCCGGTCGCCCACACTGGATACCGACGGCAGATGCGATGTCCGCCAGCGGCACAATCCGTCCCCCGGCGGACAAAAAAAACCGGCCGAACACGGGTTCGGCCAGTCGGGGCGAGGCAAGAAGGCTCAAGGATCAGAGCGGCGGGCCGGTCACACCGCCGGAATCGCCCGGATGGCTGTGGTGCATCAGGCTCGTGCCGCCGGCCACCACGTCGCCGCTGGTGCTCAGGCTGCCGGTCACCTGCGCGCCGCTGCCGCCCTGGATCACCAGTCCGCCGTTGCCGCTGATCTGCCCTTGGGCAACCAGCTCGGCGCTGGCAGTCAGGCTGGGAGTGGTGAACGTGGCCTGGCTGGCGGCGTTGACTTCCCAGGTCTGGCAGTTGACGCGGAACACGTCGCAGTCGGTTTCGATCACCCGGCCGCGCCGGAGCACGATCCTGGCTCCCTCGTCGGTATACAGCGCCACTTCACCGGGACGCAGCGCCTTCAGGCGGTAGCTGCCGTGCTCGGTGGCAACCACGATGCCGTGGCTGGTCTTGCCGCCGACCGGCAGCACCACCGCCATCGTGCCCGGCAGCGGCGTGGAGGTGAAACCGTAGTGCTGGAACAGCTCGCTGTCCTGCAGGCGTTCGCCGGCCAGCGCATCGGTCTGTACCAGCTGCACCGGCGGCTGGCTGTTGGCCTGCGCCAGCACGCCACGGAAAGCCTGGCGCACGCCGGCCAGGGCGCGCTGGACCCGGCGGTCAATGTCATGCCACATGAGGATTCTCCTGTCGGCCGGCCGCATCCGGATTCCAGATGCCGTCTTCTTTCAAGGTCAGGACCGTGGTGGCCGCCAGGCCACGACCGCCGCGGAACTTGCGTGCCATCAGGAAATACACCGCGTCCAGTCCGTGCGGCTCGCTGAGCAGGTGCACCCGCTGGCCCGGCGCCCACAGCACGCCGCCAGCGGTGCGGTGGCCACCGACTTCGGCCACCAGGCTCAGGCCGTCCAGGCGAGCGTCGTTGACCAGCTTGCGGGCGCGCGTCAGCGCAGCCTCGGCGCTGGCCACGTCGGCATCGACCACGTTGCGCGGCCGGTAATGGCCGACCTCGCGGTCGCAGGCGGTTGCCAGCACTGCATGAGCGCCGTTGCCGGCGGCGGTGCCGTGACTCTGGCCGAGCACGTTCACTTCCGAATAGCGTCCGGCCATGTTGCGGCTGAGTGACAGCGACAGCACGTTGTTGCCGGCACCGCTGGTGCGTACGACGAGGCTGGCCACCGGTGCGGCGGCATAGTCCGGGCCACCGACCACCAGCGTGCCGTCCGGTTCGAACCACGGCCACAGGCCCTGCGCCTCAGCCAGTCGCGCCAGCACTGCCCAGGCGGTATCGCCGGGTTCGGTGTCGACCTTGTCCAGCACCGGGTCGTGCGGGCTGCGCAGTGCAATGCGGGTGATGCCCAGCGGGCGCACCAGGCTGGCCAGTACCTCGGACAGTGCTGCCCGGCGGCCGTTGAACTGGGGGGCAGAGCAGTCGAGCAGGATGGCCGCACCGTCGCGGCCGTTGATTTCAAGGTTGTGCTGGCCGCGCGTCAGCGCATGGCGGATTTCGTCGATGCGGCCGCTCATTACCGTATCGGTGCCGACCCGGACTTCTACCGGCGCGCCGGGCGTCACCTGCGGCGGGAACTGCCCGTCCGGCAGCCCCAGCGTGACCTGCCAGGCGTCGGCCGGCGTCAGCAGGTCGGAATCAATGTCGTAGCGGTTCCAGTCGCGGTGGACCCGGCCGCCGATCAGCAGGCTGACCCGGTCGGGATCAAGTACTGCGGTGTCCAGTTTAACGGGCGTAGGCATGCAGAAAATCTCCGGCTTGCAGGGTGTTGGGATTGCGCAGTTGCGGATTGAGGCGCAGCAGCTCGCCGGCCCGGCCGGCGTCGCCGTACCAGCGGTATGCCTGCAGGTGCAGGTTGCCGGCGGCCTCGACCCGGCGTTGCAGCAGCGGCGGACGGGCAGCGATCAGGGCGATGGCCGCGTTCTGCAGGCCGAGCGCCACGTCTTTCAGTGCTTCAGTGACCGGACGGGCCGTCTCGACGGGATGGCTGTCGCGGCAGGCCTGCAAAGCAGCCTGCAAGGCCGCACGGGTGTCGCTGGCCAGTTGTTCGATCTCCTGTGGCGAACGGGCCGGGGCGGTGGCTTCGGCCGCCAGCAAGGTGGCTGCGGTGTCGGCCAGTGCAGTCGCAACCAGCAGCTGGAGCAGGGAGCCGGTGATGGCGACGTCGTCAGCTGCGGCCGGTACCGGCTGTCCGCCGGCCTCGTGGCTGCCGTCGGCAACCTGTGCCGCCAGACGCGGCAGCGGGCCGAGCGTATCCACCAGTGCGCACCAGTCGGACTGGCCGGCAACTGCGGAAAAATGCGGCTGGCGGGTCAGGCCGTACAGGAGTGCCGTCACATCACCGGCAAAGGCACGCGGTGCCAGCAGCGGATCCAGCGTGCCGGCAATGCTGCCCGGCAGCAGGCCCTGCAAGGTGCCCAGGGTACCCTGCAGGACCTGGCGCAGGGCCAGCTGCCGGGCCATCGGCACTGAGGCACGCAGCGCGTCGATGGCATCGGCAAACGTACTGATGCCGTATTCGCGGGCTGCCTGCGACAGCTGTGCCAGGGTGGCGGTCAGCTGTTGCGGCAGTTGCAGCAGGAACAGCGGATCGGCCGGCGTGGCTTCGACGAATTCCAGTTCGACCGTGCAGTAATCCGGCGATTCGGCATCGTGGCTGACCTGGTAGCCGGTCAGCTGGGCCCGCGGTACCGAGCCGAATACCGGATGCACCAGCTCGCCGTAACCGGGAAGCGAAAGCACGTCCAGCAGGCGTTGCAGGCGCTGCCCGTAGTCGGGGCCCCAGAACACGGCCGTCAGCTGGATCTGGCGCGCCTTGCTGCCGAGATCCTCGACATCGGCACCGTCACGGTACGGGTATTCAAGGCTGGCGGTATCGCGCCGGGCGGCGTCCTGGGTACGCTGGCAATCGAAGCGTACCCCGCGGAACGAGGCATCTTGCAAATGAGTGGTCCAGCTCATGTCAGCTCCTTCGGGCAGTGAGTTGGTTGGCGTGGTTGACGGCAGCGGCCAGCTGGCCGGCCTCTGCTTCCCGGGTGGCGGGCTGGACAGCAGACAGGCGGCGGACCATGGCGTCGAGTTGTGACAGCATGGATTGCAGCTGTCCGAGGGTCGCGGCCTCGGGTGCGCCCAGGGCGGGGCGTGTCGTCATGGCGGACAAGGAGCCAGCCGGGCCGGCGGCCGCGGGTGGTTGCCCCGGCTGCGCTCGGGCTATCGGGGTTCCTGCCGGTTGCGGCCGGCCGGCCTGTACTTCGCGCAGGTAGCGCGCAAACTTTTCCTTCCGGTCAGACAGACCGTTGTCGCCGCCATTGATACGGCGGGTAGCGGCTTTGACATCGCCGGCCCGGCCGGCCTCGGCCAGTCCGGGGCGGGACTGCCAGTACCAAGTGGCGATGCGGGCCGCAATGGCGGGGTCGGCGGCCAGATCCGGCTGGTTGGGCAGGTCCAGGCCGAGCACCTTGCCGGCGTGGGCATAGTTGTCCCGGCCGGTGAGCTGGATGAAACCGCGGTAGCGGTAGGCGTCTTCTGCCGTCCGGTTGCCCATGCGCCCGCCGTACATCAGCGCCGCTACAGCTTCAGGCCCGCTGGCCAGTGCGGCTTCGACCGCTGCCGTACCGTGTTTGCGGGCCGTTTTGCTGACTGCCATCAGTTGCCCGGCATTGCGGTACTTGAAGCTTTCGTTCAGGCGCTTGAAGCCGCCGCTTTCGTGGTCGACCTGGGCCAGGAACATCGCCTGCTCGTCCGGGTCGGTGATGCCGGCAGCGTGCATGGCGGCGATGACGGCAGCCTTGTTGGTCCGGCCGGCGTTTCCGCTCGTGCCGGAAGGCGCAGTAGCGCGACGGCGGGCCGGCCGGGTAGCGGTCCGTGAAGAGGCGGGGCGGGACGGGGTCGGCCGGGGAAGCAGCGGGGCGGTTTTTGCAGGGCGGGCCGGGGCATGGGGCGAGGTTGACGGGGCGGGCAGGATCCACTGGCCGACGGTGTCAAAAGCCTCGTCGATGAACTGGCCGTCGGCCAGCGCGCCCAGTTGCTTCCCCAGGGCCTTGTAGCCCGGATTGTCCGGGTTGTACGGGTCGGTCAGGATCTGGTTCAGCGTTTCCGATCTGGCGGCAAGGTCGGTGGCGATCGACAGTCCCCTGGCGATGGCGGAAATCTGCGGTGCCCCCAGCATGGCGGAGAAGTAGCCCACCACGTCCAGCACGGCCGAGGTCAGGGCGAGATAGTGCTTGGGTTGCAGGGTTCCGGTGGCCTGGTAGTCCTGGCCGATGGCCATCAGGGTGGTGTTCAGGTTGACGAGGCTGGCGCCGGAGGCCAGAGGGTTGACCTTGTCCGGAATCAGCGACACCAGGGCGCCGAGTCCGGCCAGTACGGCCGGAATGTCGCGCTTTGACAGGGCTTCCGGCAGTCTGGAGATTTCGTACAGGGCCTTGGCGTGCTCGGCTGTATTCAGCGGAACGTTGCGAGAAGAAGGGGAGGAAGACGGGCGGAGCCCGGCGGGGGCATTCATCGGGGGTGGCTCCTGTGAAACGCAAAGGCACGGGGCAGTGCGGGAACCGGTGGCCCGGTGCCGGACGTCCTGCCGGGCGGACCCGGAGGGCATCTTTCCGCCCGTGTTGCAAAAACAAGGCCGGCATGGCCGGCCTTGTCACGGCCTGTGGCCGGGGGTTATTCCACGACCTTGCGCAGCGACAGCAGCTTGATGTCGCGCTTGGCCTCGGTCTCGATGCCGTATTTTTCGCCGACTTCCAGCGTGAAGCAGTCGAGGTAGCTGGTGCGCTTGCCGCCCGGGGTGAGCGGGAATTCGGTGAGCTTGGCGCCTTCGACCGCTTCCCAGTCGAGGTCGCCGGTCAGCGGGATGGCGACGGTCACCGACAGTTCGTATTCGCTGACGCCGCGGGCAAAGCCCTTGGCACGGCCGCTGCTGTTCATGGTTTTCACCAGCTTGCGGCCGGTCTTGCCTGACACGTTCAGGTCGATGACTTCGATTTCCTGGCCGTTGACTTCCAGCACGATCGCGCCGGCGTATTCCTGCAATGCCATAGTGGTTCTCCGTTGGGGCGGGGCGGGCCCGCCAGTGGGTTCGGGGTGTGGCCGGCCCGCCGGATGCGGGCCGGGGCCGGGTTAGAGGAGCAGGTCGATGCGGCCGGCAAACACGTGCAGGCCGTTGACCACGTCGACCGGAATCTTGGCGTCGAGGCGGTTCACGTCCTGGCTGTCGCGTTCGACGATCAGGCCGTCCTTGTTGGCCTCGACCGCTTCGACGATCTCCAGTTCTTCCAGCTTCAGCAGCACGTCCAGCAGTTCGGAGCGCACCTTGGGAGGCGTGCGGTCACTGAGTTTTTCGCGCGGAAAGCGCAGGGCGATGCGCTCGCGGCAGGCGCGGCGGACGTAGTCCAGCGTGCGGATGGTGGTCAGGTCGAGCAGGGCCACGTCGTCGACACCCTGGGCGTCACGCGTACGGGTGGTGATGGCGCGCACGATCTGCACCTGGTTGCCCGGGCCGACTTCCAGCGGCGACAGGCCGGCGTGCAGGGCGTTTTCCTGCTGGGTGCGGCTCGGGCGCTGGTCGACGGCCGTGATGTCCAGCCCGGCGATGGCCAGGGTGTTGAGCGGGCGGGCCGGGTCTTCCTCGCTCGCCACTACGGCGGCGTAGCCGGCAGCGATTTCGGCCGGCTGCATCTGCGAACCGTTGTGCCAGGCACCGCTGATGCGACCGCTGTTGCTCTGGCCGGCCAGAGTGGTGCCTGCCGCCAGCGTACCGGTCCAGCCGTAAAGACCGATGGCACCGCGCTGTTCCATCGGGCCGGAAACGAAGTCGAGGTGGCTGCGCAGGGCGGTCAGGGCTTCTTCGGTGGCGAACGGGCAGACCAGGATGTCGTGGCCGGCACCCTGCACAGCGGCCAGGGCCGGTGCCAGGTCCGGGTCCAGGGCGCCGCCATGCATGGCGGTCACGCTGGCGGTGATGCCGTCGGCAGCGGTCACGGCCTTGAGGGCAATGGCGTTGCCGGCCGCACCCTTGTGGCGGGCGGTCAGGGTCAGCACGCCGGCCTCGGCACTGGCGGTCACCGGCAGGTCGGGCAGGGCGTCGCAGGCGGCCTTGAGGGCAGCAGCCACGACCGTAGCGGTGTCGCCGGGCGCGGCAGCGACGTCAACGCGCTGTACGCCGACATGCAGGCTGACCATGCCGGCAGCGGTGGCCGGGCCGGTCAGGGTCAGCGTGGCGCTGGCAGCCACGCCGGCAGTCGCGTCGTCAACGGCGACAACGCTGAGCTGCAGGTAGGGGTTGGCGGTGATGGCGGCACGGGCCATCAGGTGGGCAAGCGAACCGCGGCCGAACAGGCCGGCGGCCTCGGTGTCGCTGAACACGTCGACCGGAACCAGGGCCGGCTGGCTGCCGGTGGTGAGTTTCTGCCCCAGCAGCAGTACACGCTGCGGGTTGCCGGGCAGGGTGCGTACGGCGAGCTTGGTGTTGAATTCGAAATACTTGCCCGGTTTGCGGATGCTGGCCGGGATGTTGTCGAAGCCGATGTTCGGACTGGCCATCAGGCGTTTCCTTTCAAGGGTGGTGAGTGCTGGACATGACGCCCGGCGGGTGGGGGTGGGGACGCGTCCCCGGTAAAAAGCGGGTGTGGCGGTCAGTGCGCCGCGTGCACGACAACATCGCGGGCATCACTGCGGTCGTCGCCAGGCGTCAGGCGGTAGTTGAGTGCCGTGCTGAGCCAGTCCGCCGCCGGCGCGTCCAGACGGCCGTGATAGCGGGCCAGCAGGGCGTCCGGATCGTCGGCTGACTGCGGGGCGGGCCAGTGGCCGGCCGGCAGGGCATCGACGAACCAGGACGTGCGGAATTCGCAGGCAAAGGCGGCAAACGGCAGCGGCTGGCGTTGTGCATCGCGCAGCCGGCGCACATAGCCCGGCACCAGTGGGTCGACCGGCAGGCCGAGGTCCTGCGCCGTCAGCAGCCGTTGCACGGCGTAGAGCAGCGGATAGGCGCCGCTGCCGCCGGGTACGGCCGCCGCGGTGCCGTCGGCCAGCGGGCGGACGTCACGGTCGGCGAGGCGGACCAGCAGGCGGGCGTCGGCCTTGTAACGGTCGCGGCCGGTGCCGTAGCGCTCGCAGCGCAGCACCTGGTGAAAGCCGGTCCAGACGGCGGGAAAGCCGTCCGGCAGGGTGGCCGCGGGGACGTCGAGTTCGCCGCCGTACGGGGCGACGGTGGCCGCCAGCCGGCCCAGGCCGTCACGCAGGCGGGCCAGTACGGCGTCTTCAAGGGCAATCAGCAGCGGAGCGGTCATGAGTGGAATCCTCGCGGTGCTGCCATGTCCGGCAGCGGAGAAGCGGTGAGTGGAGTAGCCATGCCGGGCATTGTCCGCAGCGGCCGACAGGCGGCAGAGTTGACCGGAGTCAGGGACTGTGGCCGGTCGCGCCGGAACGGTACGGGCCGGGGGGCATGACAAAACGGCCCCTGTACGGACATGCACAGGGGCCGGCAGGGGATGACTGGCGAGGTTCGGAGGAGAGTGCCGGACAGCGGCGCGCGGTTATTTGTCGGCCTTGCGGTCGAGCTTGTCCTCGATCCGCTGGATGTGGGTTTTGACCTCGCGCAGCATGTCGAGCAGCTGGTCGTCGGTCTTGGCGGCGTCGTCGCGGCGCTGGTAGTCGCGCCGGATCTGCTCGCTCTGCCGTTTCAGCTCGGTCAGCTCCTGCTGCAACTGGCGTATCCACAGGCCGCCGAGGCCGGCAGCCAGGCTGAGTGCAAGCTGGAAGGCTTGTTCGAGGCTCATCTGCGGGCTCCTGTCTGCGGGGACGGGCAAGGGTGGAAAAAGGGCCCGCCAGCCCGGCAGCCGGACTGGCCGGAGCCGGCGCGGGGCATATGGCGGCTGCGGCCTGGAACGGTGACGGTGCATGGATGCCAGAGCCGGATGCCAAGCCAGACAGGCAGCACCGGCCCGGTGCCTGCTGCGGGCCAGATGGCGGGGCGGTGTCATTCGGCCGGAGGCGCTGCCCGGGGTGCCGGGGCCAGCGCCTGCTGCCAGTCGATCAGCCGGTTGAGCCGGTTTTCGATGTCCTGGCAGCGTTGTCCGTAGTCGGTGACATGGGCGAGGAGGTCGGCCGGTGATACCCCGGCGTCAAGCTCGGCGGTGGGTCCGGTCGTTGCAGCAGGGCCGCTGGCGGCGGGGGCTGCGGGCACAGGGGCGGCGCCGATGGCGGCGTTGTACACGCTGACAAAACCGCGAGTGAACACGCAGCGAGGCAGCGGAACGGGCGGAGCGTCCGGTGCCGGACGGTAATGGCGGGTGACATCGTCGATCCTTTGTTGCAGTACCCGGGCCTGGCGGGCATGGCGGTCCTGGCTGTCGCGCAGCTGCGCGTCCAGTTCTGCGGCCCGGGTGGCCAGTTGGTGTTCGCGGGCACGGGTACGTTGCTGCTGTTCCAGTTGCCAGGCTGCATGGTCGCGTTGCAGCCGGGCGAGCCGGGCTTCGCCTTCGGCCTGCGCCGACTGCTGGCCCAGCCGCCAGCCAACGCCTCCGGCGACGGCCAGCAGCACCGCGCCGGCACCCAGGCTGATCATCCAGCGGGTCGGCGCCGAGAGGGAAAACGGCAGGTCAGGCATCGGGGCGCTCCCGGCCGCGCCAGGCGGCGATCAGGCGCAATGCGGTGGCATAGCCGCCGACCAGGCCCAGATAAATGAGCCAGGTTTCCGGAAGCAGCATGTCATGCACGCCCTGGTAGACGAACAGGCCGGTTGCCGCAGCGCAGGCGATGTTGGCCCACAGCTTGCTGTGCGACAGGCGCTGGCTGCGCGGGTTGGCAATCAGGTCGCGGAGCGGCATGGCTTACTCCGTCACGGCGGTGGCAGCGGGACGCATGCCGGCGGCCAGCCAGTCGGCCACGCTGAAGCCCGGACAGGTCTTGGTCCATTCCGCGGGAGACACCACGCCGTCGCCATTGCGGTCGGGTGACAGGTCGCGGTGGCCGCACAGCCGGGCAGCAGGATGGCGGGCGCGCAGGGACCGGACCAGCGTGGACAGGCTTTGCCACTGTGCCGGGGTGAAACGTCCGGTGCCGGCCAGGCAGATGCCGAGCGAGCGGGCGTTGTGGCCGGCGGCATGGGCACCGGTTTCGTCCTCGGCGCGGCCGCTGTCCAGCGTGCCGTCGCAGTCGATCACGAAGTGGTAGCCGATGGCGGCCAGCGCGGGGTTGAAGGCACGGCGGGCCGCCTCGCTGCGGTGAAAGCCGCGGCTGGCGTGCCAGCCGTCGATGACGGCGGTGGCCGGTTGTGTGCCGCGGGCCAGCCGGACGCCATCGGGCGTGGCGGCGCAGTGGATCACGATCAGGTCGATGGGGCGGGTCATGGCAGACTCGGGAGTCAATCGGACGGCCAGTCTGGGCAAGGGGAGGCGGCGGGCACAGTCGACCCCGGTCAGCAGCCGGGAGGCGGGCCTGGCGGCCGGCTGGCGGCCTGTGCGCCAAGTGCAGCACGCGGTGCGCAACCGCGATCACGACGGCAGGTGGAGGAACGGACCCGGCCTGCGGGACGGCGTTGCCCGCCAGCCTCGCGGGCAAGAAAAAAGGCGCCGCAGCGCCCGTGAGGAGGATCCATGGACAAGCCTTTCACAGGCCGCCGGCTCCGCTAGAACAGCCGTGCCTGCGGCAGGGTTTCGCGGTCGACCCGGTTCAGCAGCCGCCAGATGTGCCTGTCAGTCAGCCGGTACTTGCGCGCCAGCTGTGTCACGGCATGCACGGCCGGGTGATCGCGGGTGATGGTGTCGAATTCGGCCCGTACGGCGCGGTCGCGCAGCTCGCGCAGTGCAGCCTCGCATTTGGGAATGCTGAGGATTTCGCCGCCGAAGTGCCGGGTCAGCGCGTCGGCGCCGTCCACGCCGATGACTTCGGCCAGTGCCTCGTAGCGGACCTGCCCCAGCCGGCGCTGGTTTTTCGGGACCGGAAAAGTGGTGCCGCCGAGGGCAGCGACCAGTTCCAGGGTACGGGGCAAGCCGATCAGCCCGGCGATCTGCTGGATGGTTTCCGGCAGCAGGCCGGCGACCTGTTCCAGTTGCATGGTGTTCTCCTTGTTGGTGATGCGGACCGGCGCGCGTGGCGCCGGAGGGGTCAGACCCCGGCCAGATCCAGCACGATCGGGCGATAGGCATGGCTGTCGCCAACCCGTTCGTACACGCGCAGATAGCTCTTGCTGCATTGCACCCGCAGCGCGTCGTGCAGGGCGGCCATCGCGCGCAGCCACTTGCCGTCGCGGATGTCGAGCCGGCGCAGGCGCAGGATGCGGGCAGTGCTGAGCTGGCCGCTGCGGTCTGCCAGAAAGGCGTCGTTGACCAGCGCCCGGACTTCGCTGCGGGCATCCGCCGTCCATTCGTGCACGCATTCGTCGATCAGCGCCTTGGCAGCCAGCAGTCCTTCGTCAAAAACCAGCGAATCCTGGATGGCCCGCTGGACCTTGTAGCGGCCATCGAAGCTCAGCAGGGCGACGTTGCCCTTGCTGCCACCGATCCGGGCGCCGTAGCGCTCGGCAGACAGCTCGACAAAGGCCGCCACATCGGCAAAGGCCCGGGCCTTGAAGCGCTGGAGCCGTAGCGACAGCTCACGGGCCTCGGCCACCAGTTCGGTCACCAGTTCGTCACGGGCGAGGTCGATGGGCCGGATGCGTTCGACCGGTACCAGACGGCCATGGGCATCCGGGCGGTAGCCGGCAGGAAGCGTGGACATGTTTTCTCCATTCGGGACTGAGGGGGTTGCCAGGGCGCACGGGGACAGGGTTGTGCTGCGATCCGGAACCGGGGTTTCCAGGCGTGCAGCTTGCCGGGATGTACCGGTCACTGCGCCCTGTCCGCTGACAGTGGCCAGACCGGTGCCCGCAGCGGCGGACAATCCGTATCGGTTCATGGCGCCGCCTCCAGCCAGGCGACACGGCAGCCGTCCAGCTCGACGGTGACCATGTCGATACCGCCGGTACGGCGGGTGACGATGCAGCTGGAAATGGCCCGCAACCGGAAGGCATCGGCCCGGTCGATCACGATGGTCAACTGCGGGTCGAGATCGGTGGCAAGCACCGTTACCCCCAGGGCCCGCAAGCGGCGCAGGACCTGGTTCTGCTGGCCGAGGCGCCGGGTGGTGAGGGCATCGAGCACTCGCGGGGCATGGCGCGGCGGCACCGGTGCCGCCGGCTCTGCGGAGGAAGAGGAAAGGCAGCGTGCCGAGCGGCGCATGGCACGGCGGCCGGAACGGCCGTGGGGCGGAAACGGGGGATACATGCGGGATTTTCCTGTCAGTAAGGTGGGGAAAGGTGCCGCCGGTCCTGCGTGCAGTCCGGGCAGGTCGTGACACGGCGGGTCCGCGGACGGCCTGCCGGAATGCGGCAGCGGCCACGCCAGGAGCCATCCGGCCACGCGGCACAGGCTGGATGGCCCGGCCGTCAGGGGCCGGCCGCCGCCGGGCACCGGTCTTGCGCCGGGTGGCAGGACACCGGACCGGTCTGGCAGACGCCATGCCGTGACGCGCTGCCGGCCAGCCAGCAAGGGCAGGACGAAGCGGCTGCTTTCATGGCCGGCGGAACACCAGGCCCGGATGCTGCTGCCGCGTTTGCACAGCCAGCCGTGATGGTGCCGGGCGAGCGGGGCCGTGCAGACAGCAGGCTGGCCGGAGTGCATGCCGGCGGACGGCGAGGACAACGGAGGCTCATGCCGTCCCCGCTGTCGTACAGCGGCGCGGCGCCTCGCCGGTATACCAGCCGCGCTCACCCCAGTGTTCCAGCGTCATGGCGGTTTCCGCCTGCAGCATGGCTTCCTCGTGGATGCGCGTCAGGTTGACGCACACCCGGCGGACCGAGCCGTGCGCCAGTTCGACCAGCCGTGTCAGCAGGGCGTCGTCGAGCAGCACCTCCGGGCAGTACAGCGGCGCCAGCAGGCGGGCATCGTCCAGCGATACCGGCCGGGCCGGAATCCATGCCAGCACGCGGCTGTGAAAGCGCTCCCAGCGCTTGAGCTTCTGCGGCAGCCGTTCCTCGCCGACCAGCAGCAGGGTGCCGAGGCTGCCCTCGTAGATGTCGCGTACCAGTTCGACCAGATTGTCGGCCCGCAGGCAAAAGTCGAATTCGTCGATGATCAGCGGGCGACGGCTGCTGGCCAGCTGTTCGCATACCTGGTCCAGCCGCTGCGGGATGGTGGACGCCGGGCGGATGTCCATCGCAAGCAGGATTTTTTCCAGCAGCGTCTTGCGGTTCCACGCGCTTTTCATCTGCACGTAGTAACCGTGGCTGTGCGCCGCCAGCGCGGTACAGGCCAGCGTCTTGCCGCGGCCGGCCTCGCCGTACAGCACGCCGATGCCGGGTAGGCCGTCCACGCGCGACAGCAGTTTTTCGGCCGCGACGGCGACCAGGTCAAGGTTGGCCGTGGCGGCAAGGCGTGCGGCCGGAGAGAGTAGAGGAGGCATGATGATTCTCCTGAAGGAGGCCGGCTCAGGCGTGCCGGCGCTGATAGGTGCGGAATTCGGCCGTGGCCTGGTAGGTGTCGTGCCAGCGGCGCGCCTTGTCATCGGGCAGCGCTGCGGGATCAAGTCCGGCCTGCCGTTGCCATTCGGCCCAGCGGGCCGCCGGGGTGGCCGGCACCTGCCAGCCGGCTGGCAGTGTGGCGACCGGCCCGGGCGGCAGGAGCGGATCCGGCGCACAAGGCCAAGGCAGGCATTCGTCGGCGACGGCAAGGATGGCCGGCCGGCCGTGCCGTTCGGCACGCACTTCGTCCAGCCGGGCCTGCAACCGCCGTTCGCGGCCGTCGGCCCGCCGTTCGCGCGCCCGCTCGACCACCGACTGCGGCAGGTAGTCGCGCAGGTTGGCATTCAGGCTGGCGGTGCAGATGAAGCGGCCGTCGTCATCGTGGACCCAGACGGTGGCCGGATCGTGGATGTCGTAGCCAACCGGCAGCTGTTCGCCGTGGAATTCTTCCAGGGCGGCATTGAAATAGCGGTTGCCGAACAGCTCCAGTTCGCCGCGGCGCACCGTGCGCAAAAGCTGGGGCCGGAACAGTGGCCGTACCTCGTCATCGTCGATCCGGTGTGCGGTAAAGCCGTTGGCTTCGTGGCTGGCCCAGCGCTCGTCCGGGCTCTGGTGGCGGCGTCGGCCGGTGTGCGGGTCGGTGCATTTGCCGAGGCTGCTGTGGGGGCGCCGGTTGTAGTCGGCAACCTGTCCGGCGCAGTAGGCCAGGAACTGTGGCCAGCCGAGCAAGGGCAGGGCGGTGGTGCGGCCCGGGGTGCGCAGGGCGCGACGGCTGTGGCGGAAGTGTGCCAGCCGGGCTTCGCGGTCCATGTCGCGGCCGAGGTAGCCGGGCAGGTTTTTGGCAGCCGGCACCCACAGCGTGCGGTGCAGCCGCTCGATGACTCCGCGTGCCTGGCTGTTGTACGGCAGGCTGTGCAGCATTTCGATGCCCAGGCGGGCCATCAGGCCGGTGGCTTCGTCCTTCATCAGGGCGTTGCAGTAGCCGGAGCCGTTGTCGACGTAGAACACTGCCGGAATGCCGTGCGCGAGGCTGGCGTTGCGCAGTGCGTCGAGTACGGCATGGGCGGATTCGGCCAGGTCGACCGACCAGCCGACCACCCGCCGGGTGGCGATGTCGATGACGGTGGTGATTTCCGGGCGGAACGGCCTCCCGTGCAGCGGGTGCTGGACTTCGGCGTCGAAGGTATGGCCGTCGGCGCTGTAGATGTCGCCGGGTTGCAAGTGGGCGAAACCACGGCGGATGAAGGGCTTGAGTGATTTCAGTTCGTGCGCTCCCAGCCGGCCGTGCTCGCGGCTGACCTGGCCGACCTTGGCCAGAAAACGGCGGACCTGCCAGATGCTGGGCTGGTTCTGGCCTGCCGGGGTCCGGTCGGCGCAGAACTGGCGGTAGGCGTGTTCGACGGTCGGTTTTTCCGGCCGCTGGTAATGGACGAGAAAGGCCGGTGCCCAGTCCGGGATGTACATGTCGCGCTGGCGGCGTTTGGGGGCCAGGTTGCCGGCGCGCTGGTATTCGGCAAAACGCAGCACGCTGCGCAGCGAGGGCAGGCCGTCCGGGCTGGGGCGGCCTCGCTCGTCGCGGGCCAGCCTGAGCATGGCGACCAGTTGCGGGCTGGCATCGGGGGCATGCGCTAGGACCAGCAGGGCTGCGGCCGCGCGTTTGAGCGGGTAGCCGGTCCGCTGCATCAGGATGTCGAGGGCTTGCAGGACGCCACGGCGGGCATCGGCCTTGAGCTGCTGGGCCCGGGTGTCGGGTGCGGTGCCGGCCGGCGGGTGTGGCAGCGGCAGCGCCAGCCGTGAGGCACAGGTCTGCAGGCTGCGGTCACGCAGCTCGGCCAGGGCGGTGGCGGGCGGGATGTATTCCCTGCCCTTGCCGCGGGCACGGGGACGGCTGGGCCAGTTTTCTCGCTCGGCAGCCTTGCGCACGCCGCGTTCGCTGGCCGGCAGGCCGGTGAGGCGCAGGGCGGCCAGTTCGGCTGCGGTGTAATGGGTTTTCAGGTTGGCGTCCATCATGATCCTGGGGGAGGAAAATGCCTGTGGCCTGCGGTACGGACTTTGTGTTCATGCTGGATGACGTAACCGGAGGTGCAGGAGGTAAATAACTGTCATATTTGACTGTTTGTGTCTTGAATACTCATCAGGAGTGCGTCACGGGCGCCAAATATTTCGTAAAATCCGGTTGGTATCGGGTTGGCCAGATCACTTCTGGTGCAATTCCGATTGCCTGGGCGATCAGGCGCTCTCCTTTGGGCCAAGGGCGGTCCAGTGCGTTGTTGAGTGCCGTGGCGCTTTTGTAGCCGTGGAATTTCGACAGGCGCCTCAATGACCAGCCCTGTTTGCGCAACGCAGCGATGATGTCGGCGCGGTGCCAGTCTGTGAGGGAGATGGCTTGTGACGGATCAGATGTGTTCATGTATTGACTGCTGTTGTTCAGATCATGCGCTGATGATAAGAACACATGTGTTCCATTGCAAGTCTTATTTGATCGGTTCCGATTGGTTTTTGAACAAATGTGTCTATGGTTCAGATCGGAACTGGCATTGCTTTTGAGAATGAAGACGTTATGGGAAATCGGAAATGAATCAAGATGTGAACAATTCTGTTCCGATTGACGAGGAAGAAATCGGAACCCGCATCCGGGTCGTGGCTGACCGTTACCTGTCACGCCAGGCAGCTGCTGACGCAGCCGGGGTCTCGCTGATTTCACTGCGGCGCTACATCAACGGTGAAGTGCATCCGCCGTTCGCCACCTTGGCACGGCTGGCGTTACCACAGGGCGTATCCCTGCACTGGCTGGCGACAGGCGAGGGGGAGCAGGACGAAAAGACTGCGGCGGCAGCTGTGCCTTGCCCCTGCCTGGATACGCTGGGTAATCCGGTGGATCTGGAAGAGTTTGTCTTTATCCCGCGCTACAGCGTGAGGGCAGCAGCCGGTTGCGGGCAGTGGCCCGAGGACGAGTCACCGCGCTTTTCCATGGCATTCCGGCGTTATTGGGTCGAAAACTACTTGCGGGCTAACCCGGATGAGCTGTCGGTGATTGCTGTCGATGGTGATTCGATGGAGGGTGTGCTGAATGACCGGGATGTCATTCTGGTCAATCACGCCGACCGTGATCCGCGTGGCAGTATCTATGTACTGAGGATTGACGGGCATCTGGTGGTGAAGCAAGTGCAACGCCTGCCGGGCGGCATTCTGGAGGTATCAAGCTCCAACCCCGCCTACAAGCCGTTCACGGTGGAACTGGGCAAGGTCGGAGATGACTTTGACGTGATCGGCCGGGTGGTATGGTTCGGACGGCAGGTCTGAGATATTCCTGCATTTGGTTCATGATGCCAAATATCGGCGCAAATCCTGGCGATTGCGCCGTTTTTTCTCCTGAAGCAAATATGGGGGATGCTGCAAAACCTTTTAACATCAATTGGTTTACTTGTTTTTCTTAATAGCCTTGGTGTCAAATAGGAAACAGCATGACAAGCTCACCCTAGCCACCATCGGCATCAAGGGTGCCGCCATCGCCACACCCTTGTGGACGCTGGCCAGGTCCGTTCTGCCGGCACTGGCCGGGGCCATCCGCTTTGTCATGCTGGCGATCATGGCCAATCCGGTCGGAGCGGCCATCACCTTGCTGGTCGGCCTCATGACGTGGGCAGCGGTCGCCATCTGGCAGAACTGGGATACGCTGGGGCCGAAATTCCGGCTGTTGTGGGAAAGCATTCGCACCGGCATCGGCGGCTTCTTCAGCTGGCTCGGCAGCCTGCCGGCCCGCTTTGCGGCAGCAGGTGCCGAGATGATGGCCGGCCTCGCGCAGGGACTGGACAAGGGGCAGGCCGGCCCGCTGGGTGCCGTGCAAAACCTCGCCGGCAAGCTGACCGCCATCGGTGCCGGAGTGCTGATCAGCGGTGGCATGGCGCAGGCCGACGCCATCCGCATCGACACCCGGCCACCGGTGGCCATGCGTTCACCGGCAGCATCAGGGAACGGCACTGTCGTCCAGCAGGTGTTCCACATCCACGCCGCCCCGGGCATGGACGAACGTGCCCTGGCCGCCATGGTGCGGCGCGAAGTCGAGGCGGCCGCCCGGGCCTAGGCGGTGCGTGGCCGCTCAAGCCTCAAGGACCGGGAGTAGCCGCATGATCCTGCCTGCCATGATGGCCCTCGGCCTCTTTGTGTTTACCCTCGACACCCTGCCGTATCAGGAGCTCAGACAGCAGCTCGGCTGGCGATACCCGGCCACCAGCCGGGTCGGCCGCCGCCCGGCCCGGCAGTATGTGGGCCCGGACGAGGAAACCCTCACCCTCTCCGGCGTGCTGCTGCCCGAGCTGACTGGTGGGAAACGCTCACTGGAAATGCTGCGCACCATGGCCGATCAGGCCAAAGCGTGGCCGCTGATCGACGGGGTGGATGGCCAGATGCATGGCCTCTTTGTCATCACCGCTCTGGAAACCAGCCGGAGCATCTTCTTCCGGGACGGGGCTGCCCGCCGCATCGAGTTCACCCTGAGCCTCGCCCGGGTCGAGGACGAGGCTGCCGACCGGCTGGCCCGGCTCGGCAACCTGTCGGAACAATTGCTGATCCTCGCCCGGGAGGCCCTGCCGTGACCGATGCCCCTGCTCAACACGCAAACGGGCCTCGACCTGCAGACGCTGGCGGGCCAGGCGCTGCACGGGCAGCCGGTATTGCAGCCGGACTACCGCATCACCGTCGAGGACAAGGACGGCAAGAGTACCGACCTGACGCCGGTGTTTGCCGGCCGGCTGGTCTCGCTCACGCTGACCGACAACCGCAGCCTTGAGGCCGACATGCTGGACCTGTCACTGGATGACAGCGGCGGCCTGCTGGACATCCCGAACCGGGGTGCCCGCCTGCGCGTGGCCATCGGCTGGAAGGGGCAGCCCCTGGTGGACAAGGGTGTCTACACCGTCGACGAGGTTGAGCACAGCGGCAGCCCGGACACCCTGTCCATCCACGCCCGCAGTGCCGACATGCGTACCGGCCTGACCCAGCAGCGCGAACGCAGCTACCACAACCAGATCGTCCGCCAGATCATCACCGCACTGGCCGGGGCGCATAAACTGAAACCCGTCATCGGGGCTACGCTGGCTGACGAAGTGGTGCCGCATCTGGACCAGACCAGCGAATCCGATGCCAACCTGCTGACCCGTCTGGCTGACCAGTTCGACGCCATCGGCACCGTCAAGGACGGTCGCCTCCTGTTTCATCAAGGCCGGAGAAACCACTACCGCCAGTGGCGAGCCCATGCCGGCCATCACCCTCACCCGCCAGGACGGTGACCAGCACCGCTTCAGTATCGCCGACGGCCAGAACTACACCGCCGTCACCGCCCGCTGGCAGAACGCCGACACGGGCACGCAGGGCGAAGTCACCGTCGACGCCAACACCCAGTACAAGCGCGTCCACACCAAGACCAAAAAGGGCAAGACCAGCAAGAAAACCCGCCAGGTCGCCGTACAGACCGAGCCCGTCACCAGCAGCGCAGAAAACACCAAAGTGCTGCGCCACCTCTACGCCAGCGAAGCCACCGCCCTGCGCGGCGCCAGGGCGGCCTTCGCCAAACTCCAGCGCGGCGTAACCACCTTCTCGATCACGCTGGCCATCGGCCGGCCGGAGTTGCGCACGGAACTGCCGGTGACCGTATCAGGCTGGAAACCACAGATCGACGCCACCGGCTGGCTGGTGAGTCAGGTGACGCACACGATGGGGGATGGCGGGTATACCACGAAAGTGGAACTGAAAATAATACGAACCTCCAATAAAGATATGCCAAAAAAATAGATGATGTGCAATTAACATGACTAAATTCAGTTAGTCATAGAGTGCAAAACTATACTTTTCATTATGAATTTTATGTAAACTTAGTAAGTGTTTATACTTAATGAAACCAGTGCAACGACGCTTGGAATGCGTCTAACAGCATATTTTTTATTATTCACGCAGTTTTAACATCGCCATGATAAAAACGATACCTAAAAAGAGAAGATAGATGGTTATTGGCATAGATGAAGGATGGTTTAACTGGGATGTAATAAAACACCAGCTTAGACCCAGTAAAGTCTTACGTAAAGTTATTTGCACGCTTATCTTGATGGCAGTATTTTTGTGCATCCTGTTTTTTTACGCAAGCATGAATGCAGAAAACGAGATTTACTCTCTCTCTAAAAACAGAATAACTCGCGCATATCCAATTCTTGACAAATCCATGAAGTCCGTGGAGATGGACGTTGAATCTATCAGCCAGTTACATATAATTGATTGCGAAAAACTAGATAAAACAAATCAAGATTTGGTTTCGAACAATTTATTCTTGAACAAGATTCTAGTATTCGATGTTAATACCGGAGAAGTAAACTGTTCAAACCAAGATGAAAACTTGAATAAGTTGCACTGGGCAACGGGGTTCTCCAATAAAACGGGATGGAAATGGACATTACCGAAGCAAGAGAATGAGCCAGAATTATTTTATCTATGGAAGATTGACGAAACTCATCACGGTGCAGCCCGTGCAAATATTGACCTGCTAAAAAATACACTCCAGATTATTGTTGGAGGTGTAACTCAAAAAACGGCCATCCGTATTGGCGATAGTGCAATTGGATATGATGGTTCGAAATTCAGGTTGATCGATGGAAGCAAAACAACCGGCTCAATTGAAATAGGCAATAAAAATGACGATCTTTCCGTATTCGCTCAGCCTGAAAAAGATATAAAAAATGAAATGATCTTCAGATCACTTCCATATATTGCTGCAGTTGCAGCAGGCGGGATTTTTCTATTAATTTTCATTGTCATGTATTTTATGCATGACAATATTACATTCAGAAGAAATGTTTTACATGGAATTAAAAATGGTCATTTCATTCCTTTTTATCAGAAAATTGTCGGGCCAGATAAAAATGTTTGTGCTGTAGAGATTTTGCTGCGCTGGAATAAAAACGGAAGAATGCTAGTAGGGCCAACAGAGTTCATTGATAAATCAGATAAACTTGGATTGCTATCGCCAATAGTAGAAAATGCAATGACAAGGGTAATAAATGATCTGCCGTCAATGTCAATTCCTATCGGGTCAGTGATAAGCATAAATCTAACTCCGCTTCAAGTAAATGACCCATCAATTTTCCATAAGATCGAATGTTTTAACAAAAAAATTATAGGCCTCGGCTACAAATGCATGGTGGAAATCACAGAAGAAGGATTAATGGTTGATAGATGGGTGGCCGAGAGTCTAATTAAAAAGATGCGAGCTATTGGTATTAGTGTGGCAATTGATGATTTTGGAGTTGGAAATGCATCATTAAACTACATTCAGAATTATGATTTTAATGTAGTGAAGATTGACAGAATATTCATTGCCGATATTCATCGAAACCCAAAAAATTTATCCATTGTAAAAGGGCTTGTGCACATGGCAAAAGAACTTGGAATGATCGTTGTTGCTGAGGGTGTAGAGAGCGAAAATCAGGTTAAAATTCTAAAGAAGCTTGGCATAGACAAGATGCAGGGTTTTTTATTTCACAAGCCAATGCCAGTAGAGAGCATGAAAGATTAAAATCAAAACACAACGAGGTTGGCTGTGTATAAAACTATTGTTGCATCTCGGTGCGCAGGCTGTAGTGCCTGACTCGCGCACTCGCGCAACACATCGAGCAAGTGTGGCGTGGTAGTCCCATCTGGCTGTGTACTTTCAGGCATTAGCAACTCCAATGGCTTGTAAAACCATGATGGATGCTAATAACATGCCGAGTTATACACACAGGCAAACCAAATATACACCTGAAAAGGTGTATATTTCACGTTGGGCCCGCGATGGCTTCTGATCTAAAATCGCTAGAAATTGCCTATCGCAAAGCCCTTGGCACATACGAGCGACTAGTGCTAATTGCCATTAGTTTTTCTGATGCGTCAGGTGGACTTAAGACAACTAATTTGGGCATTGAAAGCACGAAGATTTACACCCGAATAACGCTAAGTGCGATGACCATCAATGCACTGTTGCCGGGAAACAAAGTTAATAAAACTGACCTTTAGGATTTTCCATCAGTTGCCATATTGACCCGTGCGGTTATTGAGACCTGCCACCGCTACCTCTACTTAAGCCAGTCTGGGCCGCTGGACGCCGCACTGTCGCGGTCAAATTTTTTCGGGCATCCCGATAGGGTGTTTTGTGGCAGTAGCCCGCTCGTAGGCGTTGGGTGACAGATAGCCCAGCTTCGAGTGCAGTCGCTCATCGTTGTAGAAGCCGACGATGTAGTCCGTGATGTCCCGGGTAGCCTCGCCGTGGTTGGCATAATCGCGCTGCCAGATCCGTTCCATCTTCAGGTTCAGGAAGAAGTGCTCCTCACTGCGTTGGCCCAGCAATTGCCTTTGCGGCTCATGCTCGCCCGGAGGCCATGCCGGGCCAGCAACGTGCGGTAAGCTGGCTGCCACGATCCGGGTGGACGACCAACCCTGCAGCTGGCCGGCGCTGGGCAATGGCCATGCGCAGGGCTGCGCATACCAGTTCGGCAGGCATGCTCGGCGTCATCGCCCCGCCGACAATCTTGCGCGAGAACAGATCCATCACCGCAGCCAGATACAACCAACCACTACGGGTCCGTACGTAGGTGATGTCGGTTACCCACGCCCGATTGGGCGTAACCGGATCAAATTGCCGATCCAGCACGTTGGGGGCGACTGGCAGACCGTGTCGGCGGTCGGGCGTATGCACGAACTTGCGTCGCCAAACAGTACGCAGCCGGTGCTCACGCATCAGCCGACGAACCCGATGACGGCCAATCTGCAAGCCTTTGGCGCGCAACGCCTTCAACAGCCGTCGGCTGCCGTAACTG
>NZ_AUHR01000006.1 GCF_000423285.1 Laribacter hongkongensis DSM 14985
TGTCGGCCCAGCAGGTCGGTGACCATATCGTCATCGAAGTAGCCGACGACGGACGCGGCATGAATGCCGGCATGCTGCGCAAGAAAGCGCTGGAAAAAGGCCTGATCGACCTCGAGCAGGCCAACAGCCTTGACGACAAACAGGCACTGCACCTGATCTTTTTGCCAGGTTTTTCAACCAAGGACCAGATTTCCAGCGTATCCGGCCGGGGTGTCGGCATGGATGTGGTGCGGACCAACATCCAGAAGCTCAACGGCCGCATCGACATCAGCTCGGCCCCGAACGAAGGCACCAAGATCAGCATTTCGCTGCCGCTGACACTGGCCATCCTGCCTGTACTGGTGGTCAAGGTCTGCAACCAGCCATTTGCCGTACCGCTGGCGATGGTCCGGGAAATCATCCCGTTCTCGTCTGATTCGATCCAGGAAGTTTCGGGCCGCCCGACCATCGTGGTGCGGGACGAAATCCTGCCGGTGCGCCGCCTGACCGAACTGCTGGGCTGGAAAGCAACCCAGGAGCCGTGCTTTGGCGTACTGATGCAGTCGGCAGAGAAAACCTTCATCCTCGCCATCGACTCCTTTATCGGTCGTGACGATGTCGTCATCAAACCGCTGCAAAACATCCGCCCCAAAGGCGTGGCGGGTGCCACGCTTTCGGGTGACGGTGCCGTGGTGCTGGTGCTCGACATGGAAGATCTGCTGAGCAATGATCGCGGCGACCACAAGCTGGCCCGGGCGGGCAATATGCCCATGCTAGAAGCCGCTGCTGTCTGAGCAATATCCCCAGCCTCCGGTCAGTGACCTGACAAAGAAACCGGCCGGCAGACCAGTCTGCTGGCCGGTGGGCCTCAAGCGAAACCATATGAAGCAACCTTCCGCTTATATCGGCCGTCAACCCGTTTTGAACCGTAATCAGCAGATTATCGGCTACCAGATCCTGTTCCGGCCGGCAAAACACCAGCAAGACCACGGCATGGAAGATGCTGAACGGCATATTGGCAGCCACATCATTGTCAATACGTTGTCGAATATGGACGCCAGCGCCCTGATCGGCAACAAATACGCCTTCATCAAGGTTGGCCCCAGCCTGCTGATGAGCGACTTTCTGGACCTGCTGAATCCCCAGCGGGTCATCCTTGAGCTGTCCTCCTCCCTGGATTCCGATCCGGCCATCATCAAGCGTACCGAGCAATTGCGCCACCACGGTTTTGGCCTTGCACTGGATGATTACCAGCCCGCCGACAAACGCCATGGCCTGCTGCACGTTGCCAACTACGTCAAACTGAGCCTCCAGCGCCTCGGACGTGAGCCACTGGACGAACTAAGCCAGGAGCTGCGCCATTTCCCGCTGATCCAGATAGCCGAACAGGTCGAAAGCCAACAGGACTTCGCCTATTGCCATGAAATCGGCATGGACGGTTTTCAGGGTCGCTACTTCGCCCGCCCCGAAACACTGTCGGCACAAACGCTGCACCCGCAACTCGGGAACATCATCCAGCTGCTCAACAAATTACGCAGCAACGCCGAGCCCACTGAAATCGAGCTGGGATTCAAGCAGGATGTCGCCATGAGCTACAAGCTCTTCCGCTACATCAACTCGGCCGGATTTGCCCTCGTCAACGAAATCACCAATTTCCGGCAGGCCGTGACCCTGTTGGGCTACCAGAAACTGTATCGCTGGCTCACCCTGCTGCTGGTTACGGCCAGCGAGGATGTCGGCGTACCGCCGGCCCTGCTCAAGACCGCAGTGACCCGTGCACGCTTCATGGAACTGCTGGCCCGTCAGGTCGGGCGGCGCCTGGAGCCGGACAACGCGTTCGTCACCGGCATGTTTTCACTGCTGGACGTACTGCTGGACATGCCGATGACCAACGCGCTCGACAACCTACTCCTGCCTGACGACATCCGTACGGCACTGCTTGACCGGACCGGTGTGCTGGGCGTCATGCTAAGACTGGTCGAGTCGTGCGAAGATCCCCAGCTGGCGGACACCGGACTCCTCTCGCATGCACTGGAACTGTCCCCCGACATCCTGAACGCCGCCCATGTTTCCGCCCTTTCCTGGGTGGAGGAGCTACGGATTTGACCTGTGTACCGTCCGGGTCACTGTGCTACCCTACGCCTCGCTCCGCCAGCGGGGCGTTGTCTTTCTGCCTGCATTTTCCGAGCCTTACATGAACCTGATCGCGCTCGATACCTCGACCGAATTCCTGTCACTGGCCATCGCCATTGACGGCACGCTCCTGAACGAACACCAGCATGTCGGCCAGCGCCATGCCGAACTGACCCTGCCGCTCCTGCGCTCGCTGCTGGCCGACAGCCAGCATGTCCTGCAAGATTTTGACGCCATCGTCTACAGCCAGGGCCCGGGTGCCTTCACGGGATTGCGCATCGGCTGCGGCATCGCTCAAGGCCTGGCCCTGGCAGCCGGCCTCCCGCTGATCGGCATACCCACTCTGGACGTACTGGCCCACCAGCACCCCGGCCCGCGCGTACTGGCCTGCCTTGATGCCCGCATGGGCGAAGTCTATGCCGCAGCATACGACAAGGAAACCGGCAGCTTGCCCCTCGCCATGGGTGTCTGGAAACCCCAGGAGCTCCCCGTTCCGGACGGCCAGTGGCAAGGTGCCGGCAACGGCTTTGCCGTATTCGGCGACAGCCTTGCCGAACGGCTGGGTGCCAGCTTGACAGACGCTGACAGCTCTCTGGTCCCTTCTGCCAGTGCAATGATCGAACTGGCCCGCAGCCAGCGCTACTCCCGTATTGCACCGGAACAGGCCGAACTCGTTTACCTGCGCAACAAGGTCGCACTGACCACCGCCGAACGGGCCCGCCAATGAATCATCACCTGCGACAGGCCCGGGCAGCAGACATAGACACACTGGCCGGCATGGCAGCCCGTAGCCAGACTGGCCCCTGGAGTGCCGGACAGCTACTGGATTCGCTCAAGGCCGGGCACGCCATTACGGTACTGGAGCAGGATGGATACCCCATCGGTTTCGCCGTCGTCCAGGTTGTGCTGGACGAGGCAGAACTGCTGGAAATCGTGATAGACCGCCCGCACCAGCGCCACGGCTGGGCGCGCTGTCTGCTAGATCACCTGCAACGGCAATTACACCAGCAAGGTGTCAACCGGCTGTTGCTGGAGGTGCGGGAGGGTAATCTCCCTGCACTCTCGCTTTACCGGCAATACGGACTGACCGAATTCGGCCGCCGCCGTGGTTACTACCCTGCTGCCGGCGGCCGCGAAGACGCCATCCTGATGGACATGCGGATATGAGCCGTCGCAACCAGGTACTTGATGCCCTGCAACTGACCGGCTGGTGCTTGCGCCAACCGGAATCCGGCCTGCCCGCAAGGGCGAGCGAAGTCATGACGTTGCCGCAACCTGAGGTGCTCCCTCCCGCTACCGGCACCGAACCAGCTCCGGCCGTGGTACTTGCACCCCCGACCGCCGTCATGGAGCAAGTGACAGCAACCGATGACTGGGACAACCTGTCCCGGCAAGTCTCCGGCTGCCGCAGCTGCCGTCTGTGTGAAACCCGGACCCGGACCGTGCTGGAACGCGGCAACCGCCAGGCTCCCCTGATGCTGATCGGCGAAGGACCGGGCGAACAGGAAGACCTGCAAGGTCGTCCCTTTGTCGGGCCAGCAGGCAAACTGCTGGATGCCATGCTGACAGCCACAGGCTGGTCGCCGGAGCAGGATATGTATGTCTGCAATGTGGTGAAATGTCGTCCGCCAGGCAACCGCAATCCGCAACCGGATGAAATGGCAGCCTGTCAGGCCTACCTGCAAACGCAAATCAGGCTGGTGCGTCCGCGCCTGATCGTTGCACTCGGGCGGGTGGCAGCCCAGTCATTGCTGGCGACCGAACTCTCGGTCGCCCGGCTGAGAGGCCAGACGCACCAGTATGCCGGCTATCCGCTGGTCGTCACCTATCACCCGGCCTACCTGCTGCGCAACTTGCCGGACAAGGCCCGCGCCTGGCAGGACCTGTGCCGGATCCGCCGCGAACTGGACACGCAGGTACCCGGCCAGTCGTCATGACCTGACGACGACTGGCCAAGAGACTACATCTCGTCAGTAGCCGCCAGTACCCGGTTCTTGCCGGCCAGCTTGGCACGATACATGGCGTGATCGGCCCGTTCGATCAGGTCAAGTTCGGACTCTCCGGCACTCCAGACGGCAATGCCGGCCGAAAAGGTGATGACCAGACGGTCTTCATTGGCGAGGAAGAAGGTTTTGGTCAGGTCCCGCTGCAGGCGCTCGATCAGTTCCAGTGCCTGTTCCTGCGAGGTATCCGGCATCAGGACGACAAACTCCTCGCCCCCGAAACGGGCCACGGCATCGCTGGGACGCACCCGCTCGCTGACCAGATCAACCACATAGCGCAAGGCATTGTCGCCCGTGCGGTGACCGTAGCGATCATTCAGTTGCTTGAAGTTGTCGATGTCGATCAGCGCCAGCGCCAGCGGCTGGCCACTTCGCTCGGCCCGGCTGGCTTCACGCATGAACTGCTCGTCCAGCCCGCGCCGGTTCAGCGCCCCGGTCAGCTGGTCCTCCTTGATCTTGGTACTGGCCTCGACCAGCTCGGCTTCCAGCAATTCGATCCGGGCATTGACAGCCTCGACCTGATGCCGGGCACCTTGCAGTTCATCATGCGCCGACGCCAGATCGGTATGGATGGCACGGGTATCCTGCATCAGCCGGCCAAGGATGCCGTGTAGCCCGACCACATCGTGCGTCAGGGCCACTTCTTCGCCGTAGCGGGAAAACCGTTCGCGATAGGTATCGGTCTGGTTGGCCAGCATGCCGACCCGGCTGATGAAGCTGTCGAGCATCGACCGCATCGAGTCGGTCGCTTCATCCAGACTGTGCTTGATCAGGCCCTGCTGGTACACCGCCTCCTTGAGACTGGCTTCGAGCTGGTAGATCTTGCGCATGGAGAGCGGCGCCTGGCTCAGGATGTCACGCATGGCCTCGACCTGCCCCCCCACGCGGGAATCCGTCCCGACCAGCTCGGAAATGTTGTCAAGCAGCACGCCCAGCAGTCCGGCCAGCGCATTGGCCAGACGGTCCTCCTGCTCCAGTACCAGTTCGAGCCGGATCCAGAAGCGCTTGAGCCGCCGGCCGAGCATTTCCAGATCATGCCCGCTGACTGTTTCATCCAGGAGCGAAACAAGGTTCATCAGCTCCTGCGCCAGCTCCGGATAGCCTTTCAGGCGCGGTGAGACACCATTGACCAGCGTGCCCCGCAGGATGGTGCGCCACGACATGCCGGCACCGTCATCAGGACAGGCCGGCCCTGAACCCGAACTGCCCAGGAAAGAGCCTGCCATCCCGGAAGATTCGTCAGCCACACCCGGCAACTCGTCAAATGTCAGCAGACTGTCAGCCGGACGCATGGAAGCAGCGCTGGTTTTCCAGTTGTCCAGCAGGTTTCCGAGCTTGCCGTAGAGCAACAGCGGCTGTGCCCCCGCTACGGACAGGACCCGTTCGAGGGTTTCGCGCTTGTGCGACTGGCTGATGGACAGCGGCATGTCCCACAGGCGCACCAGCTCGCGCAGGATGCGCGCCCAGTCCTGCCCGGCGGTCTGCTGCTCGGCCAGCGCCTGCATGACGGAGAATGACAGTTCGGCGCCATCGTGCCAGCGCTCTCCTTCAAGGGCCTGCCTCAGCCGGCCCAGACGCGGAGACAGCCCGGAAATACCCGGCTGCTGCTCGATGTACTCCAGCAGTTCACGGGCAAAGACGTTGGTTTCGTCGGGCTGGTGCGCGATTTCACAGAATGCCCGCCGGTAATGTTCGGGCGTAGGCGGAAGCTTATCGGCCGCGAGCTTGAGCAGCGCTTCTCGGGCGATTTCAGCGGGTGTCATCGGCACGGAGGGCTTTGGAGAGATTCGACCGGACGATTATACGATCGGCCCGGCAACACGCCTACCAGGTTAGTCAAACATCATGTATCAGCGTGCAACAGGTCCGAGAACCTGGAAAAACACTTCTCCCTGCCGCACCATGCCCAGTTCGTTGCGGGCGCGTTCTTCAACGGCAGCATGACCGGTTTTCAGATCCTGCACATCGGCTGCCAGCACCATGTTGCGGGACAGCAGTTTTTCGTTGAGGGCACGCTGCTCGGTCAGCTGCGACTCAAGCTGCAACGAGCGCACCCAGCTGCCCTTGCCAAACCACAGGGGCCACTGGAGCAAGGCAATACCGGTCAGCAGGACTACAGGAACAATACGCATAGGGAGAAAAAGCCGCCGGCAGTAACCGGCGGCCCGGACAGTAAGTTACTTCAGATGATAGAACGCAGCACGACCCGGATACGAGGCAGCACTGCCCAGTTCCTCTTCAATGCGCAGGAGCTGGTTGTACTTGGCCATGCGGTCAGAACGCGACAGCGAGCCGGTCTTGATCTGCATGCAGTTGGTGGCCACGGCGAGGTCGGCAATGGTGCTGTCCTCGGTTTCGCCGGAGCGGTGACTCATCACGCTGGTGTAGCCCGAACGCTTGGCCAGATCAACGGCCTTGAGCGTTTCGGACAGGCTGCCGATCTGGTTGATCTTGACCAGCAGGCTGTTGCAGATGCCTTGCTTGATGCCTTCGGCCAGGATGGCCGGATTGGTGACGAACACGTCGTCGCCCACCAGCTGCACCTTGTCGCCCAGCTTGTCGGTCAGCAGCTTCCAACCGGCCCAGTCGTGCTCGCTCATGCCGTCCTCGATCGACATGATCGGGTAGTTGTCGCACAGGGTCGCCAGATAGTTGGTGAACTCTTCGCTGCTCAGCGCCAAGTTTTCGCCGGCCAGATGGTATTTGCCGTCCTTGTAGAATTCCGAGCTGGCGCAGTCAAGCGCAATCAGCACGTCTTCACCCGGCACGTAACCGGCCTTGTCGGTGGCTTCGAGGATCAGCTTGATGGCATCTTCGTTGCGGGCGAGGTTCGGGGCAAAACCGCCTTCGTCGCCCACTGCGGTCGAGTAGCCCTTGTCGGCGCAGATCTTCTTCAGCGTATGGAAGATTTCCGCCCCGCAGCGCAGCGCTTCGCGGAAGCTCCTGGCGCCCACCGGCATGATCATGAATTCCTGGATGTCCAAGGTGTTGTTGGCGTGCGCGCCGCCGTTGATGACGTTCATCATCGGCACCGGCAGGCTCATCGGGCCGGAACCGCCCAGATAGCGGTAAAGCGGCAGGCCGACTTCGAGTGCGGCGGCCTTGGCCACGGCCACCGATACGGCGAGGATGGCATTGGCGCCGAGGCTGCCCTTGTTGTCGGTACCGTCGAGTTCCAGCAGGGTCTGGTCGATATAGGCCTGGTCGGTCGGGTCCAGTCCGATCAGGGCTTCGCAGATTTCATTGTTGACGTGCTCGACGGCCTTGAGCACGCCCTTGCCCAGATAGCGGCGGGCATCACCGTCGCGCAGTTCCAGCGCTTCCTTTTCGCCGGTCGAGGCGCCCGACGGCACCGCCGCGCGGCCCATCACGCCACTGTCGAGCCACACGTCGCATTCGACAGTCGGATTGCCGCGCGAATCCAGTATCTCGCGGGCGATCACATCCACGATCGAGCTCATCAAAATTCCCCCTTGTATTCAAACGGAATGTTACGGAAGCAAAAGAACGGGGCGTTCATGCACGCCCCGTCCGGAAACGACTGGTGTCACAAGGCCTGCTCGGCCAGGGGACGCGATTTGACCAGGCGATCCAGTTCGACCAGCGTGGCCAGCAGGTCGTAGAGCCTGGGTAGCGGCCATGCATTGGGCCCGTCGGACAGTGCCTTGCACGGGTCCGGATGGGTTTCCATGAAGATGCCGGCAATGCCGGTTGCCACGGCTGCGCGGGCCAGTACCGGCACGAATTCGCGCTGGCCACCCGAGCTGGTGCCCTGCCCGCCGGGCAGCTGCACCGAGTGGGTGGCATCGTAAACCACCGGGCATCCGGTCCCGCGCATGATGGCAAGGCTGCGCATATCGGATACCAGGTTGTTGTAGCCGAACGAGGCGCCGCGCTCGCACACCATGATGGTGTCACCGTCGAAACCGGCCTCACGGGCACCGTGGCGGGCCTTGGCCACCACGTTGAGCATGTCACCCGGCGCGAGGAACTGGCCCTTCTTGATGTTGACCGGCTTGCCGGTAGCCGCCACGGCGCGGATAAAGTCGGTCTGCCGGCACAGGAATGCCGGAGTTTGCAGGACGTCGACCACCGAAGCCGCCAACGGAGCTTCTTCGGCGGTATGCACGTCGGTCAGTACCGGTACGCCAACCTGTTTTTTGACCTTGTCGAGGATGGTCAGGCCGGCATCAATGCCGAAACCGCGAAAGCTCTGGTCGGAGCTGCGGTTGGCCTTGTCGTAGCTCGACTTGTAGATGAACGGCAGGCCAAGGCGGCCGGCCATTTCCTTGAGCTGGCCGGCGGTATCGATGGCGAACTGTTCACCTTCGATGACGCAGGGACCGGCAATCAGGAAGAGGGGCTGGTCGAGCCCCGCGTCGAATCCACACAGTTTCATGCATGACTCCTGTTGTCCGGACAAGGCTCAACGGCCTGCCCGGCACAGCATTACTTGTTGTCAGCCTGGTAAGCCAGCGCTGCCTCGACATAGGCCTTGAACAGCGGGTGGCCGTCACGCGGGGTCGAGGTGAATTCCGGATGGAACTGGCAGGCGAAGAACCAGCGGTGGTTGGGCAGCTCGATGGTCTCGACCAGTTTTTCGGCTCCGGCCGAACGCCCGCTGATTTTCAGTCCGGCAGCCTCAAGGCGGTCGATATAGTGGTTGTTGACTTCGTAGCGGTGACGGTGACGCTCGACGATATGCTCGGCTCCATAAATGCGGGCAGCCAGTGAGCCGGATTCGAGCACGCACTCCTGTCCGCCAAGGCGCATGGTGCCGCCGAGGTTGGAGTTTTCGTCACGGGTTTCGATCTTGCCGTCGTGGTTGACCCACTCGTCAATCAGCGCCACGACCGGGAAGTCGGTCTCGACATCAAACTCGGTCGAGTTGGCGCCCGGCATGCCGGCCATGTCCCGTGCGTATTCGATCAGCGCCATCTGCATGCCAAGGCAGATGCCCAGGTAAGGAATGTTGTGCTCGCGTGCGTAGCGGACGGCCTTGATCTTGCCTTCGACACCGCGCTTGCCAAAGCCGCCCGGCACGAGGATGGCGTCCATGCCCTTGAGTGCGGCACACCCGTCACGCTCGACTTCTTCGGAGTCGATGTAATGGATGTTGACTTCGCTGCGGGTGTGAATGCCGGCGTGCTTGAGGGCTTCGGACAGTGATTTGTACGATTCGGTCAGGTCAACGTATTTGCCGACCATGGCGATGTTGACACTGCGGGCCGGGTGCTCGATGGCATCGATGATGCCGTTCCACACCGACAGGTCGGCCGGCGGCAGCGACAGGTCGAGATGTTCGCAGATGATGTCGTCGATGCCCTGGGCGTGCAGCATGCCCGGCACCTTGTAGATGCTGTCGGCGTCGTAACAGCCGATGACGGCGTTTTCCTCGACGTTGCAGAAGAGCGCGATCTTGCGCTTTTCATCCTGTGGCAGCTCGCGGTCCATGCGGCAGATCAGGATGTCCGGCTGGATGCCGATTTCACGCAGTTCCTTGACCGAATGCTGGGTCGGCTTGGTCTTGATCTCGCCGGCCGCGGCAATGTAGGGCACGTAGGACAAATGCACGTAGAGGGTGTTCTTGCGCCCGAAATTGCTGCGCATCTGGCGGATAGCCTCAAGGAACGGCAACGATTCGATGTCGCCGACCGTACCGCCGACCTCGACGATGGCCACGTCCACGTCGCCGGCGCCTTCGCGTACCTTGTGCTTGATTTCGTCCGTGATGTGCGGGATCACCTGCACGGTACCACCAAGGTAGTCACCACGGCGTTCCTTGGCGATGACCGATTCGTACACCTGGCCGGTTGTGAAGTTGTTGCTCTTCTTCATCTTGGCGTGGATGAAGCGCTCGTAGTGTCCTAGATCAAGGTCGGTTTCGGCGCCGTCCTCGGTGACGAACACTTCACCATGCTGGAACGGACTCATTGTGCCCGGATCGACGTTGATGTACGGATCGAGCTTGAGCATGGTGACCTTGAGACCGCGCGACTCGAGGATCGCTGCAATGGACGCGGCGGCGATGCCTTTGCCCAGTGAGGAGACAACGCCGCCGGTAACGAAGATAAACTTGGTCATGGGATGTGAGACTCTACGGAATCCGGGATTGTAGCCGCAAAGGCAGGCGGCTTCAATTCACGCCCCCGGCAACACCTTGACTTTAGACGACAAACAGCAGCTGTCCGCGCGCAATGGCGCACCTTCCGTCAAACTGATTCCCGAGCGGTTCCCGGCTTGAGTAGGCTTCTGTTTTTATGGTATAAAGCCGGCTTTTACTGGATTCTGGAGATTTCACATCATGGCGCGAGTTTGCAAAGTCACCGGCAAGCGTCCGATGGTGGGTAACAACGTATCCCACGCCAACAACAAGACCAAGCGCCGCTTCCTGCCGAACCTGCAGTATCGCCGCTTCTGGGTCGAGAGCGAAAACCGCTGGGTCCGCATGCGCGTGTCGAACGCTGCCCTGCGTACCATCGACAAAGTTGGTATCGACGCCGTTCTTGCCGATCTGCGTGCCCGCGGCGAGATCTAATTCTCAGCCGAAGCAGCTGCTGACGACCCTATTCACCAAGAAGGAACGCCACCATGCGTGACAAGATCAAGCTGGAGTCGACCGCTGGTACCGGTCACTTCTACACCACCACCAAAAACAAGCGCACCATGCCGGAAAAGATGGAAATCAAGAAATTTGATCCGGTTGTACGCAAGCATGTCATCTACAAGGAAACCAAGCTCAAGTAACCGGGCTTTCTCCTTGTCGCCAAAACCGTCCAGGCCAATGCCGGGCGGTTTTGTTTTGCGTAAAAACAACATGAAAAAACCGGTGCATGCGCCGGTTTTTTTGTTCGCCTGCTTCTTAATGAGTTGACTGCATGGTCGAATGCAACAGCTTGTCGGTATAGGCAATGGCAGCAGCCGAAACCAAGAAAGCCAGATGCAGCGCCAGTTGCCATTTGATCGTGTGCTCCGGCAACTGCCCGGCATTAATGAATGTCTGCAACAGGTGGATCGAGGAAATGGAAATGATGGCCATCGACAGCTTGACCTTCAGCACCGAAGCATTGACATGATCCAGCCACTCCGGCTGGTCCGGGTGATTATCCAGCCTCAGGCGTGACACAAATGTTTCGTAACCGCCCACCGTCACCATCAACAGCAGGTTGGCAATCATCACTACGTCGATAAGTCCCAGCACTGTCAGCATGATCTCGATTTCAGTCAGCCGTGACAACTGCGTCAGCAGCTCCCACAGCTGGCTGAGAAACTTCCATGCATACACGCCCTGCACCACAATCAGTCCCAGATAAATGGGAAGCTGTAGCCAGCGGCTCCAGAAAATGACCTTGCCCAGCCGGGAGGCTGGAACCGGAGTGGCCGGCAAGGTCGCAACAGAAGGCAGTCGATCGCTCATAAAACCATTGATGTTGAAGGAAAATCACAAACCCAGACGCTGGCACAGCGTCGAAATCGATCCGGCAGCATTCAGGGTGTAGAAGTGCAGCCCGGGTGCACCGCCCGACATCAGGCGATCACAAAGGTCCGTTACCACATCCAGCCCCAGCGCCCGGATCGAATGCACGTCATCGCCATAGCCCGCGAGTTTCAGCCGCAACCAGCGTGGAATCTCGGCTCCGCACAGATCGGAAAAACGTGCCAGCTGACTGAAGTTGTAGATCGGCATGATGCCCGGCACGATCGGAATGCCCACTCCGCGAGCTTCTGCCTCGTCCACGAAACGGAAATAGGCATCGGCATTGAAAAAATACTGCGTGATCGCCGAATTGGCTCCTGCCTTGACCTTGCGTGCAAAGGCATCCAGATCGGCCTGCGCACTGCCGGCCTGCGGGTGGTACTCCGGGTAGGCCGCCACCTCGATATGGAAATGGTCGCCGTAGTGCTCGCGGATGAACGACACCAGTTCATTGGCGTAACGGAACTCTCCCACCCCCCCCATGCCCGAAGGAATGTCCCCGCGCAGCGCCACCACATGACGAATGCCATGGGCACGATACTCGTCCAGGATGGCGCGGATGTTGTCTCGCGTAGAGCCGATGCAAGACAGGTGCGGAGCCGCAGCATGGCCTTCGGCCCGGATATCCAGCACCGTCCGCAACGTTCCCTCACGCGTCGTGCCTCCGGCGCCAAAGGTCACGGAAAAAAAACCCGGCTTGAAGCGGGCCAGCTGCTTGCGTGCCGTCGCCAGCTTGGCCCGTCCCTCATCGGTCTTGGGCGGAAAAAATTCAAAACTGATCGTAGGCGTGGCACTCATCCGGAAACTCCGTCATTCAATTAGATTGTCCCAACTGTGCCGCAAGCCCTGCATGCAGGCAAGCAGGTGAAAGGCATATGCAAATGACAAACAAAGGCCCCCGCCACAGCGGGGGCCCTGAGTTGCGGCGACAGGATTACAGCGTGCCCAGCGACTGGCGTACGGCTTCTAGGCACAGGGTGTACAACCCGTTGGGCAGGATCCCCAGACCCAGCAGCACGAGACCGTTCACGCCCAGCACCAGTTTCATGTCCCCGCCGACCGTCAGTGCATCGCCCGCACTGCCGGTTGCCTCATCAAAGTACACCGCCTTGACCACACGCAGGTAATAGAAGGCACCGATCAGCGACATCACCACGCCAACCACGGCCAGCCAGGTCAGGCCAACGTTCACGGCGGCTTCCAGCACGGCGAACTTGGCATAGAACCCTACCAGCGGCGGGATGCCGGCCATCGAGAACATCACCAGCAGCACCAGCAAGGCATACCAGGCATTCTTGCGGTTCAGCCCCTTCAGGTCATCCAGCGTTTCACAGTCAAACCCGGCACGCGACAGGGCCAGCAGCACACCGAAACCAGCCAGTGCCATCAGCATGTAGGTAATGGCGTAGAACATTGCGGCACTGTAACCGGCCGGCGTCGCAGCCAGAATGCCGATCAGCATGAAGCCCATGTGCGAAATGGTCGAATACGCCAGCATGCGCTTGATGTTGGTCTGCATGATGGCCGCCAGATTGCCCACCACCAGCGAGGCAATTGCCAGCAGGATCAGCATCGGTTGCCATGCCACGGCCGCCGGTTCCAGCGCCTGCGCCAGGAAGCGGATCACAAACACGAATGCTGCCAGCTTCGGGGCCGAACCGACAAACAGAGTCACGGCCGTCGGAGCACCCTGGTATACGTCAGGCACCCACATGTGGAACGGTACCGCGCCCAGCTTGAACGCCAGACCGGCCACGATGAAGACCAGCCCCAGGCTGACCAAGGTCACGTTGGCATTGCCGGAAGCAATCGACTGGGCCACGGCCACGATGTGCAGCGACTGGGTACCACCGTACACCATCGAAACACCGTAGAGCAGCAGGCCAGAGGCCAGCGCACCCAGCACGAAGTACTTCATTGCCGCCTCGGTGGCCGGCACCGATTCACGCGACAGCGCAATCAGTGCATACAGGGCCAGCGACAACAGTTCCAGACCGATATACAGCGTCAGCATGTGGCTGGCCGACACCATGACGCACATGCCCAGGAGGGCAAACAGCATCAGGGTAAACAGCTCGCCCTTGAGAAAGCCGCGGTCAAAAGCGTACTGGCGGGCATAAATCATCGCGACACCCGTCGCCACCACCAGCCCCAGCTTGGCTACGCTGGCAATCGGGTCAGCCACGTACATGCCGCTGAAAGTCAGCACCGGGTACGGCAGCCATGCAGCCAGCGTGGCTGCACCGGTTGCCACCAGGGCCAGCATCGACAGCAGATAGGTCACACCGCGGCGTTCGCCCTTGACGAACAGGTCGATGATCAGGATCGCCGACACCGCGATGAGCAGCACGATCTCCGGCATGGCCGGCATCAGGTTCAAATCAGCCCAACTCATTTGATGGATTTCCTTCCTGCAGGTCGCGCCTTACAGCAGCTTGCTCTGCGCCACATGGCTCAAGAGGTCATTGACGCTGGTGTGCATGATGTCGACGAACATCTGCGGGTACAGGCCCATGCCCAGCACGGCAACAGCCAGAATGCCCAGGATCAGGAATTCCCGGCCGTTGACATCCTGCAACTCGTCTACATGTGCATTGCCGGTTTCGCCAAACACCACACGCTTGTACATCCACAGCGTGTAGGCCGCACCAAAAATCAGCGTGGTCGCAGCAAAGAAGGCATACCAGAAGTTCACCTGCACGGCACCCATGATGACCATGAATTCACCCACGAAGCCCGAGGTTGCCGGCAGGCCGGCATTGGCCATGGCAAAGAACAGGGCAAAGGCTGCGTAAACCGGCATCTTGTTCACCACACCGCCATAGTCGGCAATGTTGCGGCTGTGCATGCGGTCATACAGCACACCGATGCACATGAACATGGCCGCCGACACGAAGCCGTGCGAAATCATCTGAACCAGCGCCCCTTCTACGGCCCACTGGTTCAGCTCACCGGCATCGGTGAACATGAAGAAGCCCAGCGTCACGAAGCCCATGTGGGCAATCGACGAGTACGCCACCAGTTTCTTCATGTCGGTCTGCACCAGTGCCACCAGACCGATGTACACCACGGCAACCAGCGACAGCACGATCATCAGGCTCGACAGCTCGCGGGCAGCATCCGGCACGATCGGCAGCAGGAAGCGCAGGAAACCGTACGCACCCAGCTTGAGGGTGATGGCGGCCAGCACCATCGAACCGCCGGTCGGCGCTTCAACGTGGGCGTCCGGCAGCCAGGTATGCACCGGGAACATCGGCACCTTGACTGCGAACGACATGAAGAAGGCCACGAACAGCAGGATCTGTGCAGTCAGCCCCAGCGGAACGGCCTGGAACCGGGTGATCTCGAAGCTGCCACCGACCTGGAAGTACAGGTAGATGAACGAAACCAGCATCAGGAGCGAACCCAGCAGGGTGTAGAGGAAGAACTTGATCGACGCATACACGCGACGCGGCCCGCCCCATACGCCGATCACCAGGTACATCGGGATCAGCATCGCTTCAAAGAACACGTAGAACAGCACGGCATCCAGCGCGGCAAACGCACCGTTGATCAGGCCGGACATGATCAGGAAGGCGGCAAAGTACTGCGCCACCCGGGTCTGGATCACCTGCCAGCCCGCCAGCACTACCAGCAGGGTGGTAAAGCTGTTGAGGATGATGAACCAGACCGAGATGCCGTCAACGCCGAGGGCGTAATTGATGTTGAGGCTGGCAATCCAGGGTGCCAGCTCGACAAACTGCATGCCTCCGTGCAACGGCTGGAAGTTGAAATACAACGGCAACGAGACCAAGAAACCTGCCAAGGACCCTGCCAGCGCAATCATGCGCGCAAGTCCGGCATTTTTCTCTCCCCCTGTCGCCAAGGTCAGCAACCCGGCCGCAATCGGCACCCAGATCACCAGACTGAGCAGATTCTCACTCATTTTTCGAACCTAGCTTTTCCTTTTGATTCATTCCGCCGCTTACACGCCGACCACAAAAACCGTCAGCAGCACAAGCACCCCGATAACCATCGCCGTGGCATAGCTGTAGATAAAGCCCGTTTGCAGCTTGCGGGTCACCGCAGCCAGCGCACCGACCGCCTTGGCCGAACCGTTCACCACCAGACCATCGATCAGCGTCTGGTCACCGGCTTTCCAGAAACCGGTTCCCAACAGGCGGGAACCCTTGGCAAACACCGCGAAATACAGCTCGTCGAGGTAGTACTTGTTCTCGAGCAGACGGTAGAGCGGATTGACAGCCCTCTGGATGGCCGCAGGAATCTGCGGTGCCACCATGTAGAACAGGAAGGATGTTGCCACACCGGCCAGAGCCAGCCAGAACGGCCAGGTCTGCAAGGCATGCAGCCCCATGGCCAGCGGTCCGTGGAATTCCTCGCGCAGCACTTCCATGGCCGGGTGGGCTTCGGTATTGACGAAAATCACACCCTTGAAGAAGCTGCCGTACAGCATCGGATCGATCGTGAAATAACCCACGAGCACCGACGGAATTGCCAGCAGGACCAGCGGCAGCGTCACCACCCATGGAGACTCGTGCGGCTTGTCGTTCGGCCCCAGGCCATGATGTTCACCATCGTCGTGTCCATGATGTGCATGATGCCCCTTCTGCATCCAGCGCTCCTTGCCATGGAACACCAGGAAGTACAGCCGGAAGCTGTAGAAGGCCGTCACGAACACACCGATGTTGACCGCCAGATAGGCAAAGCCGGCTCCCGGCAGGTTCGATGCATGCACGGCCTCGATGATCGAGTCCTTGGAGTAGAAGCCGGAGAAGAACGGCGTACCGATCAGCGCCAGCGTTCCCAGCAGGCTGGTCAGCCAGGTAATCGGCATGTACTTGCGCAGGCCACCCATGTTGCGCATGTCCTGATCATGATGCATGCCCATGATCACCGAACCGGCAGCAAGGAACAGCAGCGCCTTGAAGAAGGCGTGGGTCATCAGGTGGAACACGGCCACGTTGTAGGCCGACACACCCAAAGCCACCGTCATGTAACCGAGCTGCGACAGGGTGGAATAAGCCACCACACGCTTGATGTCGTTCTGCACGATGCCGAGAAAGCCCATGAACAGCGCCGTGATCGAGCCGATCACCAGCACGAACGACAGGGCCGTATCCGACAGCTCGAACAGCGGGCTCATGCGCGACACCATGAAGATGCCGGCCGTCACCATGGTAGCGGCGTGGATCAGTGCGGAAATCGGCGTCGGGCCTTCCATGGAGTCCGGCAGCCACACGTGCAGCGGGAATTGCGCCGATTTGCCCATGGCACCGATGAACAGCAGGATGCAGGTCACCGTCATCAGCGACCACTCGACACCCGGGAACAGCGATACGGTTGCACCCTTGAGGGCCGGCGCATTGGCGAACACGTCAGCGTAATTGAGCGAACCGCCGAAGTGGTACAGCACCATGCCGATACCCAGCGCAAAGCCGAAGTCACCGACGCGGTTGACCAAGAAGGCCTTCAGGTTGGCGAAGATGGCCGTCTGGCGCTTGAACCAGAAACCGATCAGCAGGTAGGACACCAGACCCACGGCTTCCCAACCGAAGAACAGCTGGATGAAGTTGTTGCTCATCACCAGCATCAGCATCGAGAAGGTAAACAGCGAGATGTAGCTGAAGAAACGCTGGTAACCGGGATCGTCGTGCATGTAGCCGATGGTGTAGATGTGCACCATCAGCGACACGCTGGTGACCACCACCATCATCATGGCGGTCAGGCTGTCGACCAGGAAGCCGACCGAGTACGTCTGTCCTCCGACGGTCAGCCAGGTGTAGACGTCACCGTTAAACGGTGCAGCGCCGTTCAGAAGATCGTTCAGCACCATGAAGGAACCCGCACACGAAACGGCCACCCCGAGGATGGTAATCACGTGCGCCGGGCGACGGCCGATTGCCCAGCCAAACAGGCCGGCAATGGCCGAGCCCACCAGCGGGCTCAGCGCAATCAGCAGATAGAGGCTTTGCTTGTCCATGTTCTCTCTCTATTTCCCGGCTTAGCCCTTGAGTTGACCGAGATCCTCGACGTTGATCGTGGCGAGGTTACGGAACAGTACGACCAGGATCGCCAGACCGATGGCCGATTCTGCCGCTGCCACGGTCAGCACGAAGAACACGAAAATCTGTCCTGCCGTGTCACCGAAGTAGTGTGCAAAAGCAATGAAGTTGAAGTTCACCGCCAGCAGCATCAGCTCGATTGCCATCAGCAGCACGATGACATTCTTGCGGTTCAGGAAGATCCCGAGCACGCTGATGGCGAACATCACGGCCGCGAGCACCAGATAATGCGTCAGTGTGAGCATGAGTGTTTTCCCCTTGTTGCGGCGCTCAGGCGGCCGAGTCTTCGGTGGCCTGCTCTTCCTCGCGCTTGACCGCCTGCATCTTGACGATGCGTACGCGGTCTTCGCGACGAGCCATGACCTGCACTGCCGGATCCACCCACTTGGTATCCTTGCGGTTGCGCTGGGTCAGCGCGATCGCGGCCACAATGGCCAGCAGCAGCAGTACCGCAGCCAGTTCGAACGGATACAGATAGACGGTGTAGATCTGCCGTCCGAGATCCTTGACGTTCGAATAGTCTGCCGCCAGCGCCGCCGGAGACGGCATGTCGGACAGCCCGGCCGCCGGTGAGGTCAGCACGTAGGCCAGTTCGGCAATGAGCACGACCGCTACCAGCCCGGCAAACGGCAGGTGCTTCCAGAAACCTTCCCGCAGTTTCTCGAAGTTGATGTCAAGCATCATCACCACGAAGAGGAACAGCACCATCACGGCACCGACGTACACCAGCACCAGCGCAATGGCGAGGAACTCTGCCTCGATCAGGAGCCAGTGTCCGGCGGACACAAAGAAGGCCAGCACCAGGTGCAGCACGGCATGCACCGGGTTCTTGGCAGTAATCACGCGCAGCCCGGCATACACCAGCAGGACCGACAGCGCATAGAACAGGATCAGCTGGAACGACATGTCACCCCCTAGCGGTATTTGGCGTCGAGTTCACGGTTTTTCGCGATCTCGGCCTCGTACTGGTCACCAATCGCCAGCAGCATCGGCTTCGTGTAGTAGAGATCGCCCTTCTTTTCCCCGTGGAATTCGAAGATGTGGGTCTCGACGATGGCATCAGTCGGACAGGCCTCTTCGCAGAAGCCGCAGAAAATGCACTTCTGGTAATCGATCTCGTAGCGCGTGGTACGGCGGGTACCGTCAGCGCGCTGCTCGGAATCGATGGTGATGGCCATGGCCGGACAGACCGCTTCGCACAGCTTGCAGGCAATGCAGCGCTCTTCGCCGTTGGGATAACGGCGCTGGGCATGCAGCCCGCGGAAACGCGGCGATACCGGTGTACGTTCTTCCGGGTACTGCACGGTGATCTTGCGGCTGAACAGGTGACGCCCGGTCACTGTCATGCCCTTGACCAGCTCCGCGAGCAGGAAGGTCTTGAAGAATTGCTTGATCATGATGTCTCCACCGCCCCTTACTGCCAGATCGACAACGGGCTCATCATCCAGGCTCCAACCACCACAAGCCAGACGAGCGTCACCGGGATAAACACCTTCCAGCCCAAGCGCATGATCTGGTCATAACGATAGCGCGGGAAAGTGGCACGGAACCACAGGAAGAGGAACAGCACAAAAGCGGTCTTGGCAGCCAGCCACACGAAACCCGGAGCCCCCAGCACCGGAACCGATGCCGGCAGCGGCGACAGCCAGCCGCCGAGGAACATCAGCGAGACCATGAGCGAAATCAGGATCATGTTGGCGTATTCGGCGAGGAAGAACACCGCGAAGGCCATGCCCGAATATTCAACGTGGAAACCCGCCACAATTTCCGATTCACCTTCAGCTACGTCAAAAGGCGCACGGTTGGTTTCGGCCACGCCGGAAATCAGGTACACGATAAAAAACGGGAAGAGCGGCAGCCAGTTCCACGACAACACCGAGCCACCCATCATGCCGTGGCCCTGCTGCTCGACGATCTCGACCAGGTTGAGCGAACCCGATGCCATCAGCACTCCGACCAAGGCAAAACCCATGGCGATTTCGTACGACACGATTTGTGCCGCCGAACGCATGGCGCCAAGGAAGGAGTACTTGGAGTTGGCGGCCCAACCAGCAATGATGACGCCATACACACCCATCGAAGTGATGGCCATGATGTAGAGCAGCGACGCATCGATGTTGGCCAGCACCAGATCCGGAGTGAACGGAATCACCGCCCATGCGGCCAGTGCCGGAGCAATGGACAGCACCGGGCCCAGCACGAACAGGCTTTTGTTGGCCTTGGTCGGGAAAATGATTTCCTTGCTCAGGAGCTTGAGCGCGTCAGCGATCGGTTGCAGCAGCCCTTTCGGACCCACGCGGTTCGGTCCTATCCGGACCTGCATGTAGCCGATCACCTTGCGCTCGGCCAGCGTCAGGTACGCCACGCAGCCCATCAGCGGCAGCACGATGGCGACAATCTTGATCAGGGTCCAGGCAGTCATGCCCAGTTCGGCCCCCAGCAGGGATTGCAGGAGTTCCATGGCTTACCCTCGCTTCAGTTCAATGGAGTCGGACGACAGACCGGCCGCAGCGCTAACCGCCAGGCGTACCACACCTTCGGGTACCGCACGGCAGGCAGCCAGCGTCACCGGCACGTCACGGCCATTCACCACCGCCACGGCAGTCCCTTCCGACAGGCCCAGCGCGGCAAGCGTGTCCGGATGCACGCGGGCCACACCGGCCTCCCGGGCATCGCGCGTAGCCTGCAGGCTCGGAGCCTGCCGCACCAGCGGGTCCAGTGCATACAGCGGCACCTCGGCCAGACGCTCCAGCCCTGCGACCGGTGTCGCAGCAACCGACACGCTCAGGCCGGTCAACCCGTTGTCCAGCAGCCCGGCGATATCGCCGTTGCCCAGACATTCGGCACGCACGGCTTCAACCGTTTCGTAATCAAAACCGGCCGCGCCAACCAGGTTGCCCAGCACGCGCAGGACCTTCCAGGCCGGACGGGTATCCCCCAGCGGCTTGACCACTCCGTTGAACGATTGCAGGCGGCCTTCCATGTTGACGAAGGCACCCGCGGTTTCGGTAAACGGTGCAACCGGCAGCAGCACATCAGCCATTTCCAGCAAGGCCGGTGTCTTGAATGCGGTCAGCGCGGCAACAGTCTTGGCCTGGGCCAGGGCAACACGGGCAGCCTCGGCCAAGGCCAGGTCCGCATCCGGCTCTACGTTCAGCAACACGTAGGCAGCCCGCGGCGCAGTCAGCATGGCCTGCATGTCGCAACCGGCCTCCGGACGGCAAACCAGTTCGGCGCCTACGCTGTTGGCGGCTGCAGTCAGCACACCTGCCGTGGCACCGGTCAAACGGGCAATGTCGTTGGCCAGCACCAGAAGTTCGGCAAAACGCGGATGCTGCTCGGCCTGCGCCCCCAGCATGATGGCTGCATTGCCTTCTGCGGCGATCAGGTCGGCCGCCATGCGACGGGCAGCGTCATCCACCTCGACTGCACGTACGTCAATGGACGGCGAAGTATCACGGGCCTCGGCCACTGCACGCAGCACCCGGGCCAGTGCCGGCACCAGTCCGGACGGCTTGACGATGCTCTTGCTGCTGACAGCGCAACGCAGGTCGTCATCGGCCAGACCGACCACGGAAAGCTTCAGGCCTTTTTTGACTGCCTGACGCAGGCGGGACGCCACCAGCGGCTGCTCCTTGCGCAGCTGGCTGCCCACCACCAGGGCCGCCGACAGGTCAGACAGGCTGGCCACCGTACGCCCCAGCCACAGGGCACCGCCCTGCTTGCCGTCTGCGCGGAAATCACTGCGGCGCGTACGGGCATCGACATGTCTGACGCCCAGGGCAGAGGCCAGACGCTTGAACAGGAACAGTTCTTCCAGCGTGGCATGCGACGAGCCGATAAAGCCGATCTGCTCCGCGCCTTCTCGGCCCTGCACGTCCTTCAGGGCATGCGAGACATAATCGAGCGCAGCAGCCCAGTCGGTTTCAATCCATTTGCCGTCCTGCTTGACCATCGGCCGGGTCAGGCGGTTCTCGCTGTTGAGCCCTTCATAAGAGAAGCGGTCACGGTCGGAGAGCCAGCATTCGTTGAGCTGCTCGTTTTCCAGCGGCAGCACGCGCAGCACGCGATGATTCTTGACCTGCACCACCAGATTGCTGCCCAGACCGTCATGCGGCGCCACTGACTTGCGGCGCGACAGTTCCCACGGCCGGGCACTGTAGCGGAACGGCTTGCTGGTCAGCGCACCGACCGGGCAGAGGTCGATCACGTTACCGGAAATTTCCGAGTCCACGGTCTTGCCGAGGAAAGGCAGGATTTCCGAGAGCTCGCCCCGGTTGGCCATGCCGATTTCCTGGAAGCCGCCGATTTCCTCGGTAAAGCGCACGCAGCGGGTGCAGTGGATGCAGCGGGACATTTCCTCTGCAGAGACCAGGGGGCCCATTTCCTTGCCCACGACCGAACGCTTGTCTTCCTGGTAACGACTCCGGGTATTGCCGTAACCCACCGCCAGATCCTGCAACTGGCATTCGCCGCCCTGGTCACAGATCGGGCAGTCAAGCGGGTGATTGATCAGCAGGAACTCCATCACACCCTTCTGGGCCTTCAGGGCCAGATCAGAATGGGTGAATACCTTCATGCCGTCAGTGACCGGAGTGGCGCAGGCCGGCAGGGGCTTGGGCGCCTTTTCCACCTCGACCAGACACATGCGGCAGTTGGCGGCGATCGAGAGTTTCTTGTGGTAGCAGAAATGCGGGATGTAGGTACCGGCCGATTTGGCCGCCTCCATCACCGTGCTGCCGTCGGGAACGGTCAGCTTTTTACCGTCGATTTCGATTTCGAGTGCCATCGTTGCGCTCTTTTCTTCAACCGGCTGCGCCGGTTAACACCATTTGTGGTTGACCAGACACTTCTTGTGCTCGATGTGGTACTCGAACTCGTTGCGGAAGTGTTTGGTGAAGCTGCGGACCGGGAACACGGCGGCATCAGCCAGGGCACAGATCGTGCGGCCGGCCATGTTGTTGCCGACCGAAGCGAGGAGATCCAGGTCTTCCGGACGGCCCTCGCCGTGCTCGATGCGATGGATGATGCGGTAAAGCCAGCCGGTTCCCTCACGGCACGGCGTGCACTGGCCACAGGACTCTTCGTGGTAGAAGTACGCCAGACGCTCCAGGGCCTTGACCATGCACACGTCCTCGTTCATGACGATCACCGCACCGGAGCCGAGCATCGAACCGGCCTTGGCGATGCTGTCGTAGTCCATGGTGCAGTCCATCATGATGTCGGCGGGCAACACCGGTGCGGAAGAACCGCCCGGGATCACGGCCTTGAGCTTCTTGCCGTCCTTCATGCCACCGGCCATTTCCAGCAGCTCGGCAAACGGCGTACCCAGCGGTACTTCGAAGTTGCCCGGACGATTGACGTGCCCGGATACCGAGAACAGCTTGGTACCGCCGTTGTTGGGCTTGCCCTTCTCGAGGAAGCTCTGCCCGCCGTCGCGGATGATGAACGGCACCGAAGCAAACGATTCGGTGTTGTTGATGGTGGTGGGCTTGCCGTAAAGGCCGAACGAAGCCGGGAACGGCGGCTTGAAGCGCGGCTGGCCTTTCTTGCCCTCCAGGGACTCGAGGAGTGCCGTTTCTTCACCGCAGATGTACGCGCCGTAGCCGTGGTGGGCGAAGAGGTCGAAACTGAACTCGCTGTCCAAGATGTTGTTGCCCAGCAGGCCGGCACGACGGGCTTCGTCCAGTGCTTCTTCAAAGCGCTGGTATTCCTCGAAGATTTCGCCGTGGATATAGTTGTAGCCACGCTTCACGCCCATGGCGTAAGCCGCAATGATCATGCCTTCAATCAGGGCGTGCGGGTTGAAGCGGTGGATGTCGCGGTCCTTGAAAGTACCGGGTTCGCCTTCGTCGGTATTGCAAACGAGATATTTGTCACCCGGGAACGAGCGCGGCATGAACGACCACTTCAGTCCGGTCGGGAAACCTGCGCCGCCTCGGCCACGCAGGTTGGAGCCCTTGACTTCGGCAATCACGTCTTCTTGCGGAATCTTGTTGCCGATGATCTTTTTCAGTGCCTGGTAACCGCCGCGCTTGACGTAGGCGTCCAGCTTCCAGCAGTTGGCGTCCGAAGTATCGACACCGTCGAAAATGACGCCGGATACGTACACAGCCATTATTCGAACTCCGCAAGTTTCTGGTCGATCGCTTCGGGGGTCATGAAACTGCACATCTTGTGGTTGTTCACCAGCAGGACTGGAGCATCACCGCAGGCGCCCATGCACTCCCCTTCCAGCAGGGTGAACTTGCCGTCAGCGGTAGTTTCGCCCAGTGCAATCCCGAGTTTTTTCTGCAGGTAGTCTGCCGTATCCACTCCGCCGCGCAGGGCACAGGGCAGGTTGGTGCAAACCGTCAGCTTGTACTTGCCGACCGGCTTCATGTCGTACATGTTGTAAAAGGTGGCAACCTCGTAGACCGCCACAGGTGGAATGCCCAGATAATCGGCCACGAACTCGACCAGTTCGGTGGTCAGGCAACGCTCTTCCGGTGTCCGGCCTTGTTCGCGACGCTCGGTCAGTGCAATGCGCAGTGCGCCCATCACGGCTGAACGAGCCTGGTCTGCCGGGTATTTGGCAACTTCACGATCGATCAGTTGCAGTGCTTCTGGCGACAACATCAGCGGTCAATCTCCCCGAAAACGATATCCTGGGTGCCGATGATGGAGACCACGTCGGCCAGCATGTGGCCACGGCTCATTTCATCCATCGACGACAGGTGGGCATAGCCCGGTGCCCGGATCTTCAGGCGGTACGGCTTGTTGGCGCCATCGGACACGAGGTAGATGCCGAACTCGCCCTTCGGATGCTCGATGCCGACATAGGCCTCGCCTTCCGGCACGTGCATGCCTTCGGAGAAGAGCTTGAAGTGATGGATCAGCTCTTCCATGTTGCTCTTCATGTCGGCACGGCAGGGAGGCGCAACCTTGTGGTTGTCGGTAATGACCGGCCCCGGATTCTTGCGCAGCCAGTCGACACACTGCTTGATGATGCGGTTCGACTGGCGCAGCTCCTCGATACGGACCAGATAACGGTCGTAGCAGTCGCCGTTGACTCCGACCGGAATGTCGAAATCCAGACGGTCATATACTTCGTAAGGCTGCTTCTTGCGGACGTCCCACTCGATACCGGAACCGCGCAACATGGCGCCGGTAAAGCCCAGTTGCAGGGCGCGCTCGGGCGAGACGACACCAATGCCGACCGTACGCTGCTTCCAGATCCGGTTATCCGTCAGCAGGGTTTCATATTCGTCAACACACTTCGGGAAGCGGCTGGTGAAATCGTCAATGAAATCAAGCAGGCTGCCCTGGCGATTTTCGTTGAGGCGGGCCAGTTCACGGTCGTTCTTGATCTTGGAGAATTCGTATTGCGGCATGCTGTCCGGCAGGTCGCGATAGACTCCGCCCGGACGGTAATAAGCGGCATGCATGCGCGCACCGGATACGGCCTCATAACAGTCCATCAGGTCTTCGCGCTCGCGGAATGCGTACAGGAAGACGGTCATGGCCCCGATATCAAGACCGTGCGCCCCCACCCACAGCAGGTGGTTGAGAATCCGGGTGATTTCGTCAAACATCACGCGGATGTACTGGGCCCGCAACGGCACGTCAACGCCAAGCAGCTTTTCTATTGCCATGACGTAAGCGTGCTCGTTGGCCATCATCGACATGTAGTCAAGACGGTCCATGTACGGCACGTTTTGCAGGAATGTCTTGGTTTCTGCCAGTTTTTCCGTACCCCGGTGCAGCAGGCCGATGTGCGGGTCGGCACGCTCGACCACCTCGCCATCGAGTTCAAGCACCAGACGCAGCACACCGTGGGCCGCCGGGTGCTGCGGACCGAAGTTCAGCGTGTAATTGCGGATTTCAGCCACCGTAATTCTCCTCGCGGATGATGCGCGGAGTAATCTCGCGCGGCTCAATGGTCACCGGCTGGTAAATGACGCGGCCTTCGGTCGGGTCATACCGCATCTCGACATGACCGGAAACCGGGAAGTCCTTGCGGAAGGGGTGGCCGACAAAACCGTAGTCGGTCAGGATGCGCCTCAGGTCCGGGTGACCTTCGAACACGATGCCGTACATGTCGAATGCTTCGCGCTCGTACCAGTTGACCGATGCCCATACATCAATCAGGGACGGCACAACCGGAAAGTCGTCATCCGGAGCAAAGAAGCGCACGCGCAACCGCTGGTTGTTCTGCACGGACATCAGATGCAGCACCACGGCAAAACGCGGCCTGTCATGCAGGCCGTCCCGGTAGGTGCTGTAATCCATGCCGCACAGATCAATGCACTGGTCGAAACCGGCCTGATCACGCAGCAACTGGCAGCTAACGGCAATAGAGGAAGCGGAACAGACGATTGTCAGCTCGCCACGGTCGATGGTCGCCGACTCCAGGTGGTCGCCCAAAAGCGACTCCACCCGGGCCTTCAACGCGTCAAGGCTTGATGCCATGTGCGTATCCTTTTATCGGGCGATGGTACAGGTACGTTTGATTTTATTCTGGAGCTGGATGATGCCGTACAGCAGTGCTTCGGCTGTCGGCGGGCATCCTGGCACATACACGTCTACCGGGACGATGCGGTCGCAACCGCGCACCACGGAATACGAATAGTGGTAATACCCCCCGCCATTGGCACACGAGCCCATGGACAACACCCAGCGCGGCTCGGCCATCTGGTCGTAAACCTTGCGCAGGGCCGGAGCCATCTTGTTGCACAGCGTGCCTGCCACGATCATCAGGTCGGACTGGCGCGGACTGGGACGGAACACGATACCGAACCGGTCAAGGTCATAGCGCGAAGCACCAGCATGCATCATCTCCACCGCACAGCAGGCAAGACCGAACGTCATGGGCCACAGCGAGCCTGTGCGCGTCCAGTTCAGGACCTTGTCAGCAGAAGTGGTGATGAAGCCCTTTTCGAGTACGCCTTCTATTCCCATTCCAGCGCTCCTTTTTTCCACTCGTAGATAAAGCCGACCACGAGAATCGCGAGGAATACCAGCATGGCGCCAAAGCCGAACATGCCGATTTCCCGCAGCACGATGGCCCACGGGAACAGGAATGCAATTTCGAGGTCGAACAGAATGAAAAGGATGGCAACGAGATAGTAGCGGACATCGAACTTCATCCGGGCATCTTCAAATGCCTCGAAGCCGCACTCATAGGGAGAGTTTTTTTCCGGGTCTGGCCGATTGGGAGAAATCAGCTTGCCCAGCAAAATTGGAACGACACCCACCATGATGCCAATAATGACAAACATGAGGACAGGGAAATAGTTCTCCAGCATATCCCGATTTACCCCCAAAAAAAAGGGAGCATCGCTCCCTTTATTGACAACCGTTTATCCGGTTTTAATTTTTTTGGTGCCGACAGTGAGACTCGAACTCACACGACCGCAGTCACTACCCCCTCAAGATAGCGTGTCTACCAATTCCACCATGTCGGCATCAGTCAATCTTAATCAGTCCGGAATCTTGTTTCCGAAAGGATTGGAATTCTGATTTGCTAAATTGTCACCTGCATTCTGCTGAACCTTTTGAGGAACAGCCTGACCACTCATGACGCCCAGTGCATTTTCTTTCTTGGGCACACCAAACATTAGAGCCATTGCCAGACAGGTCGCAAAGAACACTGTCGAACAAACCGCAGTTGTCCGACTCAAAAAATTTGCCGAACCACTAGCGCCAAATAAGCTCCCGGAAGATCCGCTACCAAAAGCGGCCCCCATATCAGCACCTTTGCCATGCTGCATGAGCACCAACACAATCACCGCAATTGCGGAGACAATGTTAACGATCCATACTAGGGTTTTTAGAATTTCCATACTTTATCTATTTCGCTGCTGTTTCGCAAATTTTTCTAAACTGCGCCGCGTCGAGAGAAGCCCCACCAACCAGCGCACCATCAACTTGCGGCAGCGTCATAATCTCATCGACATTATCAGCCTTGACCGATCCGCCGTAGAGGACGGAGATATTACAGGACTTTCCGGAACAGTCAAAAACTTTTTCACGGATGGCATCATGCATCTCGGCAATCTGGTCGAGACCGGCCACCTGCCCCGTGCCAATCGCCCAGACAGGCTCATAAGCGATGCAGACCTGCGCACGCCCGGAAAGCACATCCCGCACCCCTTCAATTTGTGCAGCCACAAACGCCAGATGATTGCCTGCCGCGCGCTCGGACAGGCTTTCCCCGACGCACACGACCGGCAACAGACCAGCAGCGTAGACGGCGTTGACCTTCAACCGCAACGAGGCATCGCCCTCGCCAAAATACTGACGACGTTCGGAATGCCCGAGCAACACCTCCCGGCAACCGCAGTCGGCCAGCATGGCAGCAGAAACCTCACCTGTATAGGCACCATCAGCAGAAAAACGGCTGACATCCTGCGCTGCCAACCCCGTCCGGCGCCCGGACAACAGACTGGCAACCTGTCCCAGATACACCGTCGGCACACCCAGTGACACATGCCTGGCATCACATGCCGGATCAGCCAGCAACGCCGCCACCAGCTCGGCATTGCGTGCCTGCCGACCAAACATCTTCCAGTTGCCGATTACCCGTTTTGCCATTGCGTACACCACCAGCCGAATCTTGCAAAGCGCGCATTATATATGAGCACACCCGTTGAGCTGTCCAGCCGGTGCATCGTTACACGACTTGTAATAATTCTGAAAAACGACCGCTCTACCATCAGCGCCATCCCTTCACTAGGCCCCACCACGGAGCACCCTGATGAACCTGTCCGTCCGTATCGCTGCCGCAGCCACTCTCGCCGGAAGTTTCGCCGTCGCCCATGCGGCCAACATCACCGGTGCCGGCGCCACCTTTCCTTATCCGCTGTACGCCAAATGGGCCGAAGCCTACAAGGTCAAGACCGGCAACGCCATGAATTACCAGTCGATCGGTTCCGGTGGCGGCATCAAGCAGATCAAGTCGCGCACGGTGGACTTCGGAGCCTCCGACAAGCCTCTCAAGCCGGAAGAACTCCAGGAAGCCGGCCTGACCCAGTTCCCGACCGTCGTTGGCGGCGTGGTACCGGTCGTCAACATCCCCGGCATCCAGCCGGGCCAGCTCAAGCTGACCGGTCCGCTGCTGGCCGACATCTACATGGGCAAGATCACCAAATGGAACGACCCGGCCATCCGCCAGATCAATCCGGGCGTCAACCTGCCGGCCACCGGCATCTATCCGGTCCGCCGCTCTGACGGCTCAGGCACCACCTTCGTGTTCACCAACTACCTGTCCAAGGTCTCCCCGTCCTGGGCCAAGGATGTCGGAGCCGATGCCGCAGTCAACTGGCCCGGCAAGACCGTCGGCGGCAAGGGTAACGAAGGGGTCGCCAACTACGTGACCAAGCTCAAGGGCTCGATCGGCTACGTGGAATACGCCTACGCCAAGCAGAACAAGATCCCGCATGCAGCCCTGAAAAACGAGGCCGGAGTATTCGTGCAGCCGGACGAAGCCACCTTCAAGGCCGCGGCAGCCAACGCCAAGTGGAGCATCAAGAACGATTTCTATGAAATCCTGACCAACCAGCCGGGCAAGGATTCGTGGCCGATCACCAGCGCCACCTTCATCCTGATGCCGAAAAAGCCGGACAACACCGCCCAGGCGCTCGAAGCCCTCAAGTTCTTCAACTGGGCCTATACCGACGGCAGCAAGATGGCACTGGACCTCGACTACATCCCGCTGCCGGACAATGTCCAGAAGATGATCCGCGACAGCTGGAAACAAAATATTCTTGATGCCAACGGCAAATCCGTCTGGAAATAAACATAAAATCGGCAGTTTCTCCCGACCACTCGGCTCGGGGGAGATTGACACTCCGAGCCGGGGAAGTATCCTCCCCGGCTTTTTCCACTGTCAGCCAGAGTACACACTCCATGGAACTCAGCCCTCTTGAACGCCAGCTTGCCCGGCAGAAACAGCTCGACATGCTGTTCCGGATGGCGACGCGGTTCTTTGCCTTTTTCGTGCTGGCCCTGCTTCTGGGCATCCTGGGCTCGCTGGTCATCGGTGCCATGCCGTCCATCAGCAAGTTCGGTTTTGGCTTCCTGTTTACTGATGCGTGGGATCCGGTGCAGGAAAACTTCGGCGCACTGGCACCGATCTACGGCACCCTCATCACCTCCGCCATTGCCCTGCTGGTTGGCGTTCCGGTGTCATTCGGCATCGCCGTCTTCCTGACCGAACTCTGTCCGGCATGGCTGCGCCGTCCTCTGGGCATTGCCATCGAACTGCTGGCCGGCATCCCGTCGATCATCTACGGCATGTGGGGCCTGTTCGTTTTCGCACCATTTTTCTCCGAACACATCCAGCCGTGGATGATCGAGCACCTGGGCGAACTGCCAGTACTCGGCGCCCTGTTCCAGGGATTCCCGATCGGCATCGGCATTTTCACCGCCGGCCTGATCCTCGGCATCATGATCATCCCGTTCATCGCCTCGGTCATGCGTGACGTCTTTGAAGTCGTGCCGCCGATGTTCAAGGAATCGGCCTACGGCCTTGGCGCCACTACCTGGGAAGTCGTGCGCTACGTCGTCCTGCCCTATACCAAGACCGGCGTGGTCGGCGGCATCATGCTCGGACTCGGCCGCGCCCTCGGTGAAACCATGGCCGTCACCTTCGTGATCGGCAACGCCTACCAGATTTCCGCCGCCCTGTTCGAACCGGGCAACTCGATTGCCTCGGCCCTGGCCAACGAATTTGCCGAAGCCGACGGCACGCTCTACCTGTCGTCCCTGATCGAACTCGGCCTGATCCTGTTCTTCATCACCTTTGTGGTGCTCGCCTGCTCCAAGCTGCTGCTGTTGCGCCTGAAGAAAAACGAAGGCAAGCAGAGCTAAGCGAGACATTCATCATGAACAAATCCCTCTATCAGCGCCGCCGTTTCACCAATGCCTTCAACCTGACCATGTCGATGGCCACGGTGGCGTTCGGCCTGTTCTGGCTGGCCTGGATCCTCTACACCCTGCTGGCCAACGGCCTGTCGGGCATTTCTCCGGACATCTTCACCAAGATCACCCCGCCGCCAGGCAGCCAGGGCGGTCTGGCCAACGCCATCTACGGCAGCCTGCTGATGACGTTCTTCGGCACCCTGATCGGCACGCCGATCGGCATCCTGGCCGGCGTGTACCTGGCCGAGTTCGGCAACCGCGGCTGGCTGGCTCCGGCCACGCGCTTCATCAACGACATCCTGCTGTCGGCGCCGTCAATCGTGATCGGCCTGTTCATCTACGAAGTCTACGTCGTGTCGGTCGGCCACTTTTCCGGCTGGGCCGGCTCGATGGCGCTGGCCCTGATCGTGATTCCGGTGGTGGTGCGCACGACGGAAAACATGCTGCGCCTCGTGCCCAACAGCCTGCGTGAAGCCGCGGCAGCACTGGGTGCTCCGCAGTGGAAGGTGATCCTCGGTGTCACCCTGCGTGCCTCCAAGGCCGGGGTGCTGACTGGCATCCTGCTGGCCGTGGCCCGCATTTCCGGCGAAACCGCTCCGCTGCTGTTCACCGCGCTCAACAACCAGTTCTGGAATTCGGACATGAACGCGCCGATGGCCAACCTGCCGATCGTGATCTTCCAGTTCGCCATGAGCCCGTACGACGACTGGCACACGCTGGCCTGGGCCGGCTCGTTGCTGATCACCTTCAGCGTCCTTGCCCTCAACATCCTCGCCCGCGTGCTGGGCAGCAAAAACGCCCACAAATAAGCCTTACCGGATACTGCGACCATGATGACCAACGAAAACATCAAGCTCGAGGTCAAGGACCTCAACTTCTACTACGGCAATTTCCACGCCCTCAAGAGCATCAACATGCAGATCCCGACCGGCAAGGTCACCGCCTTCATCGGCCCGTCGGGATGCGGCAAATCGACACTGCTGCGGATTTTCAACCGCATGTACGAGCTGTATCCGGGCCTGCGTGCCGAAGGCGAACTGCTGCTGGACGGCAAGAACATCCTCGGCCGTGACGTGGACGTGAACCTGCTGCGCGCCAAGGTCGGCATGGTGTTCCAGAAGCCGACCCCGTTCCCGATGTCGATTTTCGACAACGTGGCCTTCGGCGTGCGCCTCTACGAAAAGCTCAGCAAGAGCGAACTGGAAGAACGGGTGGAATGGGCCCTGCGCAAGGCCGCCATCTGGGACGAGGTGAAAAACAAGCTCAACCAGTCCGGCAACTCGCTGTCCGGCGGCCAGCAACAGCGCCTGTGCATCGCCCGCGCCGTGGCCTCCAAGCCCGAGGTGCTGCTGCTGGACGAGCCGACTTCGGCACTGGACCCGATCTCGACGGCACAGATCGAGGAGCTGGTGCACGAGCTCAAGGAGAACTACACCATCGCCATCGTCACCCACAACATGCAGCAGGCTGCCCGCGTATCGGACTACACCGCCTACATGTACCTGGGCGAGCTGATCGAATTCGACCAGACCGACACCATTTTCACCACGCCGAAGCAGAAGGCGACTGAGGATTACATCACCGGCAAGTTCGGCTGACTCCTCTCCCTCAGCCCCGTGTGCTGCCCGAACGCCCGTTCCTGCCGGACGGGCGTTTTGCCGTGCGGGCATCTTGCTGCTTCTGCCGGGCCACGTTCGCCAGCAGGGTCGACAGCGTCTGCCAGACGATCAGCATCCACGGCCCCCTGCGGGCCAGCCGCCCCTGAAACCGCTGCCCCAGTGCCAGCAGCACCCACGGCAGCACTCGCCAGAAAAATGGCATGTCATTCCTTCCTTGCCGTACCGGCATCCAATTCCTGTAAGACCGGTCAGTGCCGCGCCGGGTTCCGTTCCGGCGGGGGCGCCGGCGTATCAAAATACAGGGTATAGAACAGATCCACCGCATTGTCGGTGCCGGCCCGCGCCACCACCGACCAGCGCCGGGACAGCTGGTAGGTCAGCTTAACGATCTGGCTGGCATCCTCGATCCCCTGCTCGTAACTCAGGTACAGCCGCTCTGACAGCCTCTTGCCCAGTGTCAGCACCTGCGTGGTCAGGTCACTGCTGCCCGTGCCGTCATCCAGCGCTGACGTACGGGTCGACAGGCCGATCTCGTCCAGCCCGAAGGTATTGGCAATCTGCTGCTGCAACGGCACGGCATCGGCATCCGACAGCAACACGCTGGCAGCCGTCAGCAGCAGGCCGGCATCCTCCGCACCACCGCTCAGCCCGGCCCGCCCCAGGATCAGCCACGACAGCTTTTCGTTGTCCGGCACGTTGGGGGTCGACACCAGCTTGACCTGCAGGCGGTTGACCGTTCCGCTGACCTGCACCCCGGCCTCGACCGGCAAGCCGGTCCGCACCGCGAGGATATCCAGCCCCGGATTGTCGATCGGCCCCTGGAACGTGACCACCCCATGTTCTATGGTCAGGTCCTGGCCATAGGCCCGGTAGCGGCCATCGACCACATCGACCTGCCCGGTAGCCGACAGCGGCTGCGTCGGGCTGGCCGTGATGCGCAATGCTCCTTTCAGCAGGGCATCGACGCCATGCCCCATCAGTTTCAGGTTGTCGCCCAGCCCCACGGTCACGTTCAGCCAGAAAGGCTTGGTCCGCCCTTCGCGTGCCGCCGGTCGCGGCATGCCTACCACCACCACATCGTCACTGAGCCTGGGCCGGTCGCCCTTGGGAATGTCGATCCGCCCGCGCAGCACGTCGACGCGGCCATCAACCACCACGCCCTTGGCTTCCAGCGTTGCCTGCAACTGACCGTTGACCGTCAGGTTGCGGTCCGGCCGGTTCAGTGCCTGGAAGTCACGCAGGTCCAGCGACACCAGCCCTGTCGGCTCGTCCGATTCCAGCCCCAGCCAGCCCGAGCCGCTCAGGCTGCCGCGACCGCCGGCAAAGCGCAGCGACGTCAGCAGCAGACGCTGCTTTTGCAGCTGGATGTCAAATTCCCCCTCCTTGGCCGATACGCCGAGGTCGGCATCCTGGTAGGCCAGCCCGCGCCCGCGCAGATATCCGGCAAAGCTGCGCTGGCCTGCCGATCCGCTGATGCTGACATCCATTTCCAGCCGCCCGGCCAGACTGGCCGTCGGCCCGGCATACACACTGGCCCACGCCAGGGACGGCATGTCGGCCTGCGCGCGCAGTTGTTGCCAGACAGCCTCGGCCCAGCGCCAGTCACCGCCGACCCGCGGAATGCGGCTGGTACTGCTCAGGGTGGCAGAGCCGAAAGTGGCTGACTGCAATGACAGGGTCGACAGCACCCGGTCACCTTCCAGCGATCCCTCCAGGCTCATGGCCGTCAGCTTCAGCGTTACCGGACGCGGCAGGTCACGCTGGGTAACCGACAGGTCACCGGCTTGCCGCCGGACGGCAAAGCGTCCGGCCAGCCGGTCGGTCGCCCGCACGTCCCAGTCGGCAGCCAGTTGCAGGTTGCTCTGCACCGGCAAATCGGCCTGCGGAAATTTCGCCAGCCAGTCGGCCAGCACGACATTGTCGACCTGGCCGCGACTGACCAGCGCACCCGGACGCCAGTCCAGCACCGGCACGCTGATGCGTGCAGCCAGTGCTTCCATCTGCAAACCGCGCACGCCCACTCGGCCGGCACCGGCATCCAGCTCGACCGGCGCCAGCAGGCGCACCGGCCAGCGCCCGCGGTTTTCCAGCGTGTCGATCCACCCGCGCCAGCCCCACGGCGCCTCTTGCACACCACCCTGCGCTGCCAGTTGCAGGCTGAGCACCTGCCCGGCCAGTGAGCCGTCCAGCGCCAGCTGCATCCGGTGGCGCGCACGGCTGCCATCCAGTGACAGGGTTGTCCGCTTCAGCTCCACGTCCGGCAGGCGTACACCGCTGGCATCCAGGCGGATGGCCAGTGGTGCCGTGGCCGCGGCCGGCAGCCGGGCATCCAGCTCGGCACGATCAATGCGGACGGCAAACGGCAGTGCCAGCCCGGCTGCCCGCAACCGGGCGTCCACCACGGGTGACTGCAAGGAACCGGACAGGCTGCCCTGTCCGCTGACCGTACCGGCAAAGCCACCCCCCAGGGCCGCCAGCCGCGGGGCATCCAGCACGAACGCCAGCGTCTGCCCCGGTTTTCCCCAGGCACCGCTGGCCTGCACACGGTTACCGGCCACGGCCAGCTGCACGTCCATCTTGCGGATGCCGTCAGCCGCTGCGGCAATGCGGGCATGCCCGGACAAGGGCTCTCCGGCCAGCCGGCTGGGTCCGAACTGCCAGTCGAGTGTGGCATCCAGCGGCGCCAGCTGTCCTTTGGCCTGCCAGTCGGCCTGGATGTCGGATACCGGCGCAGCCGGCAGGTAGCGCGCCAGATCCAGCCGGGCCACCTGGCCTGCAAGGGCAAAGTGCTGTTCGCCATGCAGGGCCAAATCGCCTTCTGCCGTCACGCGGGCCGCTCCGTCCACAAACCTGAGCTGCGCCAGCTGAAGCTGGCGGGCAGCCGCAGCGCCTTTCAGCGCCAGTCGTCCGGTCAGGGTACGCCCGCGATCGTCCAGCGCCAGCTCCACCACGGGCTCCGGCAGCTGTCCGCCCAGCCCGATCCTGCCGCCGATACGGGTCGGCAGCACCGGCACCAGTTGCGCCAGATCGACACCGGCCAGCGTAGCCGTCAGTCCCAGCCGCTCGCCTTGCAGTTCTCCTGCCACTCCGATCGTGCCGCCCAAGGCACGGATTTCACTGTCCGAGACCTGCCAGCGGGCACCGTCAATGTCCACGCGCACCGTAGCCTGTTCCAGCGGCAAACGGTCGTCCGGCCAGATGCCGGCCAGTGCATTGACCAGCTGCAACCGGCCGTTGCCGGCCAGCCGGCTGCCGTCGCCCTGCGTCGCCAGGTCCAGGTCCAGACGAATGTCGGTACGCGGCAGGCCGGCCCCCAGGCGGGACAGGTCCAGCCGTGCAAGCTGCAATTGCGCCTGCCGCAGGCGTCGATAGCTGACCGGCTCGAACGGCGACAGGGTAGCGACCAGGGCACCGCTGGCACCGGCAAAGGCCAGCCCGCCGCCCACGTGCAGGTCAAGCAACGAGCCGGACAGCGCCAGCCGGATTTCGGCCGGTTCGGGCCGCTCGCCCGCCAGCCGCCCCTTGGCGACCACGAGGGCAGATATTCCGAACGGACGCACACCGTCCAGCGTGGCTTCGCCCTCCAGCCCGGCCCATGGAGTGCTGGCATGGGACAGGGTCAGGTGCGTGCGCCGTCCGTCGCTGCTGACCCGCGCCTGCACGTGGCCCAAGACCGGCTCGCCCCTGGCGTCCAGCGCCAGTGATGCCAGCGAGAACTGGCGGATGTCCAGCGCCAGCGGCAGGGTCAGCGAATCCGGCGCCGTTGACGGGGCCGGATCAGGCTGGCTGACCACGCGCAGGTCGCCCAAAGCCAGCAGGTCGACCCGCACGGCGTGCTGCTGCCACAGGGCAGAGGGCTGCCAGGCCAGCTCCAGCCGTGACAGGCTGAGTTGCGTGGTCGCGGATTCGAAACGGATGTCGTGCAACTGCCAGCGGGAAAACAGGTCGCCTCCGGCGGCCGCCACGGTCAGCCGGCCGCCGCTTCCCCACTCGATCACCTGCACCAGCCGGGTCAGGCCGGCGCTGTCTCGTGCGCTGGCCAGCAGCCCGGCCACTGCGCCCAGGGCCAGCAGCAATGCCAGCGTCACGCCCAGCAGCGTGCGCCACAGCCAGCGGAGCCGGGCTTTGGGAGCTGGCGATGTTTCTTCAGAGTCAGACAGGGAAACCGGCGGTTCGTCGTGCATCAGAAACTCACATCCAGCGTGAAATGCAGCCGTGCCTGCCGGGCATCCACGCCATAAGCGAGGTCAAGCCCCAGCGGACCGACCGGGCTGGCCCAGCGGGCACCAACACCGTAGCCCACGGCAAAGCGGAAATCCTGCCAGCGGCGGGCAGCGTTGCCGGCGTCGACAAATACCGCGGCAGCCCACTTGGGCGTGACCGGGTACAGGTATTCGGCGCTGGCTACGCCCAGCACGCGGCCACCGAGCACGGCTCCGCCCTCTTCGACCCCGAGGCTCTGATAGGCATAACCGCGCACGCTGCCGGCACCCCCGGTCCGGAACAGGACATCGTTGGGCACCTGGTCGCCATCGCTGGCAAACACTTCGCCCACTTCACCGCGCAGGATGCTCCAGCCCCAGCGTGGGCTGAACGGTATGTAGAGCACCCCCTTGGCGTAGCCGCGCACGAAACTGGTATCCGACAGCACGCCTTTGGCTGCACCGGACAGCTCGCTGCGCCAGGTGTAGCCACGACGCGGATTCAGCGGATTGTCGACGGCACGCTGGCTCCACGACCAGCCCAGCATCAGCGCCTGTGTATTGCTGTCCGGCTGGCCGCTGATGCGGGCACGTTCGCCGATATAAGTCAGGCCAGTGGACATCTCGATGTTGTTGCGGTTACGGCTGCGGCTGACGGCATAACGGTACAGCGACGTGTCCAGTCCCTGGATGTCGCTGCGCTCGTAGCGCGCGACGCCGTTCCAGACGTAGCCCTTGCTGTCCAGCGGCAGCGTCAGCTCGGCTCCGGCCCGCTGCTCCTTGCTCTCGAGCCGGACACCAGCATCAAGGATCCAGCCGCGCTGGAACAGGTTGACATTCCGCCATGACACTTCGCCGCGTTCACCGGTATTGGTGCTGTAACCCAGGCCGAAACTGACTTTCTGTTGCGGTCCTTCCGTCAGGTCGACTTCGACCGGAGCTGCGGCGGCAGTGTCCGGGTCGGAATCAAGCCGGACGAACACACTGGAAAAATACGGCGTGTTTTGCAGGGCTGACTGGAAATCCAGCAAGGCCCGCTGGCTGTATACGTCTCCTTCGTGGAACCCGGCCAGCCGCTCGACGATGGCGGACGGATAGTTGTAAAGCCCCTTCACCTTGAGCGGGCCGAAGAAATATGCCGGTCCGCTGTCCCAGCGGGCACTGAGCCGGGCATTGCCGGAGGCCGGGTCGATCAGGGCTTCGCTGGAAACCAGCCTCGCAGTCGGATAGCGGCGGGCCAGCAGGGTCAGCAAGGCCGCTTTTTTGGAGTCGTCCCAGCCGGACTGGGTAAAGCGGTCACCGTCGTTCAGCGACCACACCCGGTAGAGGCGCTGCCGGCGCCGCTCGAGATTGGGGTCGTCCTCGATCGCACCGGCAAGCGTCAGGTCGACGCTGCCGACCAATACCGGCGGGCCGTCCGACACGGTAATGCTGATGACGTCCTCACCACCGGATTCGCCGTGTTGCCAGTGCGTCAGCACTTCGGGGCGGAAATATCCCTGGGTGGCCGTCAGGCTTTGCACGTCTGCCGGGATACCCTGGTACAGCCGCTCAAGCTGCTCGGTCGTCATCTCCGGGTAGTCGCGCCATTTCATGATTTCCAGATAGCTGGCCAACAGCGGCTCAAGGCTGCCGGGCGCGTCGATCTCTACCCGGTAGCCTGCATGGACAGCAGCCGGAAGCATCAGGAACAGACCGCAGGTGACAGAAAGCAGACGGCGCATGCTGGCGTCAGGAAATCGCAGAAAAGGCATGGTTTTACGTTACCTCGTGAAACCCGCCCGGTCAAAAGCCATTGGGATAAGCCGGTACGTTTCCGCCGGCAGACACGCTTGACAAGCCGGACGGCCCGTACCAGACTGCACGGCATGAATACGCAATCCTTCCTCGCCTGCTCTTATTATTGGTACCGCACCTCCACGGGCGGCGCCAGGCTTGAGTGACGAGCAAGGAAACCCAGCTACAGAGTGCCGCCGCAATTCCGGCGGCATTCTTGTTTCAGGCAGTACGAGCGGCAAGCCCCGGAAAACGCAGCCAGACCCGACCGGAGCCCGCATCATGACTGACCCCATACTGACCCGCCTGCTGTCTTCCCTGTCTTCGACGCTCGGCGAGCGCCTGCATGTCCTGCCGCATGCTGCCATCACCGTACTGATTGACGACGTGGCCTTCATCGATGCCATGCCCGCCCGCATGGCCGAAACCCGCAGCCGCGTACTGACCCTGCTTACCCAGTTGCTGGTGCAGCAACCTGCTGCCGCACAGCTCACTCCGGTACTCGCCAGCCAGTTGCCCCTGCTGCACGCTGCCACCCATCTGCTGCGAAGCCGCCAGCCACAACTCCAGCCGGCCGAAGCGCGCCTGACAGCCGCTGCCCTGCTGCTGGATGCCGAAGCGCCCGAAGGCACGTCTCCGGTACGGCAACTGGCCCGGACGGGCAGGACTGCGACGCCGGACCATCATGCACTGGTGCATGTTTCGCTTGAGGACATCGAACCGGCAGCCCTGACGCTGGATGCCGGCAGCCTCTGGTCCCTGCTCTGCCCGGCCACCCTGAGCTGTCGTTCCCTGGCCGACATCGGCCTGACTGCCGCCTGAATACCGTGCGCCCTGCACATCCCGGTCAGTTGAAGGGATGTCATTGCAGCCGGCCCTGCGCCGGGCGTGTTTGTCCGTTTTTCCATACCAGAATTGAAAACGGGCCGCATGCTGCGACCCGTCACATGAGCGGCCGGACGGCCGCTGGCTCAGACCGTAAAGCGCGACACCGATTCGCGCAGGCTGTGGGTCAGCTTGTGCAGCTCGACCGTTGCCGCAGCCGTTTCATGCGCCACGCCAGCGTTGGCCGCCGCGCCCTGGGCGATCCGCTCGACGTGCTGGGCAATGTCGTTGCTGGCCAGGCTCTGCTCGCTCAGCGAGTGCGAAATGTCGTTGACGACGCTGACTACCTCACCGGCACTGTCCTGAATGCGGGTAATGGCAGCTCCGCCTTCTGCGGCCAGAGCCACACCGCTTTTCGCCCGGCCGACCGCATCGGCAATGGTATTGCGCGAAACATCCGAAGTTGTCTGGATGGCCCCGATCATCGCTGCGATTTCCTGGGTCGCACTGGTGGTCCGCTCTGCCAGCTTGCGCACCTCGTCGGCCACCACGGCAAAGCCGCGCCCCATTTCTCCGGCCCGGGCCGCCTCGATGGCCGCATTCAGTGCCAGCAGGTTGGTCTGCTCGGCCACGTCGCGGATCACGGTCATGATGGTCTTGATCGACTCGGTCTTGTCGGCCAGCTCGCGGATCGACTCGCTGGCCACGCCCACTTCACTGCTGATCTGCTCGATTTCGTTGACCGTGCGATGGATCACGTCGGCACTCTGGCGGGAAATTTCTCCCGAAGCCTGCGACTGGTCCCGCGCCACATTGGCGTGGTCGGCAATGTGCTGGATGCTGGTGGTCAGCTGTTCGATGGCAGCGGCCATGGCGGCGGCAGCCTGGCTTTGCTGCTCGGAATGGCTGGCGTTGACCTCGGCATGCTCTTCAATCCGGCCGGCCATCTGCCCCAGCTCGTTGGCGCTGCGGATAATCCCGGCAATCAGCTCACGCAGGTTGCCCTGCATGTCGGCAATGGCCGCCAGCAGGCTGCTGTTGTCCCCCGGCGCCAGCCGGACCTGCGTACCCAGCTGCCCGGAGGCGATCTGGCGCACGATCTGCACGGCGTAGGCCGGCTCGCCACCCAGTCCTTTCAGAAGCCCGCGCACGATCATCAGGCTTGAGACGATCAGCACCACCACCAAGATGGCGATCAGGGCCAGCTGCACATAGGCAGCCTGCCAGAAGGCCCCTTCGATATCGTCAACATAGGCACCGGTCAGCACCACCCATTTCCAGTCACCCGACTGCTTCGCATAGGAAATCTTGTCGACCGGTTCGCTGGCTCCCGGCTTGTCCCAGCGGTAGTACAGCTCGCCGTTGCCCTGCATGGCCGAACGGATCAGGTCACCGAACAGGTGGCCGTCAGGTGTCTTGACGGTATTGGCACTCTGGCCCACCAGCCTGGCATTGGCGCCGTGCGCCACGAATTTCATGTCCTGATCGACGATGAAGAAATAATCCTTGCCGTCATACCGCATCTTGGACACCACCTGGCGCGCCAGGTGCTCGGCGTCCTCGCGCTCCAGCCGGCCGGCAGCCGCTTCGCCTTCGTAGTACGTCACCGTTGTCAGCGCGGTTTCCACCAGACTGCGCATTTTCTGCATCCGGTCGTCCAGCATGCTGATCCGCAGGCTGTGCAATCCCAGTACGCTGAGCAGCAGCAGTCCGGACAGCGCCAGCCCCACCAGAAGGAGAAGTTTGCTGCGCATCGTCATGATCAGGTCTCCTGACTTCCCCGTACCGGGCAAGTGATGGTTTATTCAATTGACCCGTAATTCTACCGATTTTTAACCCATGAGAATTGCGCGAATGTAAAACACATATCCATGTTGACGAGCGGGGCATCCGGAAAACAGACTGCCGCCCAAAAGGGCGGCAGTTGCCGGTCCGGAAAAACGAACAAAAACAGTATCAAGCCGTACCGGCCTCGATATCCCGATGCTCCAGCGGGCAGACCAGCGGCATGAATTGCCGGGTGTGCAAATTGCACCCGTGCAGGGCACCGTCACGAATGTCGAAGTACCAGCCATGCAGTTCCAGCGAACCGGCAGCAAAACGCTGCTGGATCCACGGATAGGTCAGCAGGTTGTCCAGCGAGATCAGGATCGACTGCCGCTCGGCAATTGCACGCTGGGTGGCGTCATCGCACACGGCGTAGTGCTGGTGGACATGATCGCAGACCGGCTCGGCGATCGACAGCCACTTGGCCAGATAGCCTCCTTCCGGTTGACGGGTGATGCCGTCCATCAAGGCGCGTATGCCGCCACAGCAGCCGTGCCCCAGCACGATGATGCGTTCGACCTCCAGTGAGGTCACGGCATATTCCAGTGCCGCCGACACGCTGTGATGGGTTTCGTGGGCATGGTCTTCGCACGGCGGAACCAGGTTGGCGATGTTGCGCACCACAAACAGTTCGCCAGGCTCGCAGCCCATCAGCATGGCCGGATCAACCCGGCTGTCGGCACAACCGATCACCATCGTGGACGGTTGCTGGCCGTGCTGCAAATCCTCGAAGCGGAAATTCTCGGGATGATAGTAGTTGGTCTGGAAACGACGGAAACCGTCCAGAAACCGTTTGATGGCCGCAGAAATCTGATGGGGCATGCAATTTTCTCCTCAACCGCCGGTCATCGACATGAAGCGCATGATCTTGCGGGATTGTTCGCGGAACTCGTGGCGTTCCGGCTTGAGTTCAATGGCAGAGCGGATGGCCGCCGCCAGCTCGGCATCGCTGGCGCCACCGCGCAGCAGCGGCCGCAATTCCAGTTTTTCGTCCTGGCCAAGACACAGGTAGAGCGTTCCGTCCACCGACAGGCGCACGCGGTTGCAGGTGGCGCAGAAATGCTGGGAAATCGGCGTGATCAGGCCCAGGGTAAAGCACCCGTCGGCCGTTGCCCAGTAGCGGGCCGGCCCGCCGCCCAGTTCCACCGCCTGCGGTTGCAGGCCGAAGCGTCCGGTCAGGCGCGCCAGCACCGGCTGCAAGTCGAGGTAGCTGGCTTCGCGTCCGGTATCTCCGACCGGCATGGCCTCGATCAGCCGCAGGATGAAGCCGTGCTGCATGGCAAAAGCAACCATGTCCTCGATCTCGGCCTCGTTGACACCTGCCAGAGCCACCATGTTGAGCTTGATCGGCGCCAGGCCGGCAGCCTTGGCGGCCATCAGGCCCTCCAGGATGGCCGGCAGGCTGTCACGGCCGGTGAGTTCGGTCACGCAGTCGCGCCGCAGCGAATCCAGGCTGACATTGATGCGGTCTACCCCGGCAGCTTTCAGCGCTACGGCATGCCGGGCCAGTTGCGTGGCATTGGTCGACAGCGACAGGTCGGCAAGACCGTCAATGCGTTTCAGCCGCGAGGCCAGCTCAGCCACACCGCGGCGCAGCAACGGCTCGCCCCCGGTCAGGCGTACCCGGCGCGTACCCAGCGCCACGAATACCCGCATGAGCCGTTCGGTTTCATCAAAGGTCAGCCAGTGCGCCGGCTCTTCAAAACCCTTGAAGCCCTTGGGCAGGCAATAGCTGCAACGCAGGTCGCAGCGGTCGGTCACCGACAGCCGGACATACTCGATGGTGCGACCGAAGCGGTCTTGCAGCATGGCCTCTCTCCGAATGAAACAGCGCGAACATTTTGCGCTCGGAAACGAAAAAACTGCCGCGAGTATAACGGCAAGCCCTTTCGTTGTTGCAAATGTCGTGGAAGGCTTCTTTGCCTATCCGCTCCGGGCGGAAAATACAGGAATGCCAGTTACCGGTTTAACACCAGAACCAGCAAGCCGGCCACCAGAATCGCCAGCACCGACAGCAGTGCATTCTGGCGTTTCTGCTCGCGCATCAGCGCCATGTAGCCTTCGGTCAGCAGCTTGTCCGACGAGCCCGACAGCGCAGCATCCAGCTTGCGCGGCAGCTGCGGCAGCAGGGTGCCCCACTGTGGCACCTCGTTTTTCAGCTGGCGCAGCAGGCCGCGCCAGCCCATCTGTTCGTTCATCCAGCGGGTCAGGAACGGCTTGGCGGTGTCCCACAGGTTCAGGTCCGGGTCCAGCTGCCGCCCCAGCCCCTCGATATTGAGCAGGGTCTTTTGCAACAGCACCAGCTGCGGCTGGATTTCCACATGAAAACGCCGGCTGGCTTCAAAGAGGCGCATCAGCACCAGCCCGAACGAAATCTCCGACAGCGGCCGGCCAAAGAACGGCTCGCACACCGCCCGCACGGCGGCCGCTAGCTGCTCGGGCCGCGTATCGGCCGGCACCCAGCCGGACTCGATGTGCGCCGTGGCCACCCGGTAATAGTCGCGGTTGAAGAAAGCCAGGAAATTGACCGCCAGATAGTGCTTGTCGGTTTCGGTCAGCGTGCCGACGATACCGAAATCCAGGGCAATGTAACGCCCGTCCGGCGCCACGAGGATATTGCCCGGATGCATGTCGGCATGGAAAAACCCGTCACGGAACACCTGGGTAAAGAAAATCTCCACCCCGAAGCGGGACAGCTGTTTGAGGTCGATGCCGGCCGCCACCAGCCGGTCGATCTGGCCGACCGGAATGCCGTCCATCCACTCCAGCACCATCACGTTGCGGCAGGTGTAATCCCAGTACACCTGCGGCACCACCAGCATGTCGGACTGCTCGAAATTGCGTCGCAGCTCGCTGGCGTTGGCAGCCTCGCGGGTCAGGTCCAGTTCGTCGTGCAGGTTGACGTCGAATTCGTCCACCACCTCGCGCGGCCGCAGGCGGCGACCGTCGCTCGACAGCCGCTCGACCCAGCCCGCCAGCGCATACATCAGCGCCAGATCGGCCTCGATCACCGGCCGGATGTCCGGACGCAGCACCTTTACCGCCACCACCGTTCCGTCGAACAGGCGCGCCTTGTGCACCTGCGCGACCGAGGCACTGGCCACCGGCACCGGGTCGAATTCGGCAAACAGCTCGGCCACCGGTCGCCCCAGGCTCCGTTCGACCTCGCGCTGAGCCAGTGCACCGTCAAACGGCGGCACCCGGTCCTGCAGGCGGGCAAACTCGTCGGCGTAATCCGGCGGCAACAGGTCACGCCGGGTGGACAACAACTGGCCGAACTTGACGAATACCGGTCCCAGGCTTTCCAGCGCCAGCCGCGCCCGCACCGGCAAGGGCAGCGACAGGTCACGCGGCAGCGGCAGCAGGCGGCACAGCGAATGCAGCAGCCGCAGACGCGGCACGGCGGCAAAAAACTCGTCCAGCCCGTACCGGTAAAAGGTCAGGGCAATCCGGAAAAAACGGGTGAGAGACATACGGCACACCAGCCTGCCGGTCATGCCGGCCGGCAAAAGGGTTTACGACAGGCGTTCCAGCCGCTTTTGCAGGCGGGCAGAAGCGTCGCGCAGCTCGTCCACCTCGTGGCAGAAACGCTCGACATCCGCACGGCGCGCCAGCAAGGGTGCTTCTTCACGCCAGTGTTCGATCAGGCTCATGCCCAGTCGGGCAGCGATCTCGCCCTTGAGCCCCAGCGCCAGCCGCGCACTGCGTGCCAGCCGCTCGGCGGCCATGTCGCCCACCAGCCGCGACAGGTCTTCCGCACCGTCCCAGCGCAGCTTGCCCGCCAGCCGGGCCAGCTCGCCCGCCAGCTCGGCGTCGCCGCTGACGCTGACATCGGCACTGGATACCTCGCGCCCGGTCACGCGGCTGATCAGCACGCCGGCGCCGATGCGCACGACGGCTTCCGGTTCACCGGCACAGCGTGCCCACAGGCCTTGACCGTCAATCACGCCGGTCACGGCCAGCGGGCCGCCTTCCAGCCGCACGCGCCGGCCGGCCAGCCGGGAAAATTCGGCCGCCAACTCCGGCTGCTGGGCAATCAGGTGGTTGATCAGGGCAAGTTGCGGACGCTGCATGGTCAGGCCTCGGGCAGGAACACCATCAATCGTGCAGGAACATCACCGGCCAGCCATGCGCTTCGGCATGCGCGCGCAACAGCTCGTCCGGGTTGACCGCCACCGGATGCGTCACGACGCTCATCAGCGGAATGTCGTTGCGCGAGTCGCTGTAGAACCAGCTCCGGTCAAAATCTTCCAGTCGCTGGCCCCGGCTGGCGAGCCAGTCGTGCAGGCGGTGGATCTTACCGTCCTGGAATGACGGCAGGCCGCTGGGGCGGCCGGTAAAGCGGCCGTCCGGGCCTTCTTCCAGTTCGGTGGCGATCAGGTGTTCCACGCCCAGTTCGGTCGCAATGGGGCCGGTGACGAAACGGTTGGTGGCCGTCACGATCACCACCAGATCGCCCGCATCCTGGTGGGCCGCCACTTGCGCCCGTGCCTTGTCGGTGATCAGCGGCCGGATGTGGTCTTCGAGGAATTCGGCATGCCAGGCGTCCAGCTCGGCGCGGTCGCGGCCGGCAAGCGGCGAGAGCTGGAAGTCCAGAAAGGCGTAAATGTCGAGCGTGCCGTCCTTGTACTGCTCGTAGAAGCGGTCGCTTTCGCGCGAGTAGTATGCGGCATCCACGATGCCCTTCTTGATCAGGAAGCCGGGCCACTCCACGTCGGAATCGCCGGACAGCAGGGTATGGTCGAGGTCGAACAGGGCAAGGTTCATGGATGTTGTCTGGAGGTTTGCAGGATGTGTTTGACCAGCGGCACGGTAATCGGCTTTTGCAGCGCCAGCGAATAGTGGTCGAGCGCGTCGACCATGCTGACCAGCGAAGCCATGTCGCGCCGCCAGTGGGTAATCAGCCAGCGCAGCACATCCTCGGGCACGTTCACGAGGCGCATCTGCGCATGGCGGCGCAGGGCGGCGAGCTTGTCGGCATCGCTCATGGCCTGCACCTGGAACACCAGCCCCCAGCCCAGCCGCGTGCGCAGGTCGTCACGCAGCTTCAGGCGCTGAGGCGGCTCGCGTCCGGCGGTCAGCAACTGGCCGTCGCTGTCCCGCAGGGAGTTGAAGATGGAAAACAGCGTGATCTGGTCGTCCGGCTCCAGTTCGTCGACATGGTCGACCGCCACGCAGCGCGCCTCGCGCGCAAAGTCCGGCAGTTTTTCCGCCCGCGCATCCAGATAGATGGCAGCCCGCCCCACGGCATTGGCATGCTCGACCCACTGTTGCAGCAGATGGGTCTTGCCGACGCCGGCGGCCCCCCACAGATAGATGAAGCGCTCGCCCTGCGCATCGGTCAGGGCGGCAATGATCTGGCGGTTGTGCTCGGCGATGAAATGGTCAAATGCCGGGGCCGGAGGCGGGGTGAGGTCGAGAACGAGTTGGTCCAAGGGGCAACAGGGTCAGGATGGACGGGATGACCGGGCGATTCTACGCCGATACCAGCGCGAGGCGTAGTAGCGCGCCAGCGCCTCGCGCCACAGCACGATCAGCACCGCCGATGCCGGCAGGGCCAGCAGCACGCCGACAAAGCCGAACAGGCTGCCCGCAGCCATCAGGGCAAAGATCACCAGCGCCGGGTGCAGGCCGATGCGGTCGCCCACCAGCCGCGGTGTGATGACGAAGCCTTCCAGCGTCTGGCCCACGGCGTAGACGCTCCACACCATCAGCATTTCCGGCAGCGTACCGTATTGCAGGATGGCCGCCATCGTGGCGAGCAGCACGCCGATGAAGGCGCCCACGTACGGAATCGCCACCAGCAAGCCGGCCACCACCCCGATGGCAAATCCCGAATCCAGCCCGACAGCCAGCCAGCCGCCACCATAAAACGCCGCCATGATCAGCATCACCGCCAGCTGGCCGCGCAGGTATTCGCCGACCATGTGGTCGATCTGGCCGCACAGCGAAGTCACACCGGCACGCCAGCGCGGCGGCAGCAGGCGCTCCACCGATGCCAGCAGGGTGTGCCAGTCGCGCAGCAGGTAAAACGCCAGCAGCGGCGTCAGCAGTACATTGGTCAGGAAAGTCAGTAGCGCAATGCCCTGGCTGGTCAGCGCTGGCAACAGGTTGGCCAGCGCCGAGCGCACCGATCCCAGATGAGCGGCCAGTCCGGTCTTGATCGAATTGACGTCGAAATGCACGGTAATGCCGAAAAACTCGTGGATGCGCGGCGAAACGGTGCGCTCCAGCCAGTCGACCAGCCCCGGCAGCCGGTCCACCAGCCCTTGGATCTGGCTGACGAACATCGGGATGACCAGCAGCATGACCAGCACCACCAGCGCAATGGCCAGCAGCAGCATGAGATTGGTGGCCAGCGTGCGGTTGACCCCCATCCGGCCCAGCCGGTCGACCACCGGCACGGCCATGTAGGCCAGGGCAAAAGCGGCGGCAAACGGCATCAGCACATCGGCCAGATGCCAGACCAGCCACAGGCAAAAGACCACGGCCAGCGCAAGCAGCAGGCGGCTCCAGAGGAAAACGGCAGGACGGCGGCGGTAGCGAGGCATATTTCGGGTAAAATGCGGCGACTGTAGCAGGTTTTCCCGGCACGCGACGTGCGCCGGCGTGAACGTATACCAAATTCAGGATTTCCCGGCATCCCCAAGGCATGCCGGATGCGCTTCCCCCATTTGAGCAAGAAAGCGAGCCCTCCGTGACGCAATCCCTGAGCTACCGTGATGCGGGTGTCGACATCGACGCCGGCGATCAGCTCGTCGAGAACATCAAACCGTTTGCCAAGCGCACCATGCGCCCGGAAGTGCTGGGCGGCCTGGGTGGTTTCGGCGCACTGGTCGAGATCAGCAAGAAGTACCGCGAGCCGGTGCTGGTATCCGGCACCGACGGCGTCGGCACCAAGCTCAAGCTGGCCTTCGACTGGAACCGCCACGACACCGTCGGTATCGACCTCGTGGCCATGAGTGTCAACGACATTCTGGTGCAAGGCGCCGAGCCGCTGTTCTTCCTCGACTACTTTGCCTGCGGCAAACTCGACGTGGCACAGGCCACTGACGTGATCAAGGGTATTGCCGAAGGCTGCGAACAGGCCGGTTGCGCCCTGATCGGCGGCGAAACCGCCGAAATGCCCGGCATGTATCCGGTGGGAGAATACGACCTCGCCGGCTTTGCCGTCGGCGTGGTCGAAAAGAGCCAGGTCATCACCGGCCGCGACATCCGGCCGGGTGACGTGGTGCTGGGACTGGGCTCCAACGGCGTGCACTCCAACGGTTTCAGCCTCGTGCGCAAGATCATCGAGCGCGCCGGCCCGGACCTCGACGCCCCGTTCGACGGCGACCGGACCCTGCGTGACGCCATCATCGCCCCGACCCGCATCTACGTGAAACCGCTGCTCAAGCTGATGGCCGGCGTACTGGTCAAGGGCATGGCGCACATCACCGGCGGCGGCATCACCGAAAACACTCCGCGCGTGCTGCCGGACAACTGCGTGGCGCAGATCGATGCCGCCAGCTGGACGCTGCCCAAGCTGTTCCAGTGGCTGCAACAAGAGGGCAACGTCGACGCCCAGGAAATGTACCGCACCTTCAACTGCGGCATCGGCATGGTCGTCATCGTCGCGCCGGAGCAGGCCGACGCAGCCACTGCCCTGCTGACGGCAGAGGGCGAAACCGTCCATCGCCTCGGCCTGGTGCGTGCCCGCCAGGGTGACGAACACCAGACGCAGATCGCCTGATCCGCCATCGCGCCTGCCAGCGCCGCGCGCCCGGGCCGCGGCGCTTTGTCGTTTTTGCCGGACGGTGCCAGGCTTGAGAAAGCGCCCGCCGGCCTGTCCACAGGAGAACCTGCCGCTTGCGCCGGCAGCAGAGGACCGCCATGAAAAAAATCGTCATCCTGATTTCCGGCCGCGGCTCGAACATGCAGGCCATCGTCGAGGCTGCCATTCCCGGCGCCACCATTGCTGCCGTCATCTCCAACCGGCCGGATGCCGGCGGACTGGCGTGGGCGGCCGCCCGCGGCATCGAAGCCATCGGCCTCAACCACCACGACTACCACGACCGTGCGGCGTTCGATGACGCTCTGGCAGCCACCATCCAGCGCTTCAGCCCCGACCTTGTCGTGCTCGCCGGCTTCATGCGCATCCTGACCACCGGTTTCGTCAACCGCTTTGCCGGCCGCCTGCTGAACATCCACCCCTCGCTGCTGCCGGCCTTTCCCGGCCTGCACACCCACCAGCGCGCCATTGACGCCGGCTGTGCCGTCGCCGGCTGTACCGTGCATTTCGTCACGGCCGAGCTGGACCACGGTCCGATCGTCGCCCAGGCCGTCGTACCCGTCCTGCCCGACGACACGGCCGACACCCTGGCCGAGCGCATCCTGGTGCAAGAACACCAGGTGTATCCGCAGGCCGTGCGCTGGTTCGTGGAAGACCGCCTGACCATCGACGGACTGGCCGTACGCGTACGCGACGCCGCCCCGTCAGCCCGTGCCCGCCTGGGGCGGGCAGACTGAGCCTGCCGCATGTCACGGCGCCTGCGCTGGGGACTGGCACTGGGGTTGTCGCTGCTGGTGCACGTCCTTTTGCTGGCGCTCGGCAATGGCTGGCAGTGGTCGCCGGGCCTCGACGAGTCGCCGCTCAAACCGCTGACCGTCGAACTGCACGCGCAGGCACTGAAACTGCCGGCCAGCCCGCCGCCACCCAAAGCTGCACCACGCCCGCGCCCACCGGCCATCGTCACCCGGGCAGCGGACACGCCGCCCGTAGCCGAAGAGCCGGCACCCGCCGGCACCGCGGCCACACCGCCAGCAGAAGAGGCTCCGGAGCAGGACACGCCGGCACCGGAAACGGCCGTACCGCCGCCCGGCGAACGCCCGTTTGCCCCCGACCCGGAACAGGAAGCCCGGCAACAGGCCGAAGCCTTCAGCCGGCAGTTCCCGCCTGCGGCCCGGCTGACTTACGAGGTGTATTACGGTGCCTTGCTGGCCGGCCTCGCCGAATTCGACTGGCAGCAGGACAACGGCCGTTACCGGCTCGAGGTGCGCCTGCGGCCGGTGTTCGGCAAACGGCTGGGCTATCTGTCGGAGGGACGGATCACCGCCGGCGGACTGACGCCGGATCGCTTCGAGGCGCGCAAAGGCGGAGAATTGCGCGAACAGGCCGAATTCGACTACCAGGCCGGCATCCTGCGTTACGGGCGCGACCTGCCCTTGCAGGAAACCGCCCTGCAAGCCGGTGCCCAGGACATCGTCAGCGTGGCGTTCCAGATTGCCCTGCGCGGCACGGCGGCGTTTGCCGAACCGGTCCAGGTCACCACCGGCAAGAAGGTCTACCGCTACCCGCTGGAAGCCGTGGGCGAAAGTCCGGTCAGTGTGGGCGACCGCGAGATCAACAGCGTTCTGGTCAAAAGCCAGGCACGCGGCGACACGCTTGAATTCTGGCTGGCGCCGGACTACCACAACCTGCCGTTGCGCATCCGCTTTCGCGACGACGACAAGACCATTGACCAGCGCCTGATCAAACTGGTGATCGGCGCTGACACCATACTAGAGAAACCACCGAAGGACCCTTACCAAAATGGCCATTAATCCCGCCCAGTTCGACGCCGTTGTCGACGCCCTGCGCCGCGTACTGCCGTGCGAACGCCCGGCTGACGCCGTGCTGTCGGCCTACTTCCGCGACATGCGCAAGCTTGGCGCGCAGGATCGCCACCTGATCGCCGAAACCATCTTCGCCGTCCTGCGCCGCCGCGCCTTCCTGACCGCCCTCACCGCCCCGTCGGCCACGCCGCGCCGGCTGGTGATCGCCAGCCTGATCAAGGTACGCGGCCTTAACGTACGCGAACTCGACGGCATCCTGACCGAAGCAGAAAAGAAATGGGTCGTCGAACTCAAGGCCGCCCATCCCGAACTGGACCTCGCCGGCCGTGCCGAGCTGCCCGAATGGGTGGTGGACGCGCTGCGGGCGGGCGGGCAGGACGACGACGCCATCGTCGCGCTCGGCCACTCGATGCAGAACAGCGCCCCGCTGGACCTGCGCGCCAACACGCTGAAAATGCGCCGCGAAGACGTGCTGGCCGCACTGCGCGCTGCCGGGCTGGAACTGGCCCCGACACCGTTTTCGCCGGTGGGCCTGCGCGTCAAGGGCAAACCGCCGATCAACCGCCACCCGCTGTTCCTCGAAGGCGCGGTCGAAGTGCAGGACGAGGGCAGCCAGCTGCTGGGCCTGCTGGTCGGAGCCCGCCGCGGGGAAATGGTGGTGGATTTCTGCGCCGGTGCCGGCGGCAAGACCCTGCACCTGGGCGCAATGATGGCCTCGCGCGGCCGGCTGTACGCCTTTGACGTGTCGGAAAAGCGCCTCGCCAACCTCAAGCCGCGGCTGGCGCGTTCGGGCCTGTCCAACGTGACGCCGCAGCTGATCCAGAACGAAAACGACAGCAAGATCAAGCGCCTCGCCGGCAAGGTGGACCGCGTACTGGTCGACGCTCCGTGCTCGGGACTGGGCACGCTGCGCCGCAACCCGGACCTCAAGTTCCGCCAGTCGCCGGCCAGCATCGCCGAGCTGAACAAGACCCAGGCCAGCATCCTGGCGCGGGCAGCCCAGCTGGTGAAACCGGGCGGCCGTCTGGTCTACGCCACCTGCTCGGTCCTGCCGGCGGAAAACGATGCCATCGTCGATGCTTTCCTGGCGGCCCATCCGGAATTCAGCGAAACGCCGGTCAACACGCTGCTGGAACAGGCCGGCGTGGCGCTGGACACCGGCAGCCGCCTGCGGCTGCTGCCGGGCGTGCACAGCACCGACGGCTTTTTTGCGGCCGTGCTGACGCGTACGCCACCGGTGGATGAGCAGGAAGTGGATGAACAGGAAAACGAACCGGCCGAAGCCTTTGAAACCGCTGGTCCGACCGACGAATCCGAGTGATTGCCAAAATGCGACACGCATTTGCATTGGCGGATTCAATAGGTCTAAATTTCATACCAATTAGACCGACTGAAGCCTCCTGATGCAGCGCAATTTCCTCCCCGACTGGTTTACGCACCCGACCAAGCGTCGTGCCCGGCGGGTCAACCGCCGTGTACGGGCGTTCTACCTGTCGCGGGCGCTGACGCGCCAGCGGCTGGCCCTGTGGGGAGGTGCCCTGCTGGTGGGGCTGGCCGGTGTCGTGCTGACCTGGGGCAGCAAACTCGCCAGTCTGGGGACGCAGGCGGCCTACGCGCTGTCGCCGTGGTGGATGCTGGTGTGGACGCCGCTGATGTTCATGCTGTCGCTGCTGATCGTGCAGGTCTGCGCTCCCGGTGCGGCTGGCGGCGGCATCGCCCAGACCATTGCCACGCTGGAGCGGCGCGGCGCCTTCTTGCGCGAGCGCTTTTTGACCTTCAGGGTGGCGGTGGTCAAGGTGCTGGCCACCCTGACCGGCATCAGTGCCGGTGGCACCTTCGGCTACGAGGGACCGATCATCCAGATCGGGGCGGCCCTGACGCACTCGCTCGGGCGCAGGCTCGGCATCCACAGCGAAAACGCCATCCGCACCACCATTCTGGCCGGGGGAGCGGCCAGTGTGGCAGCGGCATTCAACACGCCACTGGCCGGTATCGTGTTTGCCATCGAGGAGATGGGCCGCAGCTTCGAGCCGCGGGCCAGCGGCATCATCCTGACCGCGGTAATCCTTGCCGGCCTGATCACCATGGCGGCATTCGGCAATTACGATTATTTCGGTACCACGGCCATCCATTTCCGGGCACTGGGCGGCTCGCAGCTGGCGGCCGTGCTGCTGACCGGCGTGATCTGCGGTGCGTTCGGTGCCCTGGCGGCGCGGGCGATGCTGGCGGTGTCGACCGGCAGCCGCAGCCGCCTGCTGGCCTGGCGCGGCCGCCAGCCGATGCTGTTCGCCGCGGTCTGCGGCGTGCTGATCGCCCTGATCGGCATTGCCACGCACGGCGAGTCCTTCGGCACCGGCTACAACGAGGCGCACCGGATCGTGACCGGCAATGCGCAAGGGCTGGAGTGGTTCGGCATCGTCAAGCTTTTCACCATGCTGGTATCGCAGATTTCCGGCGTGACCGGGGGGGTGCTGGCGCCGTCGCTCGCCATCGGTGCCGGCTTTGGCTACGACATCGGCCGCCTGCTGCCGGAGGTGCATCCGCAGGCGATGGCGCTCTTGGGCATGGTGGGTTTCTTTGCCGGTTTTTCGCGTTCGCCGCTGACCGGACTGGTGGTGGTGATGGAAATGACCGAGTCGCCGTCGATGATCGTGCCACTGATGGTGACGGCACTGATCGCCAGCGGCGTGTCGCGCCAGTTCAACCGCAAGAGCCTGTACGAGGCGCAGGCGCAGCTGCTGCTGTCGGCACTGGTGCCACCCCCGGCAACGCGCAAGGACAATTGACCCATCAGGCATGCCGACCTAGAATCCGACCGTTTCAGTCAACTTTATCGCGAGAGAGCCGTCATGCGCGACGTCACCGCCGAAATCCGCCAGCAGATCACCGACAATCCGGTTGTGCTTTACATGAAGGGCTCGGCCCAGTTTCCGCAATGCGGCTTCTCGGCCCGGGCGGTGCAGATCCTCAAGGCCTGTGGCGTTGACCGCCCGGTGACCTTCAACGTGCTGGAAGATCCGGAGATCCGCCAGGGCATCAAGGACTTTTCCGGCTGGCCGACCATTCCGCAGCTGTACATCAAGGGTGAATTCATCGGCGGCTCGGACATCATGACCGAGATGTTCCAGTCGGGCGAACTGCAGCCACTGGTGGCCGAGGCACTGGCCGGGCATTAAAACGTCCGTCACAATATTCGCTCGGCATAACTTTTTGTGACTACAATTCGCCCCCGAGCCTGAAACATGATTACTCCGACCCGGCAGCGCTAACGCTGCCGTCGTCACATCCGGGGCAAGGAAAATGAATCTCACCGTCGTCAATCATCCGTTGGTGCAGCACAAGCTGGGTCTGCTGCGCGAAGGCGACATCAGCACCAACAAGTTCCGTACCATCACCCACGAACTCGCCCGCCTGCTGGCTTATGAAGCCACCCGCGACTTCGAACTGGAGCCGATCACCATCGACGGCTGGTGCGGCAAGATCGAAGTCCAGCAGATCAAGGGCAAGAAAGTCACGGTCGTGCCGATCCTGCGCGCCGGTCTGGGCATGCTCGACGGCGTGCTCGACCTCGTGCCGTCAGCCAAGATCAGCGTGGTCGGCCTCTACCGCAACGAAGAAACGCTGGAACCGGTACCGTACTTCGACAAATTCGTTGACTCTCTTGACGAGCGCATCGCCCTCATCATCGACCCGATGCTCGCCACCGGCGGCTCGATGGTGGCCACCATCGACCTCCTGAAGCGCAAGGGCTGCAAGTCGATCCGGGCCATCGTGATGGTGGCGGCTCCCGAGGGCATCAAGGTCGTCAACGAAGCCCACCCGGACGTGCCGGTGTTTACCGCTTCGCTCGACAGCCACCTGAACGAGCAGGGCTACATCATCCCGGGGCTGGGTGATGCCGGCGACAAGATTTTTGGCACCAAGCACAGCTAAGACCATGCGGGCCAATACACAGGACGATCCGGAACGGATCGTCCTTTTTTGCGAAAAAACCTGAATCCAGATTTTCATCAAAGGGGAAATATCCATGCTCAACCACCTCAAGCAGGCGGTCGCGGGCGCCCAGATCCTGTTTGTCGCCTTTGGCGCACTGGTGCTGGTGCCGCTGCTGACCGGCCTGAATCCGGCCATGGCACTTCTGGGAGCCGGCATCGGCACCCTGCTGTTCCAGCTGTGCACCGGCCGCAAGGTCCCGATCTTCCTTGGCTCTTCGTTCGCCTTCATCGCGCCGATCATCTATGCCACCCAGACCTGGGGCCTGCCGTCGACCATGTTCGGCCTGTTTGCCGCCGGCTTCATGTACTTCGTGTTTGCCGCGCTGGTGCGCTGGCGCGGGATGGATGCCGTCAACAAGCTGCTGCCGCCGGTGGTGATCGGCCCGGTCATCATGATCATCGGCCTGTCGGTCGCCACGGTGGCCAGCAGCATGGCCATGGGCCGCGCTGGTGGCGAACAGGTGATTCCGTACACTGACGCCCTCCTGCTGGCAGCCGTTTCGCTGGCCACCACGGTGATGGTGTCGATCTTCGCCCGCGGCATGTTCCGCCTGGTGCCGATCCTGGCCGGCGTGATCGTGGGCTATGTCGTGGCCGCCTTCATGGGACTGGTGGATTTCGGCAAGATCGCCAACGCACCGTGGTTTGCCGTGCCGCATTTCGTGACGCCGGAAGTGAACTGGGCTGCTGCCCTGTTCATGCTGCCGGTGGCGATTGCCCCGGCCATCGAGCACATCGGCGGCGTGATGGCGATTTCCGGCGTGACCGGCAAGGACTACACCAAGACGCCGGGCCTGCACCGCACGCTGGCCGGTGACGGCCTGGGCGTCTGCGTGGCCGGCCTGATCGGCGGCCCGCCGGTAACCACCTATGCCGAAGTAACCGGCGCGGTGATGATCACCCGCAACTTCAACCCGGTGGTGATGACCTGGGCTGCCGTCTTCGCCATCTGCATGGCGTTCTTCGGCAAGTTCAACGCCCTGTTGCAGTCGATCCCGATGCCGGTGATGGGCGGCATCATGGTGCTGCTGTTCGGTACCATCGCCTCGATCGGCCTCAAGACCCTGATCGAAGCCAAGACCGACCTGATGGCACCGAAAAACCTGGTCATCGTGTCGGTGGTGCTGACTGCCGGCATCGGCGCGCTGGAACTCAAGCTCGGTTCGTTCACCCTCGTGGGGGTCGGCCTGTGCTCGATCCTCGCCATCGTGCTCAACTGGATCCTGCCGCAAGGCAAACACCATGACGGCATTGCCGAAGGCCAGGACGTCTGACCCTCCGCGCCTTCCGCACACGCGCCGCACGCCCTGTCGTGCGGCTTTTTTTGTTCGTCAAGCCCGGATTCCGGCAAACTTGACTTGTTGCAGATGACATTCATTCTTGATAGCATTTGAGAATGGATATCAAGTCATCCCCTGCCGCCACCGCCGGCACCCTGCTTTTGCACGGCGCGCTGTTGTTGGCCCTGTGGCAAACCGCCACCAGCCGCATCACGGCAGCACCGGCCATGCCGCAGGCAACCCAGGTCGAACTGCTGTCCCTGGATACGCCGGAGCCGGCACCCGCAGCGAGTGTGCCGGCTCCGGCACCTGCCACACCGCAAAAACCGGCTACCAGCCGCACGCAGGCAGCGGCCACCCCATCCCGTCCGGAAAACCGTCCACGCAGCCATGCGGCACAAGACACCGCAGCTTCACCGGTACCGGCCGAAAGCAGCAGCAGCCCCCACACATCCGCGCCGGCCACCTCTTCCGCACCGGCAGCACCGGGCAGCCAGCGTGGCACTACTGACGGCAGCGCACATGAAGCACCGCCTTCTTTTACTGCCGATTATCTGGCCAACCCGGCACCGGCCTACCCGCCGCTGTCACAGGAACTGGGCGAAAGCGGCCAAGTCCGCCTGCGGGTAGCCGTAGATGCCAGCGGTGCCCCCAGCCAGGTCGAAATTGCCGAATCCAGCGGCTTCACCCGGCTGGACCGCGCCGCCCTGTCGGCCGTCAAGCGCTGGCGCTTTGTTCCGGCCCGCCGGGGCAGCGAAGCCGTCGCCGGCCGCGTCATCGTCCCCATTCACTTCAATCTCAAGACACTACAAGGGTAAGTTTTCATGGATGTCAGTCTGGTTATGCAACAGGGCGATGCGGTCCTGATCGGGGTGTTTGCCCTGCTACTGGCCATGTCGCTGGGCAGCTGGTGGCTGATCCTCCAGCGCAGCCTCGTACTGGCCTGCCTGAGCCGGCAGGCACGCCAGTGGAGCCGGCAGTTCTGGGCCGCCGACAGCCTCGACAGCGCCCGCGGCCAGCTCGGCTCCCCGCTGCCGCATGCCCGCATCGCCACCGCCGGCCTCGAAGGACTCGACCATTACCGCCAGCACGCCCAGCGTTCGCTGGGTGCCGCCTGCGGACTGGACGAATTCCTGGTACGCACCATCCGCATGGCCCTGTCGCGCGAAACCGGACGGCTGGAATCCGGCCTGACCTGGCTGGCCACCGTCGGCTCTATCGCCCCGTTTGTCGGCCTCTTCGGCACGGTCTGGGGGATTTACCATGCACTGGTCGGCATTGCGGCCGAAGGACAGGTCTCGATCGGCACGGTATCCGGCCCGATCGGCGAAGCCCTGGTAGCCACTGCCGCCGGCCTTTTTGCCGCCATTCCGGCCGTCGTGGCCTACAACGCCTTCACCCGCGTCAACCGCGTGCTGTCACAGGACATGGACAGCTTTGCCCACGACCTGCACGCCCAGTTGCTGACCGTTGCCGGAGGCGAACATGGCCTTCGGTAGTTTCAGCCGCGACAGCCACGCGCCGATGGCCGAGATCAATACCACGCCGCTGGTGGACGTCATGCTGGTGCTGCTGGTGGTGTTCATCGTCACCGCCCCCCTGCTGACCCACTCGGTGGCCGTGGCCCTGCCCCGCGCCAGTGCCGAACAGCATGTCGACCGGCCGGAAGCCATCCGCCTGACCCTCGACACCACCGGCCAGCTGTTCTGGAACGACGCCCCGCTGGAGCTGGACGCCCTGCCCGAACGCCTGCGCGCCAGTGTAGCCGTCACGCCGGACGTATCCGTCCAGCTGCGCGCCGACCGCGACACCCGCTACGACACCGTGGCGCAGGTCATGGCGGCGGCCCGCAGCGCCGGTGTCGAACGCCTGGGCTTCATCACCGAAGCCCGCTAGCCCCGCTCCGGTGCCCCCGTCGGCCGCCTGTTACCGGGCGGCCCTTTTTTGCCATGCCGCCAAGGCAGGAGTTCCCATGTCCTGTTGAAGCCCACGGGCAGGATGCCCGTTTGATGCCCGTTTCCGGTTCCCGTCTGCAAACCCGCCCTAGCGAGTCTTTAAAACAATGAAATTCCTCAAGGAATCCCCGGCCATCCGCTCCATGGCCCGCCTGCCTGCCCACGCCACGGTCGCCTGCGCACTGGCCGGTACACCATTACTGTCGCTGGCCGAGACCCCGGCCGGCGACACCGTGCTGGCACCGGTCAAGGTCACCGGCCAGCGCACCGACAATCCCGACTACGGCAGCAGTCTGACCAGCGTCGGCAAGATGCCGATGGCCCAGCGCGACATCCCGCAGTCCACCACCGTCATCACCCGCCAGCTGATGGACGACCAGCAGGACACCACCCTGCGTGAAGCCCTGCGCAACGTCAGCGGGCTCACCATCAATGCCGGTGAGGGCGGTGCCAGTGGCGACAGCTTCACCCTGCGCGGCTACTCGGTCGCCACCGACCTGTTCCTAGACGGCGTGCGCGATGCCGGCCAGTACAGCCGCGATACCTTCAACTACGAGCGCGTCGACATCCTGCGCGGCGCCACGTCGATGCTGTACGGCCGCGGCTCGACCGGCGGCGTCATCAACCAGGTGAGCAAGTCGGCCCACCTTGGCGACCGCAGCGACCTGGAGCTGAGCGTCGGCACCGACGACTATTACCGCTCCACTGTCGACCTCAACCGCCAGACCGGCGACAACAGCGCCGTACGCCTGAACCTGATGGGACAAAAATCCGACAGCTGGCGCGACGGCCCGGAATTCAACCGCTTTGGCGTGGCGCCGACCTTCCGCTGGGGCATCGGCACACCGACCGAAGTCGAGCTGTCGTACTTTTACCTGAAGGAAAACAACGTCCCCGACTACGGCGTGCCGTACAACCCGGTCACCAAGGAACCGATCGACAAGCCCGGCACCTTCTACGGCCTGCCGGACTACGACTACGAAGACACCACCACCCAGATCGCCACGGCCACGGTCAAGCACCGCTTCAGCCCGACGGCCAGCATCAAGAACACCCTGCGCTACGGCCAGTACGAGCGCGACCTGATGCCCAGTGCACCACGGCTGAATGCGGCCGGTGCCCCGACCGACAACACGCCGATGAAGCTGGAACACAAGACCCGGCTGGGCGAGCTGGACATCTGGAGCAACCAGACCGACTTCAACTTCAAGCTCTTTACCGGCCCGCTGACCCACAACATCCTCACCGGCGCCGAAATCGGCCGTGAAACCTCGGACGTCACCAGCTGGCGGCACAAGAGCGGCGCCAACCTGACCGGCGGCACGGTCGGCAATCCCGACCACAACCTGCGGCCGTCCGACCCGACGCCGGTGATCACCGGCCAGACCGAGTTCACCGTCGACACGCTGGCGGTCTACCTGCAGGACATGATCGAATTCACGCCCGAATGGAAGCTGCTGCTCGGCGCCCGCTGGGACCGCTTTGACGGTGACTACACGCGCATGACCGTATCCGGCACCACGCCCGTCACCGAGCACTACACGCGCAAGGACAGCGTGCTGAGCTACCGCATCGGCCCCTTGTGGCAGCCGAGCGAATCACAGTCGTACTACGCAGCCTTCGGCACGTCGTTCAACCCGTCGGGCGAGGCCTATTCGCTGGACCCGAAGGGCAGTAACACGCCACCGGAAAAGAACCGCAACATCGAGATCGGCGCCAAATGGGACCTGCTGGACGGTGACCTGCTGCTGCGTACGGCCGTGTTCCGTACCGAAAAGACCAACGAGCGCAACACCGATACCGATGCCAGCCCGGACGAATACCTGCTGTCCGGTGCCCGCCGCACCGACGGGGTGGAATTCGAAATCGCCGGCCGGCTGACTGCCAACTGGCAGGTGTTTGCCGGTGCCGCCATCATGGACCCGAAAATCACCAGGGCCGTCGGCAACGATGCCTTCAAGGTCGGCCAGCGGCCGGAAAATGCTCCCAAACACACTTACAACCTGTGGACCACCTACAAGTTTGCCGAGGGCTGGAAAATCGGCGGCGGCCTGAATGCCGTCGGCCGGCGCTGGGCCCAGCCGACGCTGAGTGGTGCCAATTCGCTGCCGGGCTACATCCGCTGGGACGGCATGATCGGCTACGAAACCCGCAGCTGGGAAGCACAGCTCAATGTCTACAACCTGACCGACACCACCTGGTATGAAGGTCTGTACCGCGGTCACGCCGTACCCGGCACGGCCCGCTCGGCCCGCCTGACCGTCAATTTCAAACTGTAAGGCCCCGGCCGGCCGTCGCCCTGCGCTGACGGCCGGCCCCGGCTGCAAGGAACCGCCATGCTGCTGCACATTCCCCATGTCCTGACCCGTGAACAGGTTCGCGCCTGCCGCGCCCGACTTGATGCTGCCGACTGGGCCGACGGCCGCATCACCGCCGGCAGCCAGTCGGCACAGGTCAAGCGCAACCTGCAACTGCCGCAATCAAGCCCGGTAGCGCAGGAACTGTCGGCGCAGGTGGAGCAGACCCTGCGCCAGCACCCGCTGTTCTTTTCCGCCGCCCTGCCCAAACGGTTTTTTCCGCCGCTCTTTAACCGCTACGAAGGCGGCATGAACTTCGGCAACCATGTCGACAACGCCCTGCGCTACCTGCCCGGCACGACCGATGCCGTGCGTACTGACGTGTCGGCCACCCTGTTCCTGTCCGATCCGGACGAATACGACGGTGGCGAACTGGTCGTCGAGGACACCTACGGAGTGCACAGCGTCAAGCTGCCGGCGGGCGACATCGTGGTCTATCCCTCGACCAGCCTGCACCGGGTCGAGCCGGTCAGCCGCGGCGCGCGCGTGGCATCGTTCATGTGGATCCAGAGCCTGGTGCGCGAAGACGCACGGCGCACGCTACTCTTCGACATGGACATGAACATCCAGCGCCTGCGCGAGCGCCACGGCGACACCGAAGAACTGGTGGGGCTGACTTCGGCCTACCACAACCTCCTGCGGCTGTGGGCCGAGGTCTAGACCGGCCCGCGCACGGCCTGTTTCCGGGAGGACCAGCCATGCCAACCCGTATCGAACACGACAGCCTCGGCCCGGTGGAAATCGACTCCGGCCGGCTCTGGGGCTCACAGACCCAGCGGGCGCTGCTGCACTTTGACATCGGCACGGAGCGCCTGCCGGCAGACATGATCCGGGCCTACGCCCGCATCAAGCGCGCCTGCGCCATCGTCCACGGTGAAGCCGGCCGGCTGGACGCCGAACAGGCAGCCGCCATCGTCACCGTCTGCGACGAACTGCTGGCCGGCCGCTGGGACGACGAGTTTCCCCTCTCGGTCTGGAACAGCGGCAGCGGCACGCCGTTCAACATGAACGTCAACGAGGTGATCGCCAACCGCGCCAGCCAGCTGGCCGGCCAGCTCCCTGGCAGCCACCGGCCGCTGCATCCGAACGACCACGTCAATCTGGCCCAGTCCACCAACGACACCTTTCCCACCGCCATGCATCTGGCTGCCGCCACGCTGCTGGCCGGGCAGTTGCTGCCGGCGCTGGCCCGGCTGCACGATGTCGTGGCCACCAGGGCGGCGGAATGGAACGATCTGTGGAAAACCGGCCGCACGCACCTGATGGATGCCACACCGCTGACGCTGGGGCAGGAATGGTCAGGCTACGCCGCCATGCTGGCAGCGGCCATGGCCGATCTGGCGCATGTGCAGCCGGTCCTGCACGAGCTGACGCTGGGCGGCACGGCGGTTGGCAGCGGCATCAACGCACCGCCCGGCTTTGCCGACGAAGTGATTGCCCGCCTGGCGGCGGAAACCGGCCTGCCCCTGCGGCCGGTGGCCAACCGTTTTGCCGCCCAGGGCGCGCACGATGCGCTGGTGCGACTGTCGGCCGCGCTGCGTACGCTGGCAGGTTCCCTGTTCAAGATTGCCAACGACATCCGCCTGCTGGCCAGCGGGCCGCGCTGCGGTCTGGCCGAATTGCAGCTGCCGGCCAACGAGCCGGGATCATCGATCATGCCCGGCAAGGTCAACCCGACCCAGTGCGAGGCCCTGACCATGCTGGCGCTGCAAGTGATGGGCAACGACATGGCCGTGACGCTGGGCAATGCCTCGGGCTGGCTGGAAATGAACGTCTACAAGCCGCTGATCATCCACAACCTGTTGCAGTCGCTGCGTCTTCTGGCCGACGGCATGACGAGCTTCGGACGTTATCTGGTGGAAGGTTGCCGGCCTGATCCAGCCCGGCTGGCACAGTGGCTGGAGGCTTCACTGATGCGGGTCACCGCGCTCACGCCGCACATCGGCTACGAACGGGCGGCGGCGATTGCCCGCCATGCCCACGAAAACGGGCTGACCCTGCGCGAGGCGGCCACCGGTTTCGGACAGGTGGCCGAAACCGATTTCAGCCGCTGGCTGGCGGAGGCCCAGCGGCGCGGCTAGCGCGTCGCCGACAGGAAAAACGCCACCCCGGGCCTCGTTGCCGAGGCCCGGGTTCCCTGTGGCGTGAGCCGATCCCCCTCCCGGCTCCCGGAGTCAAAAACGTGATACGCCCTTTGCGTTGCGCCGGGCTTAAGATGCCATGGCGCCCGTGTGACGGTTTTTTGCCTGTTGCTACAAATTTTTTTGCCGGCCAAATCCGGCATGCTGGTTATCCATTACAATCTGCCCGTGTTTTTGCCGCGACTGGCGCTGTCAGCCCGCACCGGCAAGCGTTCTCCGGGTGTTGCCATGAAGTTCGAGCTGTACCAGCGGCAGGAAATCGTCTTGTTCCTGAAGGAAAGCGAACAGAACACGCCTCCGCACTATCACAACTTCATCGAACTGATCCTGCCTCAGGACAATCCCATAAGCGTCACCATCGACACTGCCGACCCCATCCATGTCTGGCCCGGGGAAATCCTGCTGATCCCGCCTTTCATTGCCCACCACATCGAAGCAGAAAACACTGACGACCGGCGCACCACGCTGAAAATCAATCTGCAAAAACTCTACCTGATGCTGGCCAACACGCCATACGCTCCGCAGATCGAGCATTTTTACCAGATCGGCTCCAACGGCCGCGTGTACCTGAACGAAACCGCCACCCAGCTTGCGGAAATCATCGACCGGATCGGCAACGAATACACCCTGCGCAATTTCAGCGACATCGTCCACGTCATCGACATCCTGTGCCAGGAGCGGCCCAGTGATGAATGGATGGTGCCCAACAAGAAAACCACGCGGGAAATGAACCTGTGCGCCACCCTCAATGACATGGTGGACAACAATCCGGGCATCGACATCAACCTGGATGAACTGGCACAGCAGTTCAACATGTCCAAATCCACCTTCTGCCGTTTCTTCAAAAAGCATTTCGGTGTTTCTTTCCACACCTGGCTGCTGGAGAAAAAGGTAAAATCGGCCTGCTGTTATTTGCAGGAACCGGACATGTCAATCCAGGCCATTTCCTACCAGCTCGGATTTTCTTCCCCGTCCCATTTTACAAAAGTATTCAAACAGCTGACCGGAACAACTCCGAAGGAATTCCGCGACAATCCGCTGGATTTCCCCCGTACGGAAAATGACGCGCTGTATTCGGACGATCACGACATGCCTTTATACCGCTAGTACTGAACCAGCCTGCCGGATTTAAAACCGGCATTACTGCCAGCAAAATCCGGAAAGCAAAAAACCATCACTTTATTGTCAAAGAACCTGGCCGACCAATCCCGCCAGCCAACTGCATGCCTGCCATACTAGCAGGCATTTTTTTCATTCAAAACCCGGCAAAAAGCACTTGATTCATTTGTATCACCAACTGAAACAAAACAACAATTCTCAAGAATCACCACACAATGACACGAATATGCCAGCATCTGACCCGATAAAACAATGCTGAAACAATTCTGTCATTTCCTGCACCAAATCCGCCATTCCCAGCATCTGCCCCGGTTGTGTTGATACAAAAATGTCAGTCTTTGACATTAACCTGCATTTCCCGAACAACCGGAAATGTTTGTAATTAGGGCCGTCACGCAGCCAAAGGATCCTGTATGGATTATCTCAAACGAGTTGCCGACCATTTTTGGCCCCGCTATTCCAGCAAGCAAAATATCGGCATCCCGAACGGCTTTCGAATATAGCCCATCCCCTTTGAAACAACATTCACGGGCTTTATTCAGTTTTCCCAGAGGTGCATCATGGATTCAGCAAAATCACTCAAGATCAAAGGCTTTGCCTTCATGTTCTTGTCTTCCAGCCTGATGGGCGGTATCGGCGCTTTTGCGCGCTACATCAATACATCAGGTGACGTCATTTCTTTTGCCCGCAATTTCTCCGGGCTGATCTGCATGTTCTTCATCCTGCTGGCCATGCGCCGCTTCGGCGCCGTCAGGGAAACCCGCTTTTCCTGGGGCGTGCTGCTGTCGGGCATCTTCCTCGGCCTGCTGTCGATGCTGTACGTGATGTCGACCCAGATGACCACGCTCTCCAACGCGGCCTTCCTGATCTACACCGGACCGGTGTACTCGACCATCCTGGCCACGTTCTTCCTCAAGGAACCTTTCACCAAGGCTACTGCCGCCTCGCTGGCTGCCGTGTTCTTTGGCTGCCTGATGATCGTCGGCATCATCAACTACTCGTCCGGCAACGGCCTGACCATCGGCCTTGACCTGGATCCGAAATACACGGCCGGCAACCTGGTTGCCCTGCTGTCGGGTGTCGCCTACGGCCTGTTCCTGTTCTTCAGCCGCTATCGCACTGATGTTCCCAGCGACGTGCGCTCGTTCTACAACTTCGTGTTCGCCTCCCTGACCATCGGCCTGTTCCTGCTGTACTGGACTCCGGACCTGTCGCGCATGGACGGCTTCTCGTGGTTCATGCTGATCACCGCTGCCCTGATTACCGGTTTTGGTGCCTTCTTCTTCCTGACCGTGGCGTCCAAGTGGCTGCTGGCCGGCGAGCTTGCCTGCATCTCGTACCAGGAAACCATCATGGCCACCATCCTCGGCATGGCGTTCTTCTCCGAAAGCCTGTCGATGATGCAGGCCCTCGGCGGATCGCTGATCGTCATCGGCGGTGTGAGCCAGATCTTCTTCAGTACCCGCACGGTGCACATCGAACCGTTGCCGGAAAGCGAGATGGGCCACAAGACCAAGCTCGAAGAAATCAAACCGATCTGAGGCTGGACCAGTCCTCGACATACGACCCGAATTCAGGAGAAAAACCATGAAATCCAGCGTCCACATGTATGAACTCGACAGCTTCACCTACCGCGCCGCTGCGCACGATGAAGGCCGGGTGCTGCTGATCCCGGTGGGAGCCATCGAACAGCACGGTCCGCACATGTCGATGAACGTTGACGTACTGCTGCCGACCAAGGTGTCGGAAATCGTGGCCGGCCAGATCAACGGCCTCGTGGCCCCGCCGATCATGTACGGCTACAAGTCGCAGCAGCGCTCGGGTGGCGGCCACCACCTGTGCGGCACCACCAGCCTTGACGGCCAGACACTGACCGACATTTCGCACACGCTGATCCGCGAGTTCGTCCGCCACGGTTTCCGCCGCTTTGCTTTCGTCAACGGCCACTACGAAAACAACTACTTCCTGATCGAGGGCATTGACCTCGCCCTGCGCGAGCTGCGCTGGGAAGGCATCCCGGACGTCAAGGTGATGATGCTGTCGTACTGGGACTTCGTGGACGAGTCCACCATCGAGAAGCTGTATCCGGAAGGCTTTACCGGCTGGGACCTGGAGCACGGCGGCGTGATGGAAACCTCGCTGATGCTGCACCTGTTCCCCGAATACGTGGACATGGAGCGGGTGGACCACGGCGATCCGGCCGTTTTGCCCAACTACGATGTGTTCCCGATCAAACCCGAGCTGACTCCGCCTTCCGGTTGCCTGTCTTCAGCGGCAAAATCAACGCCTGAGAAAGGCAAGATTCTGCTGGATACATGTACCGCCGGAATTGTCAGCGCCATCAAACGGGAGTTTGTCCACTAAGCCCCGTATCCAAGGCCAGGTTTGACCCTGGCCTTTTTTGTCTTAGCGCCAGACGCGGAGGACATCATGTCAAGCAAAACGCAGTTTCCGGAGTCGGCTTTTGCCGACGACCAGGAAATCGAAACCCGGGCCCGGGAAACCGACTCGCTCGTCATCAAGACGGTCTGCCTGATCGCCGTTGTGGCCATTATCGGAAGCGCCCTGGGGTTTCCGGATACCGCCGGCGCCATCATTGATTCGCTGCGCAGCTTCGTTACCATCCACTTCACTTGGTATTACGCCCTGTTTGCCACCTCGGCGCTGGGCCTGTGCATCTGGCTGGCTTTCGGCCGCTTTGGCCAGATCCGCATCGGTGGCGACATGGCCCGCCCGACCTATGGCCGCTTTGCCTGGTATTCCATGCTGTTTGCCTGTGGTCAGGGCATCGGCCTGATTTTCTGGAGCGTGGCCGAGCCGATCATGCTGTACCAGAGCAATCCGCTGGCTCCTGACGGCGGTGCGCGCGGCGTCAACACCGCCATGAGCTGGGGCTATTTCCACTGGGCCATCCACGCCTGGGCCATCTACTGCATTGTCGCCCTGTGTCTGGCGTACTCTTTTTACAACCGCAACAAGCCCCTGACTTTCCGTGACGCCTGCATCGACTGCCTGCCGGCGTGCTGCCGCCGCTCCAGCGGCCTGCTAATCGAAACCCTGGCCATCCTCGCCACCGTGCTGGGCCTGTCGACCTCTTTCGGCTTTGCTGCGCTGCAATTCAACAGCGGCCTCGATTTCATCAGTGGCATCGGCTCTACTGCCATCGTCAAGTCGGTGATCGTGGTCACGCTGACCTGCTTTACTGCCATGTCGGTGTTCATCGGCGTCAACAAGGGCATGAAGATCATCAGCGAACTCAACACCAGCCTGAGTCTGGTGCTGATGGCCGGCATGTTCGTGTTCGGCCCGACCCTGTACCTGCTGTCACTGATTCCGGAATCGATCGGCACCTACCTGAGCAACCTGTTTGCCATGGGCCTGTGGACCGACGCCCAGTTGCAGGTCACCGGCTTTGGCCACTGGAAGGAGAGCTGGAACGGCTGGTGGACGGTGTTCATCTGGTCATGGAGCCTGTCGTTCTCGCCGTTTGTCGGGGCCTTCATCGCCCGCATCTCGCACGGCCGCACCATCCGTGACTTCATCCTCGGCGTGGTGGTGATTCCGTCGCTGATCGTGATCATCTGGATTGCCATCATGGGCGGCAGCGCCATCTATTTCGACCTCAACCAGGGCGGCACCATCAGTGCAGCGGTCAACAGCGACATCGCCAGCGGCCTGTTTGCCCTGTTCGGCAACGTGTCTTGGTCCGTGGTCCGGCTGGCGCTGCTGGTGATTGCCACCGTGCTGGTTGCCACCTACTACATCACTTCACTGGATTCCGGCATCCATGCGCTGGCGCACTTCGTGTCGCCCAGCGACCATCCGTCGGCCTGGTTCAAGGTCATGCTGGTTGCCGCCATCGGCAGCATCACGCTGGTCCTGCTGAGCCTGGGCGGCACCGCAGCCCTGGCTACCATCCAGACCGGCGCCATCCTCGGTGCACTGCCGTTCTCGTTCATCTGCCTGCTGATGATCTACAACTTCATCCACAACCTGATCAACGACCGGCTGCCGGGCACGTTCATCCTGTCGCAGGACCGGATGAGCCGCTGACAGAAGCAGTCACCCGCAAAAAACCCCGCCAACAGGCGGGGTTTTCGTCATTCCGCAGCCAGCGGATCACCCTGAACCGGCAGCGATCGCCCACCGGAGCACAGGCAGCCGGGCAGCCAGTCTACGCGGACCACGGCCGGCTGACGGCCACAGCGGCCCACCGGCTTTCCGGCGGATACTGCCGCAGGCCTGCCCGGTCCGGAGCCCCGCAACGGCAGCCTGCCCGCCATCATGACGCCCCGGCCGCCGGCCTCAATGGCACAGCATAACCGGTACGGTGCTCTGGCGGATCAGGATGCGGGTGGTAGAGCCAAAGAGGCGGGTTTTCCAGCTGCGGTGGCCGAATGCCCCCAGCACCAGCAGGCTGGCGTCCAGGCTGACCGCCAGCGTGTTGATGAGTTCGGCCGGCTGCTTCTGGCCGACCACCAGCCCTTGCGGCCGGACGTTCAGCCCGTGGGCGGCCAGATAGGCCGCACCTTCCTGCGCCAGCCGGTCGGCTTCGGCCTGCGTCTGGCTGATCGACACCACCCGCAGCGCCTGCCCGGCGCCCAGCCCCAGATGCACCAGCTGTTGCAGGGCGCGCGCACTGTTGGCACTGCCGTCGTAGGCCAGCAGGATGGTGCCTTCGCTGACCAGCGGCATGGCTGGCGGCACCACCAGCAGCGGACGCGGAGCGTTGTCGAGATAGCTTTCGATCCAGCGCATGTCGTCGCTACCCAGCGTGGCATTCTGCGCCACCACCACCAGGTCGTGCCCGAGGGCGCGGCGGGACAGGTCCTGCGCCGGATTCTGGCTGAACAGGCAGTCACCGGTCAGCGTCAGCCCTTCGTTCAGGGCGCTGCACCGGATCGCCAGCAGGTCGGCGTCGGCCTCTTCGTGCCAGTGCGCCTCGCGCTGCCGGTCGCGGGCCTGCCGGAATCCCAGTCCGCCGGCCGGCACGGCTTCACCGCTGCTGAGCGGGGAAGCATCGACCAGTACCACGGCGTTGACCTCTGCCTGCATGCGGTGCGCCAGCCAGAAAGCCGTGGCCTGGGGAGCCGGAGTGGGATGCGTGGTATCCAAAGCGACCAGAATGCGTTTGAGCATGGTGTGCCTCCAAAATGAACCGTCCTGTTTTGAGACTATTCCATAAACCCGCCGCCAATCCATGCCCCGGCGCCATAAATGACCTTGAGATTGACTAAAAACAAAACAATCCCGAGGGTCATGCCGGATCGGCCGGGCGTCTGCCACGTATCAAGGACAGACCTGCGGTCACGGTTTTTAATGCAGGCATGGCCATCATCCCCGGAGGTTGCGGCATGTCGAATCCCCCTTCCAGCCAGCCGGTCTGGCACGCGCTTGACCCCGAAGCCACCCTGAATGCGCTCGACAGCCGCGACGAAGGGCTGGACGCTGCCGAAGCCGGCCGCCGCCAGCAGCGCCACGGCCCCAACCTGCTGCCGCAGGCCGCAGGCCGCCCCGCCTGGCAACGCTTCCTGCTCCAGTTCCACAACCTGCTGATCTACGTCCTGCTGGGCTCGCTGCTGGTCACGCTGCTGTTGCAGGACTGGGTCGACAGCGCAGTGATTGCCGGCGTAGTGGTCATCAACGCCGTCATCGGCTTCTTGCAGGAGGGCCGGGCCGAACAGGCGCTGGCTGCCATCCGCGACATGCTGGCGCTGCACGCCACGGTCATCCGTTCCGGCCAGCGCCAGGAAATCGACGCCGCCGGACTGGTTCCCGGCGACATCGTGCTGCTGCAAGCCGGCGACAAGGTGCCGGCCGACCTGCGTCTGCTGGCCGTGCGCGCCCTGCGCATCGACGAGGCCACGCTGACCGGCGAATCGGTGCCGGTGGACAAGCAGGCAGCCGCCTGTGCCGCCGACGCGCCGCTGGCCGAGCGCGCCTGCCTCGCCTACTCCGGCACGCTGGTCACGTACGGCCAGGCCCGCGGCGTGGTGGTCGCCACCGGCTCGGCCACCGAAATCGGCCACATCAACACGCTGCTGAACACGGTGGAAACCGGCAGCACACCACTGACGCGCCAGCTGGACCAGTTTGCCCGCTGGCTGACGCTGGCCATCGGCCTGACCGCGCTGGCCACCATGCTTGCCGGCGTGCTGTGGCGCGGCTACGGCTGGGGCGAGGTGCTGATGATCGGCGTCGGACTGGCGGTGGCCGCCATTCCCGAAGGGCTGCCGGCCATCGTCACCATCACGCTGGCCATCGGCGTCGAGCGCATGGCCCGCCAGCGCGCCATCATGCGCCGGCTGCCGGCCGTGGAAACCCTGGGTGCAGTGACGGTGATCTGCACCGACAAGACCGGCACGCTGACCCGCAACGAAATGGCGGCCGGCCGCATCCTGACCGCCGACTGCGACATCAGCGTCACCGGCCAGGGCTATGCACCGGACGGCCAGCTGCTGCACGCCGGCCAGCCGGTGTGCCACGGCGACAATGCCGCCCTCGACCGGTTCCTGACCGCCATTGCACTGTGCAACGACGCCACCCTGCGGCAGAACGAGGCCGGCTGGGAAATGCTCGGCGATCCGACCGAGGGCGCGCTGCTGACCCTGGCGCACAAGGCCGGCCTGCCGTGGGCCGACGTGATGCAGACCCTGCCGCGCCTCGATGCCATCCCGTTTGAATCCGAACACCGCTTCATGGCCACGCTGCACCGTGACGCCAGCGGCCGGCGGCTGATCCTGGTCAAGGGCGCACCCGAGGTGATCCTGGAGCGCGCCGGGACCGAGTGGAGCAGCGCCGGCAGCCGGCCGTTCGACCGGGCGGCGTGGCAGGCACGGGCCGAGGCGCTGGCCGATGACGGCTTCCGGGTTCTGGCCATCGCCATGCGTTACCAGAGCGGCGGCCACGACCAGCTGGATTTTGCCGATACCCGCGACGGGCTGGTGCTGCTGGGTCTGGTCGGGCTGATCGACCCGCCGCGCCAGGAAGCTGCCGATGCCGTCAGCGAATGTCACAGCGCCGGCATCCGGGTCAAGATGATTACCGGTGACCACGCCGCCACCGCGCGCGCCATCGGCCTCAGGCTGGGCATCGGTGACGGCCGCCAGGCGCTCACCGGCCAGGACATCGACCGGCTGGACGACGCGGCGCTGCAACGGACCGTGTGCGAGGTGGACGTGTTTGCCCGCATGAGCCCGGAACACAAGCTGCGCCTCGTCGGCGCGCTGCAACACACCGGCGCCGTGGTGGCGATGACCGGCGACGGTGTCAACGACGCACCGGCGCTCAAGCGCGCCGACGTCGGCGTGGCCATGGGCGGCAAGGGCACCGAAGCGGCCAAGGAAGCGGCGGAAATGGTGGTCACCGACGACAACTTTGCCTCGATCGCCCGTGCGGTGCGCGAGGGGCGCACGGTCTACGACAACCTGAAAAAAGCCATCCTGTTCATCCTGCCGACCAATGTCGGCGAGGCAGCCATCATCATCGCCGCCATCCTGGCCGGTGTACCGCTGCCGATCACGCCGGTACAGATCCTGTGGATCAACATGGTCACCGCCGTCACGCTGGCGCTGACGCTGGCTTTCGAGCCGCCCGAGGACGGCGTGATGCAGCGGCCGCCGCGGGCGCCCGGCGCCGGACTGATCGATACGGTGTTCGTGCGCCGGCTGCTGCTGGTCGGCCTGCTGATGGTGGTGTTCCCGTTCCTGCTCTATCTGTGGGCACTGTGGCGCGGCCTGCCGGTCGCGCACGCCAGTACGCTGGCAGTCAACTGCATGGTGGCGGTGGAAATCGCCTATCTGTTCAACACCCGTACCGGCATCCGCTCCGCACTCGGCCTGACCGCCCTGCGGGCCACCCGGCCAACCTGGGTGGCGATCGGCGTGCTGCTGCTGTTGCAGCTGGCCTTTACCTACTGGCAGCCCCTGCAACGGCTGTTCACCACGCAGGCGCTGGATGGTGGCGACTGGCTGATGGTGGGACTGTCGGCCGTGCTGACCTTCCTGATCGTCGAGGCCGACAAGGCCTGGTGCCGCCGGCGCGGCTAAGGCCGCAGCGCACCCCCTCCTGGGTGGTCATCGGTTCCGGTACGTCGGCACCGGCTTCTGCCGGAAGCTCCGGACCTTGCCACATCCGGTCGCGGTTACTGCCACACCGGCCCGGCCTGAAGGGCGGCCCGTGACATCTGGTTCTGCAATGGCTGCGTTTCCGTCCTGCCGGCAGGAACGAGACCCGGACAGGACGCATGCCGGTCGTCCGGGAGCGGGGACGCACCGGCGGCCCAAAAAAACACCACGCCGGCAGAGCGTGCCGGCGTGGTGAACTGACGGGAAAAGAGCCGGATCAGGCGGCCATTTCCAGCATCAGGTGGTTGATGCGGCGCACGAAGCTCGCCGGGTCGTCGAGCTGGCCGCCTTCGGCCAGCAAGGCCTGGTCGAACAGCACGCGCGACAGTTCGTCAAAGCGGCTCATGTCGGATTCGGCATCCAGCTTCTTCACCAGCGGGTGGGTCGGGTTAAGCTCAAGGATCGGCTTCTTGTGCTCGACCTTCTGGCCGGCCGATTTCAACAGGCGCTCGAGGTGGCCACTGATGTCATGCTCGTCAGCCACCAGACATGCCGGCGAATCGGTCAGGCGATGGGTGACGCGCACTTCGCGCACCTGTCCGGTCAGCGCGCCCTGCACCTTGTCGACCAGCGGCTTGAGGGTTTCCTCGACCGCTTTCTGCTCGGCCTTTTCGGCTTCGTCTTCCAGCTTGCCCAGATCCAGCGCGCCCTTGGCGACCGACATCAGCGGCTTGCCGTCGAATTCGGTCAGGTTGCCGGTCACCCATTCGTCCACGCGGTCGGTCAGCAGCAGCACTTCCACGCCCTTCTTGCGGAAGATTTCGAGGTGCGGGCTGTTTTTGGCCGCGGCAAAGCTGTCGGCAGTGATGAAGTAGATCTTGTCCTGACCGTCCTTCATGCGGCTGACGTAGTCGGCGAGGCTGACGCCCTGCTCGGTGGTGTCGGCATGGGTGGAGGCAAAGCGCAGCAGCTTGGCGATGCGTTCCTTGTTGGCAAAGTCTTCGCCAACGCCTTCCTTGAGCACGTTACCGAACTCGCTCCAGAAGGTGGCGTATTTTTCCGGCTGGTTTTCGGCGAGGTCTTCCAGTACGCCCAGCACCTTCTTGACGCAGCCGGCGCGGATGGCGTCGATGTCCTTGCTGCCTTGCAGGAGTTCGCGGCTGACATTGAGCGGCAGGTCGGCCGAGTCGATGACACCCTTCACGAAGCGCAGGTAGAGCGGCATCAGCTTGTCGGCGTCGTCCATGATGAACACGCGGCGCACGTAGAGCTTGATGCCGTGCTTGCGCTCGCGGTCCCACAGGTCGAACGGTGCCTTGGCCGGGATGTACAGCAGCTCGGTGTATTCCTGGCGGCCTTCGACGCGGGCGTGGCTCCATGCCAGCGGGTCTTCGAAGTCGTGGGCGACGTGCTTGTAGAACTCGCGGTACTGCTCGTCGCTAATGTCGTTCTTCGAGCGGGCCCACAGGGCGGACGCCTGGTTGACCACCTCGAAGCCTTCTTCCTGCTTCACGTTGCCGTCTTCGTCGTAGCCCGCAGCCTTGGGCATTTCGATCGGGATGGCGATGTGGTCGGAGTACTTGCGCAGGATGGAACGCAGGCGCCAGTCGTTGAGGAAATCGTCCTCGCCTTCGCGCAGGTGCAGGGTGATGACGGTGCCGCGCGCGGACTTGTCGATGGCTTCGAGGGTGTAGTCACCTTCGCCGGCCGATTCCCAGCGCACGCCGGCGTCGGCGGGCAGGCCGGCGCGGCGGGTTTCCAGCGTGACCTTGTCGGCCACGATGAAGGCGGAATAAAAACCGACGCCGAACTGGCCGATCAGGTTGGCGTCCTTCTGGGCGTCACCGGTCAGTTTTTCGAAGAAGGCGCGGGTGCCGGACTTGGCGATGGTGCCGATGTGCTCGATCACCTCTTCCCGGCTCATGCCGATGCCGTTGTCGGCGATGGTGAGGGTGCGGGCGTCCTTGTCGAAGTTCAGGCGGATCCGGAGATCGCTGTCCTGCTCGAAGAGTGCCGGGTCGGCAATGGCTTCGAAACGCAACTTGTCAGCGGCATCGGAGGCGTTCGACACCAGTTCGCGCAGGAAGATTTCCTTGTTGGAATACAAGGAATGGATCATCAGGTGCAGGAGCTGTTTGACTTCGGTCTGAAAACCAAGGGTTTCTTTCTGGCTCATGGCAACACAAAAGAGAGTGGTTCACGATGTACTCCGAAATGGGGCGGTTTTTCCAGGTTTCAATCTCCCGCTGCCGCCGAATGACCGCCAGTCAGCACTGATATCAACAATGTTAATGACGAATGCGCCTTATCAAACAATATATTAATATTTCACGATAATCTTCTTAAATAACCGTCTCAACCCCACCCTTACCAAGGGAGTCTGTCTCCATGACCGCTTTACAACCCACCCAGTGGCGCATCGGGGCACGTCTGTCCGCAGGCTTTGCCTTGCTGTTGTTGCTGATCGTCATGATCGCCTTCAGCGGCTGGCGCGGCATGTACAGCATGGGCGAGGAAATGCGCACCATCACCGATGTCAGTGCTCCCAACATGGAGGTGCTGACCAGGATGCAGAGCGCCAACAGCCACGCCTTCCTCGCACTCAACCTGTTCGTGAACGCCCCGCCGGCAGAGCGTTCGCGCATCCGGCAAACCATCCTTGCCGCACGCCAGACATACTTTGAGAACCAGACCGCACTGCGCGAACGTTTTTTCGGCCCCGACGGACTGGAAAGCGAACGCCAGGGCCTGAGCCGGCTTGAAGCGGCCGGCAAAGGCTATCTGGAAACCCGCGACCGCATCTTCAGCCAGACCGAAGCCGGCAATCAGGCCGCAGCGGCCGAACTCCTGCATACCGAACTGGACGCGCGCCAGACCGAACTGGTCAATGCCCTGGATGCGCTGATGACCATCCAGATCGACTCCAACAAGGAAGACAGCCAGCAGTCCGCCGCGGCCTACCAGCAGGCATTGATGGTCCTGGGCGTCGCCACGCTGCTGAGCATTGTTTTCGGCTCCCTCTTTGCCTGGCGCCTGACCCGCTCGATCGTGCAGCCGCTGTCCGAAGCCGTCAGCACCGCTGACACCGTTGCCGGCGGCAACCTCGGCATCACCATCAATCCGCCGCAGCGGCAGGACGAAACCGCCCAGTTGCTCAATACACTGGGACACATGGTGCAGAAACTGCGCGAAACGGTCAGCGTCATGCGCGACGGCGTGGCCAGCTCGCGCCAGCTGGCCGAGTCCTTGAGCTCGACCACCGCCCAGGTGCACCGGGCCAGCCAGACGCAGGCCGACGCAGCCAGTGGATCGGCCGCTGCCATCGAGCAGCTGACCGTCAGCATCAGTGCCGTCACCGATGCCATGGAGCACGTGCGGGACCACGCCCGCGACAGCGTCCGCGGCGTCACCCAGGGCGGCCAGCGGGTCGCGGACCTGGAGGGCGGCATGAACACGCTGCAATCGCTGGTGCACGATCTGGCCGACCAGGTGCAGGACTTCGTGAAAAGCTCGCAGGCCATTACCGAGCTGACCAGCGTGGTGCGTGACATCGCCGACCAGACCAACCTGCTGGCACTGAATGCCGCCATCGAGGCGGCACGGGCGGGCGAAGCCGGCCGCGGTTTTGCCGTGGTGGCCGACGAGGTGCGCAAGCTGGCCGAAAAATCCGCCAGCTCCGCCGCCGAAATCGACACCGTCAACCGCGAGCTGGGCAGCAAGTCGGCCGCACTCGACAGCATGGTGCAAAAGGGCATCGAAGCACTGGACGTCAACCATCAGCATGCCGGCGAAGTGGCCCGGATTTTCCAGGAAATCCACGACGGTGCCGTGCGGGCCGGCGAGGAGATCGACGGCCTGTCCCATTCGATTTCCGAGCAGCGCACGGCCAGCACCGACATCGCCCGCAACATGGAGCATACGGTGCAGATGAGCGAGGAAACCGCCCAGGCCATGCAGTCGGTACGCGAGCAGACAAACGACCTGACCCGGATTGCCAACCAGCTGGACGAACAGGTGGCATTTTTCCGGCTTTGACCTGCCGGCGAGACCAAACCATCGATAACGGACAACATTCTGCACAAAATCATCAAAACAGCATGAGATCGTTGACTTCATGCAATACGCCATGCAAAGTGCTGAAACTATGTTGACTTGTCGACCGTTTGCCTACGCCACCCGCTATTACCGTGACTGCCCCGAGGCGGTCGCGGCGATGACGTGCAGCTAGGTTCAACCCACCGGCACTTCCCGCTCTCAGGCCGCCAGACTGGCGGCCTGATGCATTTCAGGAACGCCAGCCCGGACGGCGGATGCGTTTTTGATTTGCCAGAAAGGACCATTCATGACGACCACCCGCTCCAGCTGGGGCTCCCGTTTCGGCTTCATCTTTGCCGCCGCCGGCTCGGCCATCGGCCTTGGCGCCATCTGGAAGTTTCCCTACGTCACGGCCATGAACGGCGGCGGCGTGTTCCTGCTGCTGTTCCTGCTGTTCAGCTTCACCCTGGGCCTGGCGCAGATGATGGTCGAATTCACGCTGGGGCGGACCGCCCAGACCGGCCCGGTCGGCGTGTTCCGCCGGCTCGCCGGCGGCGCCTGGCCCCTGATCGGCCTCATGGGCATCGTGGCGGGCTTCGTGCTCTACAGCTTTTACAGCGTGGTGGGCGGCTGGACTTTCGGCTACCTGCTGCTGGCGCTGGAAGGCGAGATCCTGACCACCGATGCCGCAGCCTTGCAGGCCGGCTTCGCCAACTATGTCTCGCATCCGTTGTGGCCGGTCGCCAGTCACGGAGCCTTCATCCTCGCCACGCTCGCCATCGTGATTGCCGGTGTCGAAGCCGGCATCGAACGCGCCAGCAAGCTGCTGATGCCCTGCCTGCTGGCGATGATGCTGATCCTGATCGCCCGCTCGCTGACCCTGCCCGGCGCCTGGGCCGGCGTCGTGGCCTTCCTGCAACCGGACTTCAGCAAGCTGACACCGGCGATGGTGGTGGATGCCCTGGGGCTGGCGCTGTTTTCGCTGTCGCTGGGCACCGGCGGCATGATTGCCTACGGCTCGTACGTCAAGCGCGAAACCCCGGTCCTGCGCTCGGCCGCCTGGGTGGTGGGGCTGTCGTGCCTCGTGGCCATCCTGTCCGGCCTGATGATCTTTCCGGCACTGTTTGCCTTCGGGCTCGATCCGGCCGCCGGCCCGGGACTGACGTTCATGACCATGCCGGTGGTGTTTGCCAGCCTGCCGTTCGGCCAGGTGTTTGCCGTGCTGTTCTTTGCCCTGCTGGCCGTTGCCGCCCTGACGTCATCGGTGTCGATCCTGGAGCTGATCGCCACCCTGTTCCTCGACGAATTCGGCTGGAAACGCCAGCCGGTGATCCTGGGCCTGTCGCTGGCCGTGTTCGTTTGCGGCATTCCGGCAGCGCTGTCGTTCGGCCCGCTGGCGGACGTGCAGTGGTTCGGCAAGTCGATTTTCGACGTGATGGACTACAGCGTATCGAACGTGATGATGCCGCTGGGCGGCATCGGCGTGACGCTGTTTGCCGGCTGGCGCGTATGGCCGGTGATCGCTTCGCAGAGTGCCTTGCCGCCGCTGGCCCTGTCGGGCCTGAAGTGGAGCTGCCGGGTACTGGCACCGACGGCCATTGCCATCATCCTGCTGAAGAACCTGTAACCGGGAGGGCAACCGGTACGCTCCGCACCGGGGTCGCCAGCGGGCGTCGTGGACACAAGCCGCGGCGCCGGGCCCCGGCCCGGGGCTTCCCGGTCGCCATGTGCGGCCTGCCGGAACCGGCTGGCGGCCGCTGGTCCGCAATCACCGGCAGACGCCCGGCATGGCTGCTGGTAACAGCCTGCACTGTTGCCGATCTTTCGGCAGCTGGCGGTCATGTTCCCGGCACTTTCGGTTCTTCCGCTCGCTGGCGTGCAGGCCGGACAACGCGGGGCTTCCGGGCCTTTTGCGGCATGGCCTGCATCCGGGTGGCTTGCCCCGGTCCGCAAGCAGCGCTATAGACAGGGCTTCTGTCTGCGTGAAGGGCCTTGCTCATGAGCAACGATCCACGGGTGTACTTTGCTGCCGAACGCACGCTGCTGGCGTGGGTGCGGACCGGCATTGCCATCATGGCGATGGGGTTCGTGATTTCGCGCTTCGGGCTGTTTCTGGCGTTGCAGGCGTTTGAAATGCATTTGCACACCAGCGTCAGCCATCCGGTCTCCGGCATGCTCGGCTTTGCCTTTGCGGCCCTGGGCGCGGTCCTGATCGCCATCGCGGCCGTGCACCATGCCCGCTTCACCGCCACGCTCGGTCCGGCAGAACTGCCCCCGGCCTGGCCGGTCCGCATGGCAACCTGGCTGGCCTTGCTGATGGCGGCCCTGGGAGCCGTGCTGGCAGGCTATCTGCTGCTTTCGGCCGGTAACTGGAGCTGAAACCGGCAAGCCGGCGCCGGTATCCGCCGGCCCTGTTGCAGCAGCTCAAGCGTGCTTCATGAGGCCGGAACGGCGTACGTGGAGACCTCGATCAGGTTAAGGTCCGGGTCACGGAAATAGACCGACATGATCCGTCCCTGCGCACCGGTGCGCGCCACGGGTCCTTCCAGGACTTCGACCTGTTCGGCGGCAAGATGCGCCAGCACGCCGGACAGTGGTGTTGTCGTGATCAGGCAGAGGTCTGCAGAACCGGGTACCGGGCGATGGGCTTTGGGCTCGAATTCGTGTCCGTACAGGTGCAGGTTGATTTTCTGCTGGCCAAAAGCGAGTGCCTTGCGGTTGTCCCCGAATATCACCACGGCCATGCCCAGTACACGCGAGTAGAAATCGCATGTCTTCCCGATGTCTTTCACGGTCAGCACCAGGTGATCCAGCCGTTCGATGCTCAGCGCCATTGCAGTCTTTCGTGTGCCATTGGATCAGGCATTGTGCCGGAGCCCCGGCATGTCATGTCATTGAAGCTTTTTATCCTGCCGATCGTGCAGTTGCCATCGCCGGCATCATGGCAACAGCGCTCGCTGGCGCAGTGTCACACGCACGGCATTTGCCCAAAGACCGGCAGCAAGGGTATAGTCTTGCTCCCGTTATCCGGCGCAGCCAGTGGACCGGTTTTTTCCTCCCCGGTTGCAAGCTCATGGATACGGCATCATGTTTGCGGAAGCGTGGCAGAGTGGTTGAATGCACCGGTCTTGAAAACCGGCGTGCCGCAAGGCATCGTGAGTTCGAATCTCACCGCTTCCGCCAGAACATCCAGTCAAAGCCCTGATTTTTTCAGGGCTTTTTCTTTTGTGGCTCTTTGAACATGCCATTCCGGATCAGCCGTCCTTGGCTGACCGGGAACCCTGTCTGGCACCTGACGGGGAAATTGTCCCCAAGAACATTTCCGCCGGCCTGTTTTTCCCGATCCGGGCTTGCCTCCGGACAAGCAAATACAGGTGATTGCCTCAAGCGCCCTCCCCTGCGTAATTCCTGGCGCCACCGTCAGTGCCGAAAACGCGACAAAAAGCCACCAACAGAGCAGCCCTGTGTCACCCACACCATCAGGATTGCCGGAGAAGCAGCCGGAGCCCCAGGGTCGGGAAGATTTCCGGCGTATCCCGGGCATTCTTGCTGACCCTTGAAGGACAAGGCTGCCCTTTGCCCAGCCATGCTTTCAGCGTTCTGCGGACTGCGGCTGCATTCCGTCCGGCCGATGGTACGGCAACGAAGATTGTGCGGATTCCCGCTGGCGGTCCTGGCAGGGCTCCTGCGCCAGCGCCCGGACAACACAACATGCAATACAATCAACAAGTCATGCATTCAGAATATCGCCGCTACCTGTATCCACATTGACCACTCAACGGAGCAAGCATGAAACACCTCGCAAAAGCAGGACTCCTCGCCACCCTGACCACACTGGCGTTTCATGCGGGCAGCGCAGCGGCAGGCCCAGCCAGCCTGCCGGCCTATGGGGCCGATCCGGGACAGACCTCGGTCTCGGGCCTGTCGTCAGGCGCATTCATGGCCGTGCAGTTGCAGGTAGCCTATTCAGGATCAATTACCGGATCGGGCATCATTGCCGGCGGCCCTTATTACTGTGCGGCCAACAATATCCTGTTTACCGGCATTTGCATGGGACAGGTACCGTTCGTCCCGCCCAATCCGGCCCTCATGGCCAGTGCCGCCCGGAACTTTTCAGCCACCGGGCTGATTGATCCCGTCGACAACCTGAAAAACCGGCGGGTTTACGTCTTTGGCGGCACCAGCGACACCATTGTCCGGCAGCAGGCCGTTGACGCTACGGCCGATTTTTTCCAGCAGGTCGGCATCGGCAAGGAAAACCTGCAATACGTGAAAGACGTACCGGCCGGTCACGCCGTCATCACGGCCAAGAACGGAAATGACTGCCCGGCCAATGCCGAGCCGTACATCAGCCACTGCACGGTCAACGGCAAGGGGTACGACCAGGCAGGAGCCATCCTGAGCCACATCTACGGCCCGCTGAATCCGCCGGTCAGCACACCAACGGGAAAAACCGTCAGCTTCAACCAGCGGGCTTACGCCGCAGCCGATACCGCCATGGCCGACACGGGTTTCCTGTACATTCCCGAAGCCTGCAATGCCAGCGGATCCCGCTGCAAGGTGCACGTTGCCCTGCATGGCTGCATGCAGTCTGCCGAATCGGTCGGCGACCGGTTCTACACCAAAACCGGCTACAACAACTGGGCCGACAGCAACCGGATCCTGGTACTCTATCCCCAAGTCAACAAATCCAGCCTGCCCTACAACCCCAAAGGCTGCTGGGACTGGTGGGGATACACCGGCATGCACTATGCCGACAGGCAAAGCCCGCAGATGAACGCCATCAAGGCCATGATCAACCGGCTGACAGAGCAGCCGGCCCGCTGAACCCCGGCCCGGTACTCCGGTAAAGACGGATTTCCCGCAGTACCGGGCCAGCCATTCCTTGCCTTGTGCAGATGATCAAGAAATTCCCCTTGCACCCCAGACATCCGGAACGGATCTGCTGGGGCTGCGACAAATACTGCCCCGCCACCGACCTGCAATGCGGCAACGGCTCCGGCCGGACCCAGCATCCGGCCGAAATCCTCGGCGACGACTGGTACGAACACGGCAACTGGGATCTCGAAGACATTCCGGAACCCGGCAGCAGGGCCGACTAGCCCGGGACCAGTGCCGGCCGGACCGGAACCTGTACCGCCAGCAGACAGGCTGGCGGGCGGTTTCCGCCCGCTCACCCAGCGCAGGATGCCGGCGGCCCGCCGGTATCCTGTGCACGGCATCACACGCCCCGTTGCCGGCGCAATACCCGGGCGGTTTCCACCATGTTGGCCAGCGCCGGCAACACTTCATTCCACTGGCGGGTTTTCAGGCCGCAATCCGGATTGACCCACAGCCGCTCGGCCGGCACATGCTCGGCGGCCTTGTTCATCAGCCCGACCATATGCCCGACCGTCGGAATGTTGGGGGAATGGATGTCGTACACCCCGGGGCCGATCTGGTTCGGATAACGGAAATGCTCGAACACGTCCAGCAGCTCCATGTCCGAACGCGAGGTTTCGATGGTGATCACGTCGGCATCCATGGCGGCGATCGCAGCAATGATGTCGTTGAACTCCGAGTAGCACATGTGCGTGTGGATCTGGGTGGTATCGGCCACGCCATTGGCAGTGATGCGGAAGCATTCCACCGCCCACGCCAGATAGCCCTGCCACTGCGAGCGGCGCAGCGGCAAGCCTTCGCGCAATGCCGCCTCGTCGATCTGGATGATGCGGACACCGGCCCGCTCCAGGTCCAGCACTTCCTCGCGGATCGCCAGCGCCAGCTGCCGGCAGGTCACGGCGCGGGGCTGGTCGTCGCGGACAAACGACCAGTTCAGGATGGTGACCGGGCCGGTCAGCATGCCCTTCACCGGCTTGTCCGTCAGCGACTGGGCGTAGGTGATCCACTCCACGGTCATGGCCTGCGGCCGCCGGATGTCACCGAACAGGATCGGCGGCTTGACGCAGCGCGAGCCGTAGGACTGGACCCAGCCAGCCTGGCTGAAAACATACCCCTCCAGTTGCTCGCCGAAGTATTCCACCATGTCGTTGCGCTCGGCCTCGCCATGCACCAGCACGTCCAGTTGCAGCGCTTCCTGCTCGCGGACGGCATGGGCGATTTCTGCCTGCATCGCTGCCTTGTAGCCGGATTCATCCAGCCGGCCGGCCTTGTAGTCGCTGCGGGCCTGCCGGATGGCGGCGGTCTGCGGAAAGGAGCCGATGGTCGTGGTCGGGAACAACGGCAGCTGCAAGTGCCCGGCCTGCCGGGCGGCACGCTCGGCATACGGGCTGTGCCGCTGGCCCAGTTCAGGCGAAATGGCTGCCAGTGCGGCCTTGACCGCCGGGGCATGCACGCGCGGGGATTGCCGCCGCGCCTCGATGGCGGCCCGGTTGGCATCCAGTTCGGCCTGCACGCTGGCCCGGCCATGCCGCAGGGCGCCGGCCAGTACGGCCAGTTCGTCCAGCTTCTGCACGGCAAACGCCAGCCAGGACCGGACTTCGGCATCCAGCTTTTCTTCGCTGTCGAGGTCGACCGGCACGTGCAGCAGCGAGCATGACGGGGCAATCCACAGCCGCGGCCCCAGATTGCGGGCCAGCGGTTCCAGCCAGTCGAGCGTGGCGTTCAGGTCGGTTTTCCAGACATTGCGGCCGTTGACCACGCCCAGCGACACCACCTTGTGCAGCGGCAGCAGGTTCAGGAGCGGCAGGACATCATCACGCCCGGACACCGCATCCACGTGCAGGCCGGCCACCGGCAGGTTGGCTGCCAGATACTTGTTTTCGTGCAAGGCGCCAAAGTAGGTCGCCAGCAGCAGTTTCACCCGGCAGCTTTTCAGGTGGTGGTAGGCCGTGTTGAACGCCTGCTGCCAGTCGGCCTCCAGCTCGGTTACCAGCAGCGGCTCGTCAATCTGCACCCATTCGGCACCGTGTGCAGCCAGCAGGTCCAGCAGTTCGGCGTAAACCGGCAGCAGGCGCTCCAGCAGGTCCAGCCGGGCGGAACCGTCCTTGCTCTTGCCGATGGCCAGATAGGTCACCGGGCCGATGATCACCGGTTTGGCCTTGACGCCCAGACGGCGCGCCTCGTCCAGCTGGGCCAGCAGACGGCCGGCATTCAGGCTGAAAGTGGTGCCGGCCGTGAATTCGGGGACGATGTAGTGGTAGTTGGTGTCGAACCATTTGGTCATCTCGCCCGCCGCCACGCCGGCGCAGCAGCCGGCGTGGGCATCACCGGACGCACTGGCGGAGCGCCCACGCGCCAGCCGGAAATAGTTGTCCAGCTCGGCGCCATGGAATCCCTGCACCCGCTTGGGCAGGTTGCCGAGGGTAAAGGTCATGTCCAGAACCTGGTCATAAAAGGAAAAGTCGCCGACCGGCACCCAGTCCAGTGCCGACTGGGCCTGCCAGTGGCGCTGCCGCAGCCCGGCACCAACGTTTTCAAGCTCTGCGAGCGAGGAGCGGCCCTGCCAGTAAGATTCCAGAGCAAACTTCAGCTCGCGCTTCGCGCCGATGCGCGGAAAACCCAGGGTATGAACAGTGGTCATGATCGTTGCCATGCAAGGTGGGAGATGGCACGATCCTAAAATCGTTGATTCATGAATAAAAATGGTTTTATTTCATTATTCAATGAATTTTATTCATCAACAGGAACCGCCATGGCCATTCTGGAACGCAGCCATCTGGCAATCATCCACGCGGTGGAACAGCACGGCTCGCTGACTGCCGCCGCTGACCAGCTGCACCTGACCCAGTCGGCCCTGAGCCACGCCATGCGCAAGCTGGAAGAACAACTGGGCGTGGCCATCTGGCTGCGCGAAGGCCGCAGCCTGCGTCCGACCCAGGCGGGCGAATACCTGCTGGCCGTGGCCGGCCGCCTGCTGCCGCAGCTGGAACTGGCGGAAACGCGGCTGCGGCAACTGGCCCAGGGCGAACGGGGCACGCTGCGCATCGGCATGGAATGCCACCCGTGTTACCAGTGGCTGCTGAAGATCGTGTCGCCGTACCTGGCGGCGTGGCCGGACGTGGATGTCGACGTCAAGCAGAAATTCCAGTTCGGCGGGATCGGCGCCCTGTACGGCTACGAGATCGACATGCTGGTGACACCCGACCCGCTGTACCGCCAGGGACTGCTCTTCGAGCCGGTCTTTGACTACGAACAGGTGCTGGTCACCGGTCCGGCCCATCCCCTGGGTCGCGCCGACTGGGTGGAGCCCGGGCAGCTGGCCGACGAAACGCTGATCACCTACCCGGTGCCGCTGGACCGGCTCGACATCTACACCCGCTTCCTGACACCGGCCGGCATCGCGCCCAGACGGCACAAACCGATCGAAACCACCGACATCATGCTGCAAATGGTCGCCAGCGGCCGCGGCGTGGCCGCCCTGCCGCGCTGGCTGGCGGAGGAATACGCCCGCAAACTGGACCTCGCCGTGGTCAAACTGGGCCGGCACGGCATTCCCAAACAGATTTTCCTCGGCATCCGCGAAACCGATGCCGGCCTGACCTACCTGCAAGCCTTCATGGCGCTGGCCCGCCAGCCCTTGCCCGCGACATGAGGCAGCCCAGCCAGACGCTTTCCCGCATCCTGACCTGTCCGGCCTGATGCAGTCCGGCGAGCAACCAGACACGCCGCCCGGCGGCATGGGCCATCCGGTGACACAGCCTGATGTCGTCAGCGTGTCCGCGAAGCCCTGACCGTCCACCCGCCATCCCGCCACCGCCGGATGCTGCAACACCGGGCCCGAAGCAGCCGGCAAGGCCGCAGGCGAACACTGGCAAGGTCCTGATCAGGCCAGCCCGCAGGGAAAAGGGGCAGCGACGCTTAGCCCGGCTTGCCGGCGGCTGGTACGTCCTCATGCACCTGGTTGCAGCTGTCCTCCAGGAAATCCAGAAAGGCGCGCACGGCGGCCGACGGCGGGCCTTCGTTTTTGTAAACGGCAAACAGCGGCCAGCTCAGCATGTCCCAGTCCGGCAGGATGCGCTGCAAACGGCCACTGGTAAGGTCGTCCTTGAGCTGGAGCGCGTAGTCGGCGTAGATGCCCATGCCCTGTCTGGCCAGTGCAAGGCAGGCCTGCGAATTGTCCAGCGCGATACGGCCCTGCGGCGGAATCTCGATTTCTTCGCCATCCCGGTAGAAATACGCCGGCCAAGCCTTGCGGTCGTAAGGCGTCAGGAAGTCGATGCGCTGGTGCTGAAGGAGGTCAAGCGGATGCTGCGGCGTGCCGGCACGGGCCAGATAGTCCGGCGCCGCCACCGGCACCAGGGCAAAGGCGCGCAGCTGGCGATAGCGCGCGGCGGGTTCGATCGGCTCGACGGTGCGCAGGGCCACGTCGATCGGCTCGCGGCTGAGGTTGGTGGCGCGCTCGCTCAGGTGAATGATGAGCGACAGGGCCGGATGACGGGCCATGAACTGCGGCAGCCGCGGAATGACCACGGCGTTGGCAAAGCTCTCGGACAGCTCGACGGTCAGCACGCCACGCACCGGCTGCCGTGACAGGCCGGGCTCCAGCACGCCGTCCATGGCCCGCACCAGCGGCCGCAGCCGGTCAAGCAGCTGCTCGCCCTGCACGGTCTGCCGGACCTGCCGGGTATTGCGCTCGAACACCCGCAGGCCCAGCTGGCCTTCCAGCCGGGCAACCGACTGGCTGACGGCGCCGGTGCTGAGTTTCAGCGCCCGGGCGGCGGCGGCGAAGCTGCCCAGTTCGGCCACTTTCAGGGCAATGCGGATCTGGCCAAGCTGGTCCATTGCTTATGTTTCCTGTGTATTGTCGCCACGATTGTTTGGTTTTTCTAAACAGAGCCGGCAGTCCGGCCAAGGGAATGAATCAGGATAATACGGACCGGTCTGCCGCTTTTGGCAGGATTCCGGACATGTATTTGTATGCTGTGGCAGTTTGAAAAACCGATCGTGCGGGAATTCATGCACCTGGCCCTGCCGACCGTGCTGGCGGGCTGGGTCTACATCGTTTACACCATCACCAGTGGTGTTTTCATCGGCCGCTTTGTCGGCAGTCAGGCGCTGGCAGCGCTGAACCTGATCCTGCCGGTCCTGTACGTACCCTACGCCATCAGCCTGATGATCGGCATCGGGGCGGCCACACTGATGGCACGCCTGCGTGGCGAAGGAAAGCGCAGCGAGGTCCGCCGGGTCTGCGGGCAGACGCTGGTGCTGCTGCTGGCCGGCAGCATGCTGCTCAGTGGCGCACTGCTGCTGTGGTCCACGCAGATCGTGGCAGTGCTGGGTGCATCCGGCACGCTGGCGGAACTGGGCGAGGCGTACCTGCGCCAGTTTGCCCCGTTCGTACTGTGCGCCAGTGCCGTGCCGGCGCTGGAGCTGGTGCTGCGGGTGGAAAGCGCCCGGGCGGCCCGGGTGGGCCTGCTGGCCATGACGGTCGGGGCCTTCCTGAACGTGGGACTGGATTACCTGCTGATTGCCCGGCTGGGCTGGCAGATGCAGGGGGCGGCGCTGGCGGCAGGGCTGAGCCTGCTGGCCGTCAGCCTGATCATGCTGGCCTGGGTCTACCGGCCACGGAGCGTGCTGCGTCCGCGGTTCCGCTGGCGCCAGTCCCACGCCGGCATGATCTGCTACAACGGCCTGTCCGAATTCATGGCAGCCCTGGCGCCGGTGGTGACCATCTACGCCTTCAACCAGGCGGTGCTGACCCAGTTCGGTACCAGCGGCCTTGCGGCGTATGCGGTGATCGAGTACATGACGCTGGCAGCCACCGTCACCATGGTCGGGCTGGTGCAGAGCATGCAGCCGATGCTGAGTTATTACCGCGGCGCGCAGGCAGCGCGCTCCATCCGGCAGACACTGGTGATCGGCACGCTGGCGGTGGAGGGCTGCGCCATGCTGGTGGCGGCCGGCCTGACGGGGTTCGCCGACCAGCTGACCCTGCTGTTCCTGCCACAGGGCGGAGGGGCTCAGGTGCTGATTTCGGCGGCCGTGCCGTGGTATGCGCTGGCCTTTCTGCCCGCTGGCGTCAATCTGGTGATTGCCGGCTACCTGACGGCCATGGAACGGCCGGGGCCGTCACTGGTGATTGCTCTGCTGAGAAGCTGGATCCTGTTGCTGGGTTTCCTGTGGGGCATGAGCTGGCTGGGCGGCATGGCGATCTGGCTGACCCTGCTGCTGACGGAACTGGCGACCTTGCTGGTGAGCCTGCCCTTGCAGTACCGCTACCGAGTCGGTGTCGCGGGTTGAAGCGGCACAAGGCGGCATGGGTACCGGCCAGGGCTTGCAGCCTGCCGGCCGGCAGACCGGAACCGCCTGCGCCATGCAACGGCCATGCGGCAGCATCACGCAGGGCAGGATCAGGCCAACCGGTACCGACACCGGCATGAAAATGCTGTTCCCTGCCCGTGCCGCAAGGAAGCCCGACAGGCAGGGTACAGGTCTTGCAGCACGCATCCGCAGCATGCCGGCCCCGGGTGATGACCCGGCCCTCGGGTAGCAGGACCGGACGGTTTGCAGCCGGGCGGACTTGCGATGACAAACCAGCGGCAAGAAAAAAGCCGGCAACCCGCAGCCTGCTGCGTCGTTACCGGCTTTTGCCTGAAAATGGTGGGCCCCCCGGGAGTCGAACCCGGCACCAACGGATTATGCTTACCAGCTATGGCTTTCGCCACCCCTTTCGGGTTTGTGGTCTGGACTGTCTCTTGTCTTTACGACCTGCCCGTACAGTCTCTACACGTTCTCTCTTGCGAGAGCTTCGCTCGGGATTGCCACGCCGCCAAGGCGGCAGAGGTTTCCCCGAATTTGAGCAGTTCTACCAGGAAGCAGAGTCAACTTGCTCCAAGGCAACCCGTTTTTGCGCCATCCGTACCCTGACGGGCCTTAGGACGGCACAGACTTAAGTCCGCTGCTCTAACCAGGCATGAGCTAGAGGCCCTGAAACCGGTGGTGTTGCTGCATCCGGTACCCGCACCGGCAGGGTACCGCATCCGTCCGGGCAGCTGCCCGTCAGGACGCCAGGCTTTGACACCCGGCACCTCGCCCCGGAGAAGACGGTACCGGATGCGGATCCGGTCGTCAGCCTTTGCGTGGCGAAGGGTTGCGATTCTAGCAGAAATGCGTGCCCCTATCGCAATGGCAAAACGGCCCCTCACGAAGAGGAGCCGTTTTCATGGGCATGACCGGTTTACGGATTGCCCGGATCGGCATCCAGGAAGCTGCGCAGGCGCTCCGAACGGGTCGGGTGACGCAGCTTGCGCAGGGCCTTGGCCTCGATCTGGCGGATACGCTCGCGGGTGACGTCGAACTGCTTGCCGACTTCTTCCAGCGTGTGGTCGGTGTTCATTTCGATGCCGAAACGCATGCGCAACACCTTGGCTTCGCGCGGCGTGAGGCTGTCGAGCACTTCCTTGGTGGCTTCCTTGAGGCTGGCGTACATGGCCGCATCCGACGGCGCCATGGTGGCCAGATCCTCGATGAAGTCGCCCAGGTGCGAATCGTCATCGTCGCCGATCGGCGTTTCCATGGAGATCGGCTCTTTGCTGATCTTCATGATCTTGCGGATCTTGTCTTCCGGCATGTCCATGCGGCGAGCCAGTTCGGCCGGGTCCGGTTCGGCACCAGTTTCCTGTAGGATCTGCCGGCTGATGCGGTTCATCTTGTTGATCGTTTCGATCATGTGCACCGGGATGCGGATGGTGCGCGCCTGGTCGGCGATCGAACGGGTGATGGCCTGCCGGATCCACCAAGTGGCATACGTCGAGAACTTGTAGCCACGGCGGTATTCGAACTTGTCCACCGCCTTCATCAGGCCGATGTTGCCTTCCTGGATCAGGTCAAGGAACTGCAGGCCGCGGTTGGTGTACTTCTTGGCGATCGAGATCACCAGACGCAGGTTGGCCTCGATCATCTCGCGCTTGGCCTTGCGGGCCTTGGCTTCGCCGGTGGCCATCTGGCGGCTGATTTCCTTCAGCTCGCGGATCGGCAGCATGGACGAATCCTGCAGGGCAATCAGGTTGCTCTGCTTTTCGCGGATGGCGTGCTGGTAGCGTTCGATGGCGCTGGCAAAGGCCTTGCCGAGCGACATGGCCGCATCCACCCACTCAAGGTTGGTTTCGTTGTTGACGAAAGTGTGCAGGAACACGTCGCGCGGCATCTTGCACTTCTGCACGCAAATGTCCTGAATTTCGCGTTCATTGCGGCGGATGTCGTCCACCACCGAGCGCAAGCGATCACTCAGGGCCTCGACCTGACGGGCCGAAAAGCGCACCAGCAGGAAGGTTTCGGTGATTTCGGCCTGCACTTCGAGATACTGCTTGGACTGCGGGCCGTGTTTGACCAGCGCCTTGACCATTTTCTCGTAAAGCTTGCGCACGTTGGCAAAGTGCTCGAGCGCCTGCGCCTTGAGTTCCTCAAGGTTGGTGCCCGGTGCTGCCGGCGTGCCTTCCTCGGCGTTTTCTTCTTCCTCACCGTCGTCGTCGGCTTCGTCCGCCTCGGCATCCTGCTCGTTGACCGCAGCCAGTTCGGCTTCGGCGCGGGCGTCTGCTTCGTCCGGGGCGTTCGGGTCGATGATGCCGTCGATGACTTCGTCGATGCGCAGCTCGTCGTTCTCGACCTTTTCGATCTGGTCGAGCACGTCCTTGACGATGCCCGGGCAGGCGGAAATCGCCTGCACCATGTGACGCAGCCCGTCCTCGATGCGCTTGGCGATTTCGATTTCGCCTTCGCGGGTCAGCAGCTCGACCGTACCCATTTCGCGCATGTACATGCGCACCGGGTCGGTCGTGCGACCGAATTCGGAGTCCACGCTGGAAAGCGCGCTTTCGGCCTCTTCCACCGCGTCTTCATCTGCCACCACCGGCGTGGCGTCCGACATCAGCAGCTGCTCGGCGTCCGGTGCCTCGTCGTACACCTGGATGCCCATGTCGGTGATCATGCCGATGATGCTCTCGATCTGCTCGGCATCCAGCACGTCTTCCGGCAGGGAGTCGTTGATCTCGGCATAGGTCAGGAAGCCGCGTTCCTTGCCCTGAACGATCAGCTGCTTGAGCCGCTTGCGACGCTCCTCGGTGTTGTCGAGCGGAGCGGCCTGCGCTTTCGACTCAGCAGCCTTGTCGCTATTGGAATTGTCCGCCATCGTGCAATCCTGCAAAATTGAACTGGAAAAACATAACATTATAACACAAAAACACCCGGTCAGGGTGTTGACGCCCGCCTGCGCAGGCGTTCTCCCAACTCGCGCTTTTCGCTTTCGCTCAGCACGCCTTCGGCGGCGCGGCGGGTCAGTTGTTCTACGCGCTCACGGTTCAGCTGTCCGTAAAACTGCTCGACCATGGCGACAAACTCGTCGCGCAAGGGCGTGGCCGTGGCAGCGGGGTCAGCCAGGAGGGTAGCCCACAACGGGTCAAGCTGCTCGCCCAGGGCTGTTTCACGCAGCCGTTCCTGCAAGGTGACACTGCCGGTGACGCCGCCGTTCTGGATCAGCTCGGCCAGCTCGGCCAGGGTACGCGCCTCGCCGGCCAGGGATTCCACCGCAGGCCATTCGACCGCTTCGGCCAGCACAGGTTCCAGCAGCAAGGCCCGGATCAGCCAGCGCACCGGTGACATTTCGCTGCGGTGCCCGCCACGAACCGGTGGCGGACCGGACTTGCGCCCCAGTCCCTTGCGCAGCCCCCACAGACGGTCAAGGTCATCAAGCGACAGACGGGCAAGCTCCGCCAGTTTTTTACGCAATAGCACGGCCAGCGCCGGTGTTTTCACCTGCATGACCAGCGGCTTGGCCAGGTTGAGCAGTTCGGCCCGGCCTTCGTCGCTGTCAAGGTCGACACGGGCGGCCAGTTCCTGGGTCAGGTACACCGACAACGGCAGAGAGCGTTGCTGGATCCAGTCTTCCAGCGCTTCGGCACCGTATTCGCGCACGAAGCTGTCCGGATCATGCTCGACCGGCAGGAACAGGAAATCCACCCGCTTGCCGTCACGCAGTTCCGGCAGCACGTTTTCCAGCGCCCGCCAGGCGGCGCGCTGGCCGGCCTTGTCGCCGTCAAAGCAGAACACTACGCGGTCGGCGTGGCGGAACAGCTTGTGTACGTGCGTCGACGTGGTGGAGGTACCCAGCGTGGCCACCGCGTAGGGCACGCCGTGCTGGGCCAGTGCCACCACGTCCATGTAGCCTTCGACCACCAGCACGCGGTTGCGCTCGCGGATGGCCTCGCGCCCCTCGAAAAGGCCGTACAGTTCACGCCCTTTTTCAAACAGCGGCGTTTCCGGCGAATTGAGGTATTTGGGTTCGCCCTTGTCGAGAATGCGCCCGCCAAAGGCAATCACCCGGCCGCGCACGTCGCGGATGGGAAACATCACCCGCTCGCGGAAACGGTCGTAGCGGCTGCCGTCATCACGACGGATCACCAGTCCGGCCTCGAGCAGGCGATCGTCCAGATAATCGGGAAAAACACCCTGCAAGGCGGTGCGGCCGGCCGGAGCCCAGCCGAGGCCGAAACGGGCGGCGATTTCGCCGGTCAGGCCACGGCGCTTCAGGTAGTCGATGGCGAGCGTGGAACGCTTGAGTTCGCGCTTGTAGAAACGCGCGGCCTCCAGCATGACATCGTGCAGGGTTTCTGCAGTCTGGCGTCGCTGCGCTTCTTCGCGGGCGGCCTCCTGGGCCACTTGCGGCACGGTCAGCCCCACCTGCTGCGCCAGCTCGCTGACGGCATCGACAAAGCCGTAGCCGCCGTGCTCGATCAGGAACGAAATCGCCGTGCCGTGCGCGCCACAGCCAAAGCAGTGATAGAACTGCTTGGTCGGGCTCACCGAAAACGAGGGCGATTTTTCCTTGTGGAACGGGCAGCAGGCCATGTAGTCGCGCCCGGCCTTCTTGAGCGGCACGTAGCGCTCCACCACGTCGACGATGTCGACGCGGGACAGGAGCTGGTCGATGAAATCCTGGGGAATCACGGTGTCCGGGCTTCCGCAGCCTTACCGGCCGGCAAGGCGGGTCTTGATGCGGCTGGACACGGCACCCATGTCGGCCCGCCCGGCCAGCTGTCCGCGCAGCACGCCCATCACCTTGCCCATGTCGCCCATGCCGGCAGCACCGGTGGTGCTGATGGCCGATTCGATCAGGGCATCGATTTCCGCTTCATTCAGCGGCTGCGGCAGGTAGACGGCAAACACGTCCATTTCGGCCTGCTCCTTGTCGGCCAGATCGGCCCGCTGGGCGGCCTGGTACTGGCTGATGCTGTCACGCCGCTGCTTGAGCTGCTTGTCGATCACGGCAATGATGGCAGCGTCGTCAAGCTCGATCCGTTCATCCACTTCTTTTTGCTTGATGGCCGCCAGCAACAGCCGCAGCGCACCCAAACGCACGCTGTCCTTGGCCTTCATGGCGGTTTTCATGTCGTCGGTGATGCGGGTCTTGAGCGTCATGGCAATCTCGGGGGTTGAATTAGCGAACCATTATCTTGGGCCCAAATGGCAAAACCGCAAGCCTGGGCCTGCGGTTTTGTTCCTGCTTGGGATCGCGGTACCGAAAAAATCAGTAGAGCTTCGGCGGCAGCATCTGGCTGCGCAGGCGCTTGTAGTGACGCTTGACGGCAGCAGCTTTTTTGCGCTTGCGCTCAGTGGTCGGCTTTTCGTAGAACTCGCGGGCGCGCAGTTCGGTCAAGAGGCCGGTTTTTTCGATGGAGCGCTTGAAGCGGCGCATGGCCACTTCGAACGGCTCGTTTTCTTTCACGCGAACACTGGGCATGAAAAATCACCACCTTAGGTAATGTGAGGTTGGATAAAAAATCAACCGACAAAACGCCGGTTGAGTCGGCTATTCTAGCGCGAGACGCCTGCGCTGCAAACCCCTGTTTTTGCGGGCAACTCAGCTGCGCGAGGCAATGCGGCCGGCAACCGGCGAGCTGGGGCTGGCCTGATAGGGCTTTTTCGGCATGCGGCCGGCAAGCCAGGCATCACGGCCGGACTCGACGGCCAGCTTCATGGCCCGTGCCATGCGCACCGGGTCCTGGGCGGCGGCAATCGCGGTATTCATCAGCACGCCGTCGCAGCCCAGCTCCATGGCGATGCAGGCATCCGATGCGGTACCGACACCGGCATCGACCAGCACCGGCACCCGGCACTCGTCGAGGATGATCTGCAGGTTCCACGGATTGAGGATGCCCATGCCGGAGCCGATCAGGCTGGCCAGCGGCATGATGGCGCAGCAGCCGATCTGCTCCAGTTCGCGGGCCACGATCGGGTCGTCCGAGGTATACACCATCACGTCAAAACCTTCGGCCACCAGCACCTCGGCGGCTTTCAGCGTTTCACGGACGTTGGGGAACAGCGTTTTCGGGTCCCCCAGCACTTCCAGCTTGACCAGCCGGTGGTCATCCAGCAGCTCGCGCGCCAGCCTCAGGGTGCGGACGGCGTCGTCGGCGCTGAAGCAGCCGGCAGTATTGGGCAGCAGGGTATAACGGTTGGCCGGCAGGGCATCGAGCAGGCTGGGCTCGTCCGGGTTCTGGCCAAGATTGACGCGCCGGATGGCGACCGTGACGATTTCGGCGCCGGAAGCGTCCAGCGCCTCGGCAGTTTGCTGAAAATCACGGTACTTGCCGGTACCGACCAGCAGGCGCGAAGCGTAGGCGCGCCCGGCGATGACCAAGGGTTCCATCTTCCACTCCAAATCACTCAACTTCAGAAATCGGCATTGCACCCGCGAAATCAGCCGCCGCCGACGGCAACCACGATCTCGATCTGGCTGCCGTCACGCAGGACAGTCGCGTCATGACGGCTGCGGGGCACCAGTTCGCCATCCACCTCGACGGCCAGCCGGCGGCCGGCCAGCGAGCGCAGCGCCAGAAGGCTGGCCACGGTCTGGGGTGCCGGCAGCGACAGGGGTTCGCCGTTGACGGTCAGGGTGAGGACAGACATGGATTCACCTGCAGGACGGGATGCAAAGTGGGCGAGTGTAGAGAGCCCTGGCGAGAAACGCTACCCGCCGGCCACCTGCCAGCCACGGGTGGCCCGCTCGACACAGGGTTCGGCCTCGATGCGCGCAAGGACGCGCTCAAGATGGGCAACCGATTCCACTTGCAGGCGGAAGCGGATCTGCACGAAGCCTTCACCGTTGGTGGCGTCCTGCATCACGCTTTCGATATTGGCTCCGGCTTCGCTGATGCCGAGGGCAATGCCGGCCAGGGCGCCGCGCTCGTCGCGGGTCATCACCGCCACCGGTACGCTGAACGAACGCGGCGACTTGATGTCCCACTCGGCTTCCAGCTGCCGGTCAGCCTCGGCCCTCTTGGCATTGGCGCAGTCCTTGCGGTGCAGCACGATGCCCTGCCCCTTGGTCAGCACGGCCACGACCGGATCACCGGGCAGCGGCGTGCAGCAGGAAGCGTACTGGATCGAGCTGCCTTCGTTGCCACGGATCACCAGCGGACCGGTGCGGGCCGGCTCGCCCAGCACCGTGCCGGACAGTTCCAGCAGGCGGGCAGCCACGGCCATGGCCTGCTGCTTGCCGGCACCGATGCTGGCCAGCACTTCGCCGGCACTGCCGTGCCGGTCTCCGGTTTCCTTCAGGTAAGCCATCCAGACGCCGTCAGACACGACAAACGGCTGGGTGGTCAACGAGTGGATCGACTGCTTGAGCAGCCGGTCGCCGAGCGAGCGCGCCTCTTCGTGGTGCAGGGTCTTGAGACTGCTGCGGATGGCCGAGCGCGCCCTGCCGCTGACGACAAAGTTGAGCCAGCTCGGATTGGGTCTGGCATGGGCCGCCGTGATGATTTCGACCGTGTCGCCGTTCTTGAGCTGGGTGCGCAGCGGTGCCAGGGCATGGTTGACCTTGGCGGCAATGCAGCGATGGCCGATGTCGGTATGCACGACATAGGCAAAATCGACCGGGGTAGCACCCTGCGGCAGCACCATGATCTTGCCCTTGGGCGTAAAGACGTAGACTTCGTCCGGGAACAGGTCGATCTTGATGTGCTCGAAAAACTCGACCGCATCGCCGGTTTCGGCCTGGATGTCGAGGATGTCCTGCAACCACTGGTGGGTGCGCTGGCGCGCCATGTCGAGCGAGGCGTCGCCGGACTTGTACATCCAGTGGCTGGCTACGCCGGATTCCGCCACCCGGTGCATGTCACGGGTACGGATCTGCACCTCGATCGGCGTTCCGTAAGGACCGAACAGGGTGGTGTGCAGGCTCTGGTAGCCATTGGACTTGGGGATGGCGATGTAGTCCTTGAACTTGCCGGGAATCGGCTTGTAGAGGCTGTGCAGCGCTCCCAGGGCGAGGTAGCAGCTGGGAATGTCGTTGACGATGACGCGGAAGGCGTAGATATCGAGCACTTCGGAAAAGCTCAGCTGCTTTTCCTGCATCTTGCGGTAGATGCTGTAGAGGTTCTTTTCCCGCCCGCGGATGCCGGCTTCGATATTGGCTTCGACCAGCTTGCGTGCAATGGCGGTGAGGATCTTGCCGACCAGCTCGCGGCGGTTGCCGCGTGCGGCCCGGACAGCCTTGGCCAGAACGGAATAGCGGTTCGGATACAGGTACTTGAAACACAGGTCTTCGAGTTCGCGGTAGACCTTGTTCAGGCCGATGCGGTTGGCCAGCGGCGTGTAGACGTCCAGTGTTTCCAGCGCGATCCGTCGTCGCTTTTCCTCGCGCATGCTGTCGAGCGTGCGCATGTTGTGCAGGCGGTCGGCCAGCTTGATGATGATGACGCGGATGTCGCGCGCCATCGCCAGCACCATCTTGCGGAAGTTTTCCGCCTGCCGGGCTTCCTTGCTCTGATATTCCAGCCGTTCGAGCTTTGACAACCCATCCACCAGCTCCGCCACCTGCTTGCCGAATTTTTCGGCCAGCGTCGCCTTGGCGACACCGGTGTCTTCCATGGTGTCGTGCAGCAGGGCAGCGGCCAGACCATGGGCGTCGAGCTTCCACTCGGTCAGTATCTGTGCGACCGACAGCGGGTGGGTGATGTAGGGCTCGCCGCTCTTGCGGGTCTGGCCGGCATGGGCGTCACGGGCAAACTCGAAAGCGGCACGGACAAACGGCAGGTCATCCGGCTTGAGATAGGTTGCAACCGTGCGCAGCAGCTCTTCGGCCTGCCCTTCCACCATGGCATCGTAATCGACGGCAGGGGGAACAGAGGCGTGATCCATGGTGGGCAGTCCGGGTTGCGTGACGGATCAGAGCATATCAGCTACGGATAGCACGTTCGAGTACCTCGCGGCCAATCTGGCCCGCTGCGATTTCGCGCAGGGCCACGACAGTCGGCTTGTCCTTGCTGCCGGCATTGCTGTCGATCAGCAGCTGGGCGCCATTGGCAATCTGGCGGGCACGGTAAGCGGCAGCCAGGGTGAGGTCGAAACGGTTGGGAATACGCTTGAGGCAATCGTCAACGGTAATGCGGGCCATGGCAGGAAATCCTTGAATGGTGATCTTGAAAAGGGAAAAACGGGTCAGCCCTGCGACTGCATGGCAGCGATCCGGCGGGCATGCCGTGTCTGCTGGCGCAGTGTACGCAGGCGCTCGGCGCGGACGATGGAGACGAGGTCCCGCACCGCTTCGTCGAGCACCTCGTTGATGACAACATAGTCAAAATTACTGACATGGTCGATCTCGCCGCGCGCTGACGCCATGCGTTTCTGGATGGTGGCTTCATCATCCTTGCCGCGGCTGCGCAGGCGGTGTTCCAGTACTTCGACCGAGGGCGGCAGGATAAAGACGCCGATGGCCTCGGGGAAGGTCTTGCGCACCTGTTCGGCACCCTGCCAGTCGATTTCCAGCAGGATGTCGCGTCCGGTGGACAACTGCTCGCGGATCCAGGTTTCGCTGGTGCCGTAGTAGTTGCCGTACACGTCGGCATGCTCGAGGAACTCGCCGCGGCCGATCATGGCCTCAAACGTGGCACGGTCGATGAAATGGTAATGCCGGCCGTGCACCTCACCCTCGCGCGGCGGGCGCGTGGTGTAGGACACGGAAAGCTGCACCTGGCGGTCAGCCGCCAGCAGGGCTGCCACCAGCGTGGTTTTGCCGGCCCCGGAGGGCGCAGTGACGATGAAGATGTTGCCGCCTTGCACTTGCATGGGAGGAACGCGGAGCGATGAAGATGAATATTTCAGGGTATCACGAAAACAAGCCACCCCGCATCTGCCGGTCCGGACAAGGTTCTGTTAAGGAATATCGCACCAAGGGCAGCTAAGTCCGTGTTTCTTCGCATACAATACGCGCCTTTTTACACGACTCTCCCCGCATCCCACGCAGAGGTTACGCCGTCATGGCTTTTCTGGAATCGTTCTTCAAGCTCAAGGAACACGGCACGTCCGTGAAAACCGAGGTGCTGGCAGGCTTCACCACCTTCCTCACCATGGCCTACATCATCTTCGTCAACCCGGCGATCCTGTCGCAGACCGGCATGGACTTCAACGCCGTGTTCGTCGCCACCTGCGTGGCAGCCGCCATCGGCACCATGGTGATGGGGCTGGTCGCCAACTACCCGATCGCGCTGGCGCCGGGCATGGGGCTCAACGCCTACTTCACCTTTGCCGTGGTCAAGGGCATGGGCGTGCCGTGGGAAACCGCGCTGGGCGCCGTGTTCATCTCCGGCGTGATCTTCGTCATCATCACCAGCCTCAAGATCCGCGAACAGATCGTCAACGCCATCCCGCATTCGCTCAAGCTGGCCATCTCGGCCGGCGTGGGCCTCTTCCTTGCCATCATCGGCCTCAAGGGTGCCGGCGTGATCACCGGCTCCGAAGCCACCATGGTCACGCTGGGCAATGTCGCCGCCCCGACCACCCTGCTCGCCGTCTTCGGCTTCTTCGTCATCGTGGCCCTCGAATACCGCAAGGTCACCGGCGCCATCATCATCGGCGTGCTGCTGGTCACCCTACTGTCGGTCCTGCTGGGCATGACCGAATTCAAGGGCGTGTTTGCCGCCCCGCCGTCCATCGAGCCGACCTTCATGAAGATGGACATCGCCAGCGCCATCAATGCCGGCCTGATCGGCGTCATCTTCATCTTCTTCTTCATCGACCTCTTCGACACCACCGGCACCCTGATCGGCGTATCGCACCGTGCCGGCCTGCTCGACAAGGACGGCAAGCTGCCGCGCCTGAAGCGCGCCCTGTTTGCCGATTCCACCGCCATCATGGCCGGCGGCGTACTGGGCACCTCCAGCGTCACCGCCTATGTCGAATCCGCAGCCGGCACCTCGGTCGGCGGCCGCACCGGCCTCACCGCCGTGGTGGTGGCCCTGCTGTTCCTTGCCGCCCTGTTCCTCAGCCCGCTGGCCGGCACCGTCCCGGCCTACGCCACCGCACCGGCCCTGTGCTACGTCGCCGTGCTGATGACCCGTGGCCTGGCCGAAATCGACTGGGACGACCTGACCGAATCCGCTCCGGCCGTCATCACCGCCGTCGGCATGCCCTTCACCTACTCGATCGCCGACGGCATCGCCTTCGGCTTCATCAGCTACGCCGTGATCAAGGTACTGGCCGGCCGCTTCCGCGACCTGTCGCCGATGGTGCTGGTCATCGCAGCCCTGTTTGCCGTCAAGTTCGCGTTCTTCCACTGAGTCGCGCCACTTCACGCACCCAAGCAAAACCGCCCGGCAGTGCCGGGCGGTTTTGTTTTTCCTGCAAGCCGGCGGCTCAGCTGCGGTTGCTGAAGCAGACGTCGGCCTTGAGTCCGGTCAGTTGCAGGGCAGTACGCGCCACCGGGTTGATGACCAGCGGAGCCACCAGATTCGCCTTGAGCGGCGCCAGCGCCGGGTGGGCGGCGGCCAGCACGTCCTTGTACACCATCACCAGCACCACGGCGTCCTCGGCCCGTTGCAGTTGCAGGGCTGCGGCCTGTTCGTCCGACAGCTCCAGCACGTAGCGCACTCCCAGGTTGGCCGGATCGGTCACGCTGAAAGTCAGGTCCGGCTGGTCCAGCGACTGCAGCCACCAGACGCGCGGCGCATTCGGTTCCACCCCGGCATCGTGACACAGCTGGAAGCGCCGGCAGCCCTCAAGCCCGGCCAGATCGGCCACAAACGTCAGGGCGCTGCGGTCGTCGAATTCGATGGTGCCAAGCAGGCTTGATTCAAAGTGCATGGAAACTCTCCCGGGTGGGTTGGACAGGTTCAGCATTCTGTCATGCCCGGCGACAAAACGTCAGCGCTGGCCGGCGTTTTCGTCGTGCCGGACGATCCCGTAGAATGGCTCGCCATGAACGACTGTCTGTATACCGCACTCGAAACCGCGCTGCGGGAAACCGATCCGGCAGCCAAATGCCGCCAGGTACAGGCGCTGGCCGCCGCCAGCCGCACGGGCCGGCTGCGGGTCCGTACCGATGCGCCGCCGGCCGTGCCCCTGCCGGCGCCCGGTGCCCCTTCGTCCCCGCGACTGATCGATCCGCGGGACGTGCCACGCCGGCGCACCAGCTCCCGCGAAGGCCGCATCGCCCTGCTGCACGCCATTGCCCATATCGAATTCAACGCCATCAACCTGGCGCTGGATGCCGCCTGGCGCTTCCGCCGGCTGCCGGATGCCTTCCGCGCCGACTGGATCCGGGTCGCCGAAGAAGAAGCCCGCCACTACCAGCTGGTGGTGGCACGCCTGGCCGACTACGGCTGCGCCTACGGCGACCTGGATGCCCATGCCGGCCTGTGGGAAATGGCGGTGAAAACCGCTCACGACCCGCTGGTGCGCATGGCGCTGGTGCCACGCCTGATGGAAGCCCGTGGCCTTGACGTCAATCCGGGCATCCAGCAGAAATTTGCCGCCGCCGGCGATACCGCCTCGGTGGCGGCGCTGGAAGTCATCCTCGCCGAAGAAGTCGGCCACGTCGCCATCGGCAACCACTGGTTCGGCGTCCTGTGCCGCCAGCGCGGACTGGAACCGCTCGCGACCTTTGTCGACCTTCTGGCCGAATACGCCATTCCGGCACCCCGGCCGCCGTTCAATCTGGCCGGGCGTCAGGCGGCCGGTTTCACGCCGGCCGAAATCGACTGGCTGACCCGTGGAGTGCCCGCATGAAATTCCTCAACTGGCTGTCGCGCCTGCCCAAACCGCTGATGCTGGCCCTGTTCATTGTCGCCACCGGCTGCTTCGGCCTTTCCGGTGCCGCGCTCGAACACCCGACCCTCGGTGCCAGCGCCGCCCTGCGCCTGGGCTGGACCGGCGTCATGGTGCTGGCCTTTGTCTGCCAAGCGCTGGCCCTGGTGGCCATGCTGGCCAAACGCCGCCGCCAGTCCGAATAAACCCCTGTTTGTACGCGGGTTTTCACTGCTTGACGTTTGCACGTCCGGCCCGGATACTCCGCGCCGCTTCCATCCCGCCAGGCTCCGCCACGGAGCCGGCCGACTCCAGACTTTTCCGCATGCGCACTCCCGAACTTCTGCTTCCCGCCGGCACGCTCGCCAAGATGCGCGCCGCCTACGATTTTGGCGCCGACGCCGTTTACGCCGGCCAGCCGCGCTACTCGCTGCGCGCCCGCAACAACGACTTCCGCCTCGACGAGCTGAAAACCGGCATCGACGAAGCACATGCGCGCGGCAAGCTGTTTTACGTGGCCAGCAACCTGCTGCCGCACAACAGCAAGGTAAAAACCTACATGGCCGACATGGAGCCGGTGATCGCCATGAAGCCGGACGCGCTGATCATGGCCGACCCCGGCCTGATCATGATGGTGCGCGAACGCTGGCCGGACGTGCCGGTGCACCTGTCGGTACAGGCCAATACGGTCAACTATATGGGGGTGAAGTTCTGGCAGAAACTGGGGGTGAGCCGCATCATCCTGTCGCGCGAGCTGTCGCTCGACGAAATCGCCGAAATCCGCCAGGAATGCCCGGACATCGAGCTGGAAGTATTCGTGCACGGCGCCCTGTGCATCGCCTATTCCGGCCGCTGCCTGCTGTCGGGCTACTTCAACCACCGTGATCCCAACCAGGGCACCTGCACCAACGCCTGCCGCTGGGACTACAAGGTACAGGACACCTGTACGGACGACGCCGGCGACGTGGTGCCGCAGCCGATCCGCCTTGACCTCAATGCCGCACTGGAAGACGCCAACCAGCGCTTTGCCGCCTGCGGCGGCGCCGAGCGCCACCCGCTGGCCGACCGCACCTACCTGATCGAGGAAGCCAGCCGTCCAGGAGAGCTGATGCCGGTCATGGAAGACGAGCACGGCACCTACATCATGAACTCCAAGGACCTGCGCGCCATCGAGCTGGTGGAAAAGCTGGTGCGGATCGGGGTGGATTCACTGAAGATCGAAGGGCGGACCAAGAGCCTGTACTACGTGGCCCGCACGGCGCAGGCCTACCGCCAGGCCATCGACGACGCCGTGGCCGGCCGGCCGTTTGACTGGAGCCTGCTGTCCCAGCTCGACAGCCTCGCCAACCGCGGCTACACGCCGGGCTTTCTGGAGCGGCACCAGACGCAGGATTACCAGAATTACCTGCACGGCCACTCCAAGGCCACCCAGAGCCAGTACGTCGGCGACGTCATCGGCATCCATGCCGACGGGCGCGCCGTCATCGAGGTGAAAAACCGCTTTGCCGTCGGCGACCGGCTGGAGCTGCTGCTGCCGGCCGGCAACCGTACGCTGACCCTCGCGGCCCTCGCCGATACCGAAGGCCGTCCGGTCGAAGTCGCGCCCGGCAACGGTCACCGGGTGCTGGCCGACCTGGGCGCCGGTGTCGACGGCGCGCTGATCTCCCGGCTGTTCTAGTCAGTCGTGCACGCCCAGTCCGTGGCCGTCGCAGGCCGCGGGGCGCGGCTCGGGCAGCGGCTCGTGCGCCAGCGCCTGCAGGATGCCGCAGTCGCGGGTGGCACTGGCGATCTGGCACTGGTGGCGCAGGCTGGCCAGTTGCTCGCGCAACGTGTTCAGGTCACGGATGCGCCGCTCGACATGCTCGATATGGGCGTCCAGCAGCACGTTGACCTGCGCGCAGTCGGCATCGGGCACGTCGCGCAGCTCCAGCAGTTCGCGGATCTCCTCGTGGGTCATGTCCAGCGCCCGGCAGTGGCGCACGAACACCAGCCGTTCCAGGTGCGCCGGGCCGTAGACCCGGTAATTGCCGTCGCTGCGTGACGGTGGCGGCAGCAGTCCGGCCTTTTCGTAGTAACGCACGGTTTCCGGCGTGCATTGCGCCGCCTGAGCCAGTTCGCCGATTTTCATGGTGGTCCCTCCTTTGCATCGCTTGACCCTATAGTAGCTCCAGGGTGTGCAATGCAGGCAAGGGAGAACACTCATGCACAACGACACACCGCTCAAGCTCCGCCCAGCGACCTCCGGCACCCCTTGTCAGGGAGGCTGCGCGTGCAGCAGCAGCGCCGCGCCTGTCCGGCCTGACCCTGCCCCCGCCGCCACTGACGGCCAGATCCTGTCGCGCTGGCGCATCGACGAAATGGACTGCCCGACCGAAGAAGGCCAGATCCGCCGGGCACTGGCCCGGCTGGACGGCGTCGGTTCCCTGTCCTTCAACCTGCTCAAGCGCGAACTGGCCGTCGCCCATGTCCCCGGACAGGACGCCGCCATCATCGACGCCATCCGCGCGCTCGGCATGACACCGCAGCCGCTGGATCAGCCCGCAGCCGCACCGGACACGGCCCGGCACTGGGGCTGGCTGGCACTGGCCATCGCACTGGCCCTGCTGGCCGAAGGGCTGCACTGGTTCGGCGCGCCGGACGCGCTCGGGGCTGCGGCAGCCGTGGCCGCCATTGCTGCCGCCGGCACCTCAACCTACCGCAAGGGCTGGATTGCCCTGCGCCATGCCGACCTCAACATCCACGCCCTGATGACGCTGGCGGTGACCGGTGCCTTTGCCATCGGCCAGTGGCCGGAAGCCGCCATGGTCATGACCCTGTTTGCACTGGCCGAACGGCTGGAGGCACGCTCGCTCAGCCGCGCCCGCGATGCCATCGGCCGCCTGCTGACCCTGACGCCCGCTACCGCCACGGTCGAACGCGAGGGACAGTGGTGCAGCGTGCCGGCAGACAGCGTCACCCCCGGCGAGCGCCTGCGCGTGGCGCCGGGTGAGCGGGTGGCACTGGACGCCCGCATCGAGGCCGGCCACAGCGCCCTGGACCAGTCCTCACTGACCGGCGAGAGCCTGCCGGTCGACAAGGAACCGGGCGACAGCGTGTTTGCCGGCAGCATCAACCAGAGCGGCGAACTGGTCTGCCGGGTGACTGCCGTGGCCGGAGACTCGACCCTGGCGCGGGTGATCCGCGCAGTGGAAGGCGCCCAGGCCGCGCGGGCACCGATCCAGCAAACGGTGGACCGTTTTGCCCGCATCTATACGCCGGTCGTGGTCGGACTGGCAGTGCTGCTGGCGCTGGTGCCGCCCCTCTTTGACGGCGGCTGGCTCGACTGGCTGTACCGGGCGCTGGTGCTGCTGGTGATCGCCTGCCCGTGCGCGCTGGTGATCGCCACGCCGGTGACCATGGTCAGCGCCCTGACCAACGCGGCCCGCCACGGCATTCTGGTGCGCGGCGGTGCGGTGCTCGACGCCGGACGCCGGCTGACCGTGATGGCGCTCGACAAGACCGGCACGCTGACCGCCGGCCGGCCGGTCGCCACCGACTTCGTGCCGCTGGCCGACGCAGGCGCCGGGGAGCTGCGCAGCATTGCCGTCGCCCTCGCCGCCCGCTCCGACCACCCGGTGTCGCGCGCCATCGCCGCGGCGGCCCGGCAGGACGGCCTGACGGCCACGGAAGCCGCCGGGCTGACGGCCCTGCCCGGTCGCGGCGTGCGCGGCGAAGTTGACGGACAGGCCTACTGGCTCGGCAACCCGCGCCTGCTGGCCGAACTGGGCGTCAGCGTCCCGGCTGCCCGCATCGAAGAGCTGGAAGCCGGTGGCAAGACGGTGGTGACGCTCAGCGACGGCCGCCAGGCGCTGGCCCTGTTTGCCGTAGCCGATCCGGTGCGGCCGGAAAGCCGCCAGGCGGTGGACGACCTGCACGCACTGGGCATCCGGACCGTCATGCTGACTGGCGACAACCCGCAGGCAGCGCGCAGCGTGGCCACCACCCTCGGCATTGATGACGTGCGCGCCGGCCTGCTGCCGGAAGACAAGCTCGCCGCCATCGAAGGCCTGATGCAGTCCGCTGGCGCCCATGCCGGCATGGTGGGCGACGGCATCAACGATGCGCCGGCGCTGGCGCGGGCGCAGGTGGGCTTTGCCATGGGCGCGGCCGGCAGCGATACCGCCATCGAAACCGCCGACGTGGCGCTGATGGACGACGATCCTCGCAAGCTGGCGCGCTTTGTCCGGCTGGCGCGTCAGGCCGGCCGGGTGCTGCGGCAGAACCTGGCGCTGGCGCTGGGCATCAAGCTGGCGTTCCTGGCCCTGACGGTGGCGGGGCTGGGCAGCATGTGGATGGCGGTGTTTGCCGACGTCGGCGCCAGCCTTTTGGTGATCGCCAACGGCCTGCGCCTGCTGCGCGCCTGAGTCATGACGTTTTTATGATGTTGGCAATCCCTGCCGGCAATCCGGACATGAGCGGCTAGACTGGAGCGACAGTCAACCATTCCGCCGGAGGCGGGTTTTCCGAGGAATTGCCAATGCAGGTCCGACTGCACTCACGCCGTTTTCTGGCCGGTTTCCGTCCCACACCGTGGGACGGGCTGGCTTTTGCACTGATCTTCGGCCTGCTGCTGCTGTTCGGCCACGGCGTGCGTGAAGCGTGGCAGCCGCTGGCCATCCTGCAGGCCGAACCGGTTTCGCTGGACCCGGCCAACCTGCCCGCCTACGCGCTCTACACCACGCTGCGGATGCTTGCAGCGCTGGCGGTGTCCTTCCTGTTCACCCTCGGGTACGCCACGCTGGCCGCACGCTCGGCCCGCGCCGGCAAGCTCATGATTCCGGCGCTGGACATCCTGCAATCCATCCCGGTGCTGGGCTACCTGTCGTTCACCGTGACGTTTTTCCTGGCGCTGTTTCCCGGCCGGATGATGGGTGCGGAATGCGCGGCCATTTTTGCCATTTTCACCAGCCAGGCCTGGAACATGGCCTTCAGCCTCTACCAGTCGCTGACCACGCTGCCGCGCGACCTTGTTGAAGTCGCGGCCAGCCTGCGCCTGACGGCCTGGCAGCGTTTCTGGAAGCTCGACCTGCCCTACGCCATGCCGGGCCTCGTGTGGAACATGATGATGAGCATGTCCGGCAGCTGGTTTTTCGTGGTGGCCTCCGAGGCGCTGGTGGTCGGCCAGCAACAGGTCATGCTGCCGGGCATCGGTTCGTATCTCGCCGTGGCCATCGATGCGCGCAACCTGGGCGCGGTCGGCTGGGTGGTGCTGACCATGCTGGTGGTCATCATCCTGTACGACCAGGTCTTGTTCCGGCCACTGGTCGCCTGGAGCGAAAAATTCAACCTGCAGGTTACGGCCGGCGTGACCGGGTCGGGCTCATGGCTGCTGACGCTGGGCGAGCGGGCGCGACTGATCCAGACGCTGCTGGTCCGCCCGGCCGGGCGGCTGCTGTCCCATGTGGCGCAGCTGCCACTCGGGCCCCGGCTGCGCTGGCAGGCAGAAGCGCCGGCCAGTAAGCCGGGCTGGCCGGACCGCCTGTGGCTGGCCGGACTGACCGCACTGGCACTGTGGGCGTTGTGGTCGGTCTGGCACTACCTGGCGCAGGCAGTGGATTTTCATGATGTCCTCGCCGTGTTCGGCCTCGGAGCCCTGACCCTGCTGCGGGTAGCGGTGCTGATCGTGCTGGCGTCACTGGTCTGGGTACCGGTGGGGGTGTGGATCGGCCTGCGGCCGCAGCTGGCAGGCCGGGTGCAGGCCATGGCCCAGTTTCTGGCGGCGTTTCCGGCCAACCTGCTGTTTCCGGCCTGCGTGGTACTGATCATCCATTTCCGGCTGGACCCGAATGTCTGGCTCAGTCCGCTGCTGATCTTCGGCACCCAGTGGTACATCCTTTTCAATGTCGTGGCCGGTGCACAGGCGTTTCCGGCCGAGTACCGCGAGGTGGCCAGCAACCTGCAGATCCGTGGCGGGCTGTGGTGGCGCAAGGTGATGCTGCCGGGCATTTTTCCCTATTTCCTGACCGGGGCACTGACGGCTTCGGGGGGCGCCTGGAACGCCAGCATCGTCGGCGAATACGTCAGCTGGGGCAATGACGTGCTGGTGGCCAGGGGACTGGGGTCGTACATCGCCGAGCACACCGCCAGCGGCCAGCACCCGCAGGTGCTGCTGGGCATTCTGGTCATGGCGGTCTACGTGGTCCTGTTCAACCGCCTGCTGTGGCGGCCGTTGCAGGAACTGGCCGAGCGTCGCCTGAGTCTGGCCTGAAAGGATGATGATGGAAAAGCATGGCGAACACCCGCTGATCATGGAACTGAGAGACGTCAGCCGCCGCTTTGCCCGTGCCGGCGAAGCCCGGGAAATCCTCGACGGCGTATCGCTGAACCTGCACGAAGGCGAGATTGTCGGCCTGCTGGGGCGCTCCGGCTCGGGCAAGTCGACACTGCTGCGCATGATTGCCGGGCTGATTCCGCCCAGCAGTGGCAGCGTGCTCTACCGCGGACAGCCGCTGGCCGGTCCGGCCGACGGGGTGGCCATGGTGTTCCAGAGTTTTGCCCTGTTTCCTTGGCTGACCGTGCAGGAAAACGTCGAAGCCGGGCTGGAAGCCCAGGGCGTGCCTGCAGCCGAACGGCGCGAGCGGGCGCGCGCGGCCATCGACCTGATCGGGCTGGACGGGTTTGAAAATGCCTATCCGCGCGAAATGTCGGGCGGCATGCGCCAGCGGGTCGGCTTTGCCCGGGCGCTGGTGGTGAACCCGGCCCTGTTGCTGATGGACGAGCCGTTTTCGGCACTGGACGTGCTGACGGCGGAAACCCTGCGCACCGACCTGATCGAGCTGTGGAACTCGGGCCAGCTGCCCATCCGCTCGATGCTGATCGTGACCCACAACATCGAGGAGGCGGTGTTCCTGTGCGACCGCATCCTGGTGCTGTCGTCGCATCCGGGGCGGATCGTGGCGGAAATCAGCGTGCCGCTGCCGCACCGGCGCGAGCGGCTTGACCCGGTGTTCCGGCGCATGGTGGACGACATTTACGCACTGATGACACACCCGCAGGCCCTGAGCGGTTCGCCACGGGCACCGTGGCGGCTCGACAGCCATCTGCCGGCGGTGCCGATCAGCCTGATGACCGGCCTGGTCGAGGCACTGGCCAATCCGCCGTATGCCGGTCGCGCCGACCTGCCTGACCTGGCAGCCCAGTTGCTGATGCCGACCGACCAGCTGTTTCTGGTGGCCGACGTGCTGGAGCAGCTGGGGCTGGTCCAGCTCAAGACCGGCGACATCATGCTGACAGCCCAGGGGCTGCGTTTTGCCGATGCCGATTCGCAGGCCCGCAAGGAGCTGTTTGCCATTCATCTGACCCAGCATGTTCCGCTGGCAGCCCGCATTTTGCAGGTACTGCACACCCGTCCCGGCCAGCGCGCCCCACGCGAGCGCTTCGTGCAGGAGCTGGAGGACCAGTTGAGCCAGGATGAAGCCGACACCACGCTTGATACGGTGATCGACTGGGGTCGCTACGCCGAAATCTTCTCGTACAACGATGCTTCCGGGCTGCTGAGCCTCGCCGATGTCGAGGGCGAGCACTAGCGGGACACCGTTCCCGGCATGGCTGCCGTCCCGGCGGCAATTGTTGCCGGAACAATGGATGCCACCGCAAATACGATAGGCATAATTTGTATGCAGGTTTAGAATTCCATGTGTTTTCCGGTATTTGCGGCGCTTTTCCTGATCAGGGGATGTTGGCATGGAACCTGCTAGAATGAGCCGCCACAGGTCATATCAAGCGGGGATGCGCATGCTCGACAAGATTGCTCGACACTTCAACTTTCAGGAAAAGGCGCTGGGCCTGCACGCGCGCCGCAACGAGGTCATCGCCTCGAACATCGCCAACGCCGATACGCCCAACTACAAGGCCGTCGATTTCGACTTTGCCAAGGCCATGAAATCGGCCCTGGCCGGCGACAGCCGTTCCAGCCTTGCCCTGTCCCAGACCGACAACCGCCATCTGGCAGGCAAGCAGACGCAGCAAGGCACGGACGGGGTGGAGGTGGAGTATCGCCAGGCAGTCCAGCCCTCCATCGACGGCAATACCGTCGACATGGATGTGGAGCGTTCGGCCTTCATGGACAATTCCTTGCGTTACCAGTCGACGCTGACCTTCCTCAACCGGCGCATCAGCGGCCTGTCTGACGCCATCAAGGGACAATAACCATGTCACTCAACCGTGTCCTCGACATCGCCGGCAGTGCCCTGACCGCACAGTCCAAGCGCCTGAACGTGGTCGCCAGCAACATTGCCAACGTCGACAGCGCTGTCGCCAGCAACGGCGAACCCTACAAGGCGCGCCGCATCGTCTTCACCCCGATTCCGGTCAGCCCGGCCGAACCCAAGGTGGCCAAGGTAGCTGTCACGGCCATCGTCGAAGACCAGTCGCCGCCACGCATGAACTACAACCCGGCCCACCCGCTGGCTGATGCCAACGGCTATGTCACCATGCCGAACATCAATCCGGTCGAAGAAATGACCGACATGATCTCTGCCTCGCGGGCCTACCAGACCAACGTCGAAATGATGAACACCACCAAGCAGCTCTTGCAAAAGACGCTGTCGATCGGCCAGAGCTAACCGCAGGACCTGAATCATGACCACAGCAGTCAATCCGACTTCCTCTACCGATGATCCGTTTGCCGGCATCAACGGAACCAACACCAAGACCAAATCCGAAGCAGACGAAATCCAGGACCGCTTCCTCAAGCTCCTGATCACCCAGCTGCAGACACAGGATCCGCTCAACCCGCTCGACAACTACCAGATGACGAGCCAGATGGCGCAGATTTCCAGTGTCCAGGGCATCGAAAAGCTCAACTCCAGCGTCAGCGCCCTGACCGAGGCGTATGCCGCCAGCCAGGCATTTGCTGCTGCCGGCATGATCGGCCATGTGTCGCTGATCGAAGGCAGCCACATGCTGCTGACCTATGCCGACGGCACCGAGGTCGACGCTGACGGCAACAAGATCAAGGTTCCGATCGCCCAGGGCGGCATCAGCCTGCCTGACGGCGCCGACGAAGTTACGATCAAGGTCTACAACAGCGACGGCGAACTGATGGACAGCGTCACCATGGGTGCCCAGCAGCCCGGTATCAGCCACTTCTCCTGGGACGGCAAGGGCAGCGACGGTGAGCCCCTGCCCGAAGGCATGTATTCGTTCAGCGTCGAAGCCAAAAAGGGCGGCAATACCGTCACGGCAAAACCACTGGGTTTTGCCCGCATCGACGCACTGACCTGGGAAAACGGCAGCCCGAAGCTGATCCTCTCCACCGGCCAGAAGATTTCGCCGTCCGACATCCGCGAACTGCTGTAAGCACACGGCACCCGCACACCAGACATACAGGCAACCAACATGGCATTCCAACACGGTCTTTCCGGCATCAACGCCGCCAGCAAGCAGCTCGACGCCATCGGCAACAACGTCGCCAACTCGTCCACGGTCGGTTTCAAGGGGTCGCGCGCCGAGTTTGCCGACATGTTCGCCGCCAACTTCTACGGCGTGGCCGCCACCCAGAACGGCATCGGCGTCAACACCACGCTGATCGCCCAGCAGTTCGGCCAAGGCAACATCACCACCACGGGCAACCAGCTTGATCTGGCGATTTCCGGTAACGGCTTCTTCGTCATGCAGAACGCCAACGGTATCTCCTACACCCGCAACGGCCAGTTCCAGATCGACCGCGAAGGCTTCATCAACAACAACGGCGACAAGTTGATGGGCTGGCAGGTGGACGACCGGACGACTCCGCCATCGGTCCAGAACGGCAACCTCGGCCCGCTCAAGATCGACAACAGCCTGCTGGAGCCACGCCCGTCCGACTATGGCGGCGAGTCCATGCGCTTCAACATCAACCTGGATTCGCGCAACAATCCGGTCGAATACAGCGCCCTGACCGAAGGTGCCAGCCTGACCGGCGTCACCACCCTGCCGGTACCGCCGGCTACAGCTGACTTCAATGCCTCGACCAAGGTCAAGTTACCGGATGGCCGCTATGTCATTACCGGCCCATCCGGCGCCACCCAAATGGGTCAGCTTTTTAATGCGGACGGCACTCCGGTCGGTGGAGCCACAGCCACTTTCTATGACAAGAAACTGGGCTGGCTTGATGCAGCCGGTGCCGTGCAGCAATACACGCCCAACGCAGCCAATCCGACCACTACCGCCGGCACCATCGCGGCGGTGAGCATCGCTTTCAATCCGTCCGACCCGGCCACCTACAACTCCAAAACCGCGCTGACGGCCTACGACAGCCTGGGCAACCCGATCCAGGTGGCGGTCTACTTCAAGAAAACCGCGGACGGACAGTGGGATGTCTACGCCACGGCCAAGCACACCGATGGCTCGGTCGTTGACCTGGGCACCGGGGCCACGGCCGCATCGCCCTACACTGCTCTCGGTACCGGCCTGGCTTTCGGACCGGATGGCAAGCTGACCAATGGCGGTCCGATTGCTGCCGCTACTTACACCCCTGCCGGTGGCGGTGCTCCGCTGGCACTGAAATTCGATTTCTCCGGTTCGACCCAGTTCGGCACCAGCTTTGCCGTCAATGAACTGGTACAGCCCGGTTATGCTTCGGCAGTCGTCAGCAACCTGCAGATCGACAAGACCGGCATCGTCTCGGCCCGCTATTCCAACGGCCAGACCAAGGTCATCGGCCAGGTGGTACTGGCCAACTTCGCCAACCAGCAGGGTCTGCAACCCATCGGCAACAACCGCTGGATGGAAACCTACAATTCGGGCAACCCGACCCTGAACGACCCGGGCAGCACCAACGTCGGCCTGATCCAGTCGCAGGCACTGGAAGACTCCAACGTCGACCTGACCGGTGAACTCGTCAACATGATCACTGCCCAGCGCTACTACCAGGCCAATGCCCAGACCATCAAGGTGCATGACCAGGTCCTGCAGTCGCTGATGCAGATGCGCTAACCGGTAGGCCAGCATGGACAAGATGCTCTACATCGCCATGAATGGCGCCAAGCACGTGGAACTGCAACAGCAGACCACGGCCAACAATCTTGCCAATGCGCATACGCCGGGATTCAAGGCCGAACTGAATGCCTTTCGCGCGTTGCCTGTGGTCGGCGACGGTACGCCCACTCGGGCGTATTCGGTCGACCACACCACCGGTCACGACGAAAGCCAAGGACCGATGATCACCACCGGCAACGACCAGGACTTCGCCGTCCGGGGCCGGGGCTGGTTTGCCGTCCAGGATCCGCAGGGCAACGAAGCCTACACCCGTGCCGGCGGCTTTGTGCTGGATGAAAACGGCATCATGCGCACCCGTGACGGCCGCGTCATCGTCGGAGAAGGCGGCCCGATCACCGTGCCGCCCAATAGCCAGGTCATGATCGGCGAAGACGGAACAGTGTCGGCAGTCCAGACCGACCAGATTCCGCGCACCGTCCAGGTCGTGGACCGCATCAAGCTGGTAGGCGGCGAACCGCGCGACCTCTTCAAGGGTGAGGACGGCCTCTTCCGGCGCCGCGACGGGCAAATCGCCGAAGCAGACGACGGCGTGCGGGTGGCTACCGGCATGCTGGAAGGCAGCAACGTCAACCCGGTCGACGCCCTGACCCAGATGATCAGTCATGGCCGGCAGTTCGAATTCAACGTCAAATTGATGCAGAATGCTGACCAGAACGCGCGAAGGGCAGACCAGCTGCTGTCCATCACCAGTTAATTCCACCGGGGTCTGATGCCCGGACTTCGAGAGGCCCATTGCCATGCTCCGCTCGCTTTACATCTCCAAAACCGGCATGGACTCCAGCCAGTTCCGGCTGGACGTGATCACCAACAACCTCGCCAACGTCAACACCACCGGCTTCAAGAAAGGCCGTGCGGTCTTTGAAGACCTGATGTACCAGACCATCCGCCAGCCGGGTGCGCAAAGTTCACAGAACACCATGCTGCCCACCGGCTTGCTGGTGGGCACCGGCGCCGCTCCGGTGGCCGTTGACCGGCAGTTTTCGCCCGGCAACCTGCAACAGACCAACAATGCGCTGGACATGGCCATCAACGGCCGCGGTTTTTTCACCATCCAGATGCCTGACGGCACGATCGGCTATACCCGCGACGGCACGTTCAAGCTGGACGACCAGGGCCAGCTGGTAACCAGCCAGGGTTTTCTGGTTGATCCGCAGATCACCGTGCCGCAGGGCGCCAAAAGCATTTCCGTCTCCAAGGACGGCATCGTGTCCGTCGTACTACCCGGACAAACCCAGCCGCAACAGATTGGCCAGATGCAGCTGGCTGATTTCATCAATCCGCAGGGGCTGGAACCGATCGGTGGCAACCTGTACCTCGAAACCGCAGCCAGTGGTGCGCCAACCGTCGCCAACCCCACCAATGACGGCACCGGTGCCATCCAGCAAACCTTTCTGGAGGCCTCGAACGTCAACGTGACCGAAGAGCTGGTCGAGATGATCCAGGCCCAGCGTGCCTACGAACTCAACTCGCGCGGCATCAAGACCAGCGATGACATGCTGGCCCGCCTGTCGCAGCTGTAATCTTCCCATCCAGGCGGATGACTCTCCTTGACCGGGAGTTGTCCGCGCAGCTTTTCATGGTTACCTGATGCGCATCCTGTCCAGTCTTTGTGTCGCCATGGCCAGCCTGCTGCTGGCCGCATGCAGCATGGTGCCTCCCACCAGCATCGTGCAGCAGCCGCTGACGGCCCGCCCGCAGCCGCAGGCCATGTCCCGCCCGAGCAACGGCGCCATCTTCCAGACGGCCGGCGTACGGCCACTGTACGAAGAGGCCCTGCCTCGCATGATCGGCGACACCCTGACCGTCGTGATCGAGGAAAAAACCACCACCAGCGCCCAAGAATCTACCAACGGCAGCAAGAATGCCAAGGCCGACATCGGCCTGCCCGGCATCAACCTGCCGTTTACCAACAAGGACCTCGGCCCCTTCACTGGGACAGCCAGTGCCAGTGCCTCGGCCTCCGGCAGCGGCAAGGCAGCAGCCTCGTCCAGCTTCCTCGCCACCCTGACCACAACGGTCATTGACGTCCTGCCCAACGGCAACCTGATGGTCAGTGGTGAAAAGCAGGTCCGCATCAATGGCGAGCTGGAATACATCCGCCTCTCCGGCATCGTCAATCCGCGCGACATCAAGCCGTATTCGCGTGACAAGGGTCTTCAGCAAGGGTATTACGTCTCTTCAACCCGGCTCGCGGACGCCCGCATCGAACAGCAGGGCGAAGGCAACAACAACCGCTTTGCCCAGCCCGGCTGGCTGACCCGCTTCTTCATGACCATTTCACCGTTCTGACCATGACCGTATTGCGTCCCGCCATTCTTGCCCTGTCCCTGCTCTGCGGAGGACTGTCTGCGCCGGTCTTGGCCGAACGCCTTGCTGACCTGGCCAATATCGGTGGCGTGCGCGTCAACCAGCTGGTGGGTTACGGTCTGGTCGTGGGGCTTGACGGCACCGGCGACAAAGCCAACTCGTCGCCGTTCATGCGCCAGTCGATGATCAACATGCTCAACCAGATGGGCATCATGGTGCCGCCGGACCAGAAGCTCGATCCGAAGAACGCGGCTGCGGTAATGGTCACGGCGGTCTTGCCGCCTTTTGCCTCACCCGGCCAGCAGATCGACGTTGTGGTCAGCGCACTGGGAGACGCCAAGAGCCTGCGCGGCGGCACGCTGCTGATGACCCAGCTCAAGGGTGCAGATGGCCAGACCTACGGCATTGCCCAGGGCAACCTGGTCGTCGGCGGAGCCGGTGCTTCGGCCGGTGGCTCCAGCGCCAAGATCAACCAGCTCAACGGTGCCCGCATTCCCGCCGGTGCCACGGTGGAACGTGCCGTCCCCACCGCAGTCGGCGACGGCGACGTGATCGTGCTGGAACTCAAGCAGGCCAGCTTTACCAACGCCGCCCGCACCGTCAACGCCATCAACTCCAGCATGGGCTCGATTGCCCGCGCCATGGACGGCAGCCGCATCGAAGTGCGTGCGCCCATGGACCCGAATGCCCGCGTGGCCTTTTTGTCCCGGCTGGAAAACCTCAATGTTTCGACCCCTGCCCCGCTGCCGCGCGTGGTGATCAACGCCCGCACCGGCTCGGTGGTCATGAACCAGACCGTCACGGTCGAGCCATGCGCCGTCGCCCACGGCAACCTGACCGTCACCGTCCAGTCGACACCGGTGGTCAGCCAGCCCAACGCCTTCAGCCAGGGGCAGACTGTTGCCGGCCAGCAGGCCGACATCAGCATCAACCAGCAGGGCGGCCGGTTGATCAACGTGCCGCGAGGCAGCAATCTCAACGAAATCGTCCGCGCCCTGAATGCGGTCGGCGCCACCCCGCAGGATCTGTTGTCGATCCTGACGGCCATGAAGGCAGCCGGCGCACTCAAGGCTGAACTGGAGGTGATCTGATGAGCCAGATTCCCGGATCCGCTGCCGGCATGCCCTTCGGCAACGACGGCGGCCTTGCCTACGATGTCCAGCGGCTGGATTCACTCAAGCTCGCCGCCAAGACCGATCCCAAAACCTCGGCCCGTCAGGTGGCCCGCGAGTTTGAAGCCCTGTTCCTGCAACAGCTGATGAAAAGCATGCAGGCCACCCGCTTTGACGACGAAGAAGATTCCGCTAGCCTGCAAACCTTCAAGGGTCTGCAAACCGAGCAGATGGCCAAAAACCTGGCCGGCGGACGCGGCATGGGACTGGGCGAAGCACTGTACCAGCAGATCCTCAAGCAGTCCGGTCTGGGCGACGACGGCAGCAATCCGCTGGCGACCGGTGGCAATGCCGTTCCCCTTGCGCTCAACCCGCGCGTCCGCGCCCAGCTGGAGCAGGCCCGGCGCGCCAGTGACGACTACGAACCCATGCGCGCGCTGGATGCGCTGGATTCGCCCATGGCGGCCCCCAAGGGACGCGAAGGCTTTGTTTCCGACATCGCTCCGCATGCCCGCCAGGCAGCCGCCCAGCTCGGCGTGTCCCCTCACCTCGTCGTGGCTCACGCCGCACTGGAATCCGGCTGGGGCAAGCGCAACATCCGTCACCGTGACGGCTCGGACAGCTACAACCTGTTCGGCATCAAGGCCGGCAAGGAGTGGACCGGCAAGACGGCCGATGTCCTGACCACCGAGTACGTCAACGGCAAGGCCGTCAAGAAGGTCGAACGCTTCAGGGCCTACGACAACTACGGCGAGGCGTTTGCCGACTATGCACGTCTGCTGTCCAACAACAACCGCTACGCCGGCGCCCTCAATACCGGCAGCAATGCACTGGCGTTTGCCCGTGGACTGGCCCGTGGCGGCTACGCAACCGACCCGGCCTATGCCGAAAAACTGGCATCGGTGGCCCAGCGCACCAGCGCCTGAGCCGGAACGGTCAAGTTGATCGTCCTGTAGCCGATAAAACCCTTAATCCCTTACCTGTTTGCCCGCCATGAGTCTTCTGAATATCGGCGTGACCGGCTTGAATGCAGCCCGAGCCGCCCTGACCACGACCTCGCAGAACGTCAGCAACGTCAATACGGCGGGCTATCATCGCAAGGCCGTCAACCAGTCTGCCCTGTATTACGGGCCGGGCCAGTTCGGCAATACCGGCAACGGGGTCCGGGTAGACGACATCTACCGGGTATACGACAGCTATCTCGACAAGGCTGTCCAGACTGCCACCTCGTCAAGCAAATACTACGACACGCAGTACGCCTACCTCGACCAGCTCGACCAGATCATCTCCAGTTCGACTACGGGTCTGGCCCCGCGCATGCAGGACCTGTTCACGTCCATCCAGTCCCTGTCGAGCGATCCGTCATCCATCCCGGCCCGCCAGGCCATGATCGACAAGGCCGCTGCACTGGTAAACACCTTCAAGTCGGTGGACATCCGGCATGAAGACCTGCGCACCGGCATCAATACCGAAATCCGCTCGGGCGTCACCTCGATCAACGGGCTGGCCAAGCAGATCGCCACCCTCAACGACCAGATTGCCAAGCTCTGGCAAGGGGGCTCCAATCCGCCCAACGACCTCTTGGACCAACGTGACCAGGCACTGACCGAACTCAACAAGTACATCGGTGCCACCTCGGTCCCGCTGGACGATGGCACCATCAACGTTTTCATGGGTAACGGCCAGTCGCTGGTTCTGGGTGCCCAGACATTCGAGCTGGAAGCCATCCAGAGCAAGGCCGATGCCAGCGAACTCACGGTCGGCTACAAAGGGACCGGCATCGAACTGCCCAAAACCCTGCTGACCGGCGGCTCGCTGGGCGGTGCGCTGGAAATGCGCGACACCCTCAACAAGAGCCAGCAGCAGCTCGGTGCCATTGCCGTCTCCCTGGTTTCGAGCTTCAACGCCCAGCACCAGCAGGGCGTGGACCGCAACGGCAATCCCGGCAAGGAATTTTTCGGGCTGGACTTCAACTTCCCGGAATTCAACACCGCATTCAACGTTGCCAGCGGCCAGAATCCCGGTGCACCGGTCACGCATCCGGTCAATCTCCAGAACCTGACGCCGGAACAGACCGAAGTCGTCAACCGTTTTGCCCTGCGGGCCCTGTCACAGAAAGTGACCAAGCCGGAAGAAATCGCTGCAGCCTCCGGATATATCTATCAGGCTGGCGCGACCAATACCGGTGACGGCAAGGTCAGTTCCTATTCCGGCCTCGCCGGCATGCGCGCAGACCTGGCCACCGCACTTGGCACGGCACCCGGCATTACCGTTACGTCCGATGGCGCCGGCAACTTCACCCTGGCCGGAGCCGGCCTGACCACGCCGCCTTACAGCATCATTCCGGCACCCGGCACCACGGGCGGCTACAAGGTGGTCCACACTTCGCCGACCGGCCAGCAGACCGATGCCGGTTTCGAATTCACCATGACCGGTACTCCGGCTGCCGGTGACCAGTTCCAGTTCCGCCAGCGTCTGCCGACCGATCCGTTCACCGAAACCGGTGACAACTCCAACCTGACCCAGCTGGCCAAACTGCAAACAGCCGAAGTGGTGGATGTCGGCGGCGGCAAGACCACCCTGCAGGGTGCCTACGGACAACTGGCCACCATGGTCGGCAGCAAGACCAATGAAGTGAAGGTCATGAAGGACGCCCAGACCGCCATCCTCAAGGAGGCCATGGTCTCCCGCGAAAACGTCTCCGGGGTCAATCTGGATGAAGAAGCTGCCAACCTGCTCAAGTACCAGCAGGCCTACCAGGCCTCCAGCAAGGTGGTACAGATTGCCGGCAGCCTCTTCGACAGCATCCTCCAGGCCATCGGTTAAGGAAAAGCCATGCGCATCAGCACCAACAGTACCTTCCTGCAAGGCTCCTACGGCGTCAGCATCCAGCAGAGCCTGATGAGCCAGCTCAACGTCCAGCTCTCCACCCTCAAGCGTGTCAACACACCGTCAGACGACCCGGTAGCCGCAGCCCGTATTCTGGATATTTCACAGTCGGATGCCCGCAACAGCCAGTTCATCAACAATACGAAGGCGGCCGAATCGGCCCTGGAATTTTCAGAAACCTCTCTGGACCGCATTTCCAACATCATCATCCAGATGAAAGAAATGTCGGTACAAGCCGGTAATGGCGCAGCCAGCGACGAAAACCTCAAGCAAATGAGCAAGGTTTTCAAAGCGAGCTTGGAGGAAATGGTCGCAGTAGCCAACTCCACGGATGCCAGTGGAAAATACGTGTTCTCAGGTACCAGTTCGGATACACCTGCGTACACCATGACTGGTAACTGGCCTGTGGTCACGATTACATACGGAGGTAACGACGGACAGAAAAGCCTGGCCATCTCCGATACCCGCAGCATTGCCATTTCCGAGCCGGGTTCGTCCATATTTGGCGAAGGCAGTGCGGACGCTGGCAGCCTTTTTGAAACCATGAGCCGGATGGCAGCATTACTTGAAAACGGTCGTACGGGTACTTATCCGGCAGGCAGCTATGAACAGGAACTGACCGCCATCCAGGGCGGGCTGGAAAGCGGGTTGCAGTCCGTATTGACCGGGCAAGCCTCCGTCGGCTCCCGCCGACTCGAAGCCCAGAATGCCGGCAATCTGGGCGAAGACCTGTCGCTGGTCTACGCCAAGACCCGCAGCAATCTGGAAGACCTTGACGTCCCCAAGGCAGCCAGCGATCTCGCCATGGCCCAGATGGCCCTGCAAGCCTCGCAACTGTCGTTCAGCAAGGTCCAGGGCATGTCCCTGTTCAACTACATCTGAGCATTGCCCGTACGAAAAAGCCGGCTTCAGTGAAGCCGGCTTTTTGTTTCATGCCGTCTGCCTAGATGGTGGCGCCAAGGCCCCGACCAGTGCTGCCCCCAGGATCAGCCCGCCGCCCAGCAGTGTCCACTGGTCCAGCCGCCCGCCACCACTGACCACCAGCAACAGGGTCGACAGCAGCGGTGTCAGGAATGACAGCAGGCCGATCTCGCGCGGATCGCCCAGTTTCATCGCCCGGTCCCACAGGAAAAACGCCCCGCCCATCGGCCCCAGCCCCAGCAGCAGCACCCACAGCACGTCACCCCACGCCGGAATCACCAGCGGTTCCAGCAGCACATGGCAGAGCAGCGACAACGCGCCGGACGCCAGGCAGAATCCGCCCACTGCCGCAGTCGGAAACGGCGGCAGCTTGCGTGTTGCCAGCGAATAACCGGCCCACAGGAAGGCCGCCAGGACCGCTGCCAGATAACCCTGCAGATAATCTGCCTCAAATGCCAGCCGTCCCTTGCTGACCACCAGTGCCGCACCGACAAAGCCGGCAAAACCGGCCATGATGTGCGGCAGGCCCAGCCGCAACCCTGGAAACAGGAACGGACTCAACAGCACGATCAGCAGCGGCCACAGATAATTGATCAGGTTGGCTTCGATCGCCGGCGCATTGCGAAAGGCCAGGAACAGGAAAAAGTGATAGCCGAACAATCCGCCAGTCCCCAGCGCAAAAGTCCGGGCCGGCACCCGCCAGCTGCGGCGGGTCGGCAGGCTCGCGATTCCGGCCGCGGCCAGCGTCAGCCCCACCAGCAAAAAAGGGGGCAGATGCGCCAGTTTCACTCCCAGCGCCGCTAATGACGCCCAGATGAAAATGGCTGCCAGCGCCAGCAGGCGGGCCAGATGCAAAGAAGACATGATAAAGGGAAAGTTGCGTAAAAAAGGGCAAGGCAGCGGACTATAAAAACTTGCGCCCGCCATGTCGAGGGGATACGCCGGCTGTCAGACAAAAATAATGCCAGCACCCATCCCCGCGCTTCCCGGGGCCATGAAAAACGCCGCATCCCCATCCGGTCTCCCGTGCCGCCGGGCGAAGGCAACACCGCACAGCGGAGCTGCACCGGCTTTGATCTGCCAGGCCTTGAAAAGCGTTTTCCTGTCACCCATGTAGTGGAAAACCATCCATTTCGAACAGGAGGCTGTCATGCGGATTGACAAACTCACCACCAAATTCCAGCAAGCCCTGAGCGACGCCCAGAGCCTTGCCCTGGCCGAAGACAACCCGACCATCGAGCCCGTGCATCTTCTGGCGGCCATGCTTGACGATAATGACTCGGGCATCGGAGCACTGCTGGCTCGCGCCGGTGTCAACGTCGGCGGTCTGAAGACCGCACTGAAAGACACCATGCGCCGCCTGCCCAAGGTCAGCGGCACCGGCGGCGAAGTCACCGTCGGCCGTGATCTGGGCAATCTGCTCAACCTCACCGACAAGGCCGCCATGCAGCGCGGCGACCAGTTCATCGCCAGCGAACTCTTCCTGCTCGCCGTCTGCGACGACAAGGGCCAGACCGGCCAGCTGCTCAAGCAGTATGGCGGCCAGAAAGCAGCCATCACTGCCGCGATCGATGCCGTGCGCGGCGGCGAAACTGTCAACAGCGCCGACGCCGAAGGCAAGCGCGAAGCCCTGTCCAAATACACGCTGGACCTCACCGAGCGTGCCCGCGAAGGCAAGCTCGACCCGGTCATCGGCCGCGACGACGAAATCCGCCGCGCCATCCAGGTGCTACAACGCCGCACCAAGAACAACCCGGTGCTGATCGGCGAGCCGGGCGTGGGCAAGACCGCCATCGTCGAAGGGCTGGCGCAGCGCATCGTCAACGGCGAGGTGCCGGAATCACTGAAGAACAAGCGCCTCCTGGTGCTGGATCTGGCCGCGCTGCTGGCCGGCGCCAAGTTCCGTGGCGAATTCGAAGAGCGCCTGAAGAGCGTGCTGGACGAACTGTCGAAGGACGAAGGCCAGACGCTGATCTTCATCGATGAAATCCACACCCTCGTCGGTGCCGGCAAGGCCGAAGGCGCCATGGACGCCGGCAACATGCTCAAGCCCGCGCTGGCACGCGGCGAGCTGCACTGTATCGGCGCCACCACGCTCGACGAATACCGCAAGTACATCGAGAAGGATGCCGCGCTGGAGCGCCGCTTCCAGAAAGTCATGGTAAACGAGCCCTCGGTCGAGGACACCATCGCCATCCTGCGCGGCCTGCAGGAAAAATACGAAATCCACCATGGCGTCGACATCACCGACCCGGCCATCGTGGCCGCTGCCGAGCTGTCGCACCGCTACATTACCGACCGCTTCCTGCCGGACAAGGCCATCGACCTGATCGACGAAGCCGCCAGCCGCATCAAGATGGAAATCGACTCCAAGCCGGAATCGATGGACAAGCTCGACCGCCGCATCATCCAGCTCAAGATCGAGCGCGAGGCGGTCAAGAAGGAAACCGACGAAGCCTCGCAAAAGCGCCTCGCGCTGATCGAGGAGGAAATCGGCAAGCTCTCGAAGGAATACGCCGATCTGGACGAAATCTGGAAGGCGGAAAAGGCGCAGGTGGTCGGCAGCCAGTCGATCAAGGACGAACTCGACAAGGTGCGCAGCCAGATCGAGGACGCCAAGCGCCGTGGTGACTTCGGCAAGGCCAGCGAATTGCAGTACGGCAAGCTGCCGGAACTCGAATCGCGCCTGAAGGCCGCCGAGGCCGGCGAAGGCAGCAAGGGCCAGAACCGCCTGCTGCGAACCGAAGTCGGCGCCGAGGAAATCGCCGAAGTGGTCAGCCGCGCCACCGGCATTCCGGTCAGCAAGATGCTGGAAGGCGAGCGCGAAAAACTCCTGCACATGGAAGACGTGCTGCACCAGCGCGTGGTCGGGCAGGACGAAGCGGTGCGCGTGGTGGCCGACGCCATCCGCCGCAGCCGCTCCGGGCTGGCTGACCCCAACAAGCCGTATGGTTCCTTCCTGTTCCTCGGCCCGACCGGGGTGGGCAAGACCGAGCTGTGCAAGACACTGGCCGGATTCATGTTCGACAGCGAGGATCATCTCATCCGCATCGACATGTCGGAATACATGGAGAAGCATTCGGTGGCCCGCCTGATCGGCGCGCCGCCGGGGTACGTCGGCTACGAGGAAGGCGGCTACCTGACCGAACAGGTGCGCCGCAAGCCCTACAGCGTCATCCTGCTCGACGAAGTGGAAAAGGCGCATCCGGACGTGTTCAACGTGCTGCTGCAAGTGCTCGACGACGGCCGCCTGACTGACGGACAAGGTCGCACGGTAGACTTCAAGAACACCGTGGTGGTGATGACCTCGAACGTCGGCAGCCAGCAGATCCAGAGCATGGCCGGGGATCATTACGACCTGATCAAGCTGGCGGTGATGAACGAGGTGAAGGGCTATTTCCGCCCGGAATTCATCAACCGCATCGACGAAGTGGTGGTGTTCCACGGACTGGACCAGGCCAACATCCGCGCCATTGCCCGAATCCAGCTCAAGCGGCTGGAAGCCCGTCTGGACAAGCTGGAACTGTCGCTGCAAGTGACCGACGACGCGCTCGACAAGCTGGCCGAAGCCGGCTTCGATCCGGTATACGGTGCCCGGCCGCTGAAGCGGGCGATCCAGAACGAGATCGAAAACCCGCTGGCCCGCGCCATCCTCGCCGGCAAATACCCGCCAAAATCCGCCATTGTGGTGGACGTCAAGGACGGCGACATCGTCTTTGCCTGATTCCGCCCGCCCGGGCCTGTGCCGCCGGTTGCGACCGGCGGCTTTTTTCGGGCCGTCACCGGCGATTACACAACAACCGTGGCCGAAGGCCCGCAGTTATTGCACAATCCGCCCCTTCGATTTGCCACCCGCCGCGTTGCCCCGTGCGGCATCCGCAGGACCCGACCATGCCTTCCACGCTTCACGACACCACCTATTCCGACTATATCCGCTCGCACATCCGCACCGTGCCCGACTGGCCGCACGCCGGTGTGCAGTTCCGCGACATCACGCCGCTGCTGCAAGACCCCAAGACCTTCCGGGTGCTGGTGGACATCTTCGTGCACCGCTACATGAACCAGCAGATCGACCTGATCGCCGGGCTGGACGCACGCGGTTTCATCCTCGGCTCGGTCATCGCCTACGAGCTCAATGTCGGCTTCGTGCCGATCCGCAAGAAGGGCAAGCTGCCCTACGCCACCATCGCCGAAGAGTACGAACTGGAATACGGCAGTGCCACGGTGGAGATCCACGCCGATGCCTGCGTGCCGGGCCAGCGGGTGGTGGTGATCGACGATCTGGTCGCCACTGGCGGCACCATGATGGCCGGGGTCAAGCTGCTCAAGCGCCTGGGTGCCGACGTGATCGAAACCGGCGCCATCGTCGACCTGCCGGAACTCGGCGGCTCGCAGCACATCCGTGACGCCGGCATTCCGCTGTTCACCGTCTGCGATTTCGCCGGCCTGTAAGCTGCCGTCTGTCCGGGAAACCCTGCCGCCCGGGCCCTGCCAGGCCTTCCGGCCGCCAAACGGGCTGTCACGACCTAACTTGAAAGAGTTTTCGTGATCATGCCAAAGGCCGGACATGTCTTTCCCCCTTCCACCGTCAGCCACCACCGCCGAAGGATTGCAACGCAATCTCAAGGCCCGCCACCTCACCATGATCGCCATCGGCGGTGCCATCGGCACCGGCCTGTTCATCGCGTCCGGTGCCTCGGTGGCCCAGGCGGGACCGGGCGGGGCGGTCGTGGCCTATCTGGTCATCGGCCTGATGGTGTTCTTCCTGATGACCAGCCTAGGCGAAATGGCCGCCTACATGCCCGAGTCGGGCTCGTTCACCCTCTACAGCGAACGCTTCGTCGACCCGGCCTTCGGTTTTGCCCAGGGCTGGAACTACTGGTTCAACTGGGCCATCACCATTGCCGTCGAGCTGGTGGCAGCCCAGATCGTCATGGCGTACTGGTTTCCCGATGTACCCGGCACCCTCTGGAGCCTGCTGTTCCTCGGCATTTTCGTGCTGCTGAACATCGTGTCGGTCAAGGGTTTCGGTGAAGGGGAATACTGGTTTTCCATGATCAAGGTCATGGCCGTGGTGGTGTTCCTGCTGATCGGCACGGCCATGCTCTACGGCTGGGTGGGTGATTCGCAGCCGGCCGGCCTGCACAATTTCACCATCGGCCAGGCGCCCTTCGTCGGTGGCACCGGCGCCCTGATCGGCGTGGCCATGATTGCCGGCTTTTCCTTCCAGGGCACCGAGTTGGTCGGCATTACCGCCGGCGAAGCACAGGACCCGCAGCGCACCATTCCCAAGGCCATCAAGCAGATTTTCTGGCGCATCCTGATCTTCTACGTCCTGTCGATCATCATGATCGGCCTGCTGCTGCCGTACAACGACCCGCGCCTGCTGCAATCCAGCGTCAAGGACATCGCCGTGTCACCGTTCACCCTGGTCTTGCAGGCAACCGGCGTACCGGCGGCGGCCTCGGTCATGAACGCCGTCATCCTGACGGCCATCCTGTCCGCCGGCAATTCCGGCATGTATGCCTCCACCCGCACCCTGCACGCCATGGCCATGCAGGGACAGGCACCGAAAATCTTTGCCCGCGTCAGCCGCCATGGCGTGCCCGTACCGGCCCTGCTGCTGACCACGGCAGTCAGCGCGCTGTGCTTTACCAGTTCGCTGTTCGGCGACCAGCGCGTTTACCTGTGGCTCGTCAACCTGACCGGGCTGTGCGGCTTCATCGCCTGGCTGGGCATCGCCATTTCGCACTACCGCTTCCGCAAGGGCTTTCTGGCCCAGGGGCGCTCGCTGGACGAACTGCCCTACCGCGCCCGCTGGTTTCCGTTCGGGCCGCTCTTTGCCTTCACCCTGTGCCTGATAGTGGTGCTGGGGCAGAACTACGAAGCGTTCTTCGCCTCCCATATCAACTGGAACGGCATCATCGCCACCTACATCGGCATTCCGGTCTACCTGGCGGTCTGGTTGGGCTACCGCTGGAAGCACCGCTGCCGCTTCGTGCGCTACGAAGACATGCCCCTGCCCGATCGTTGCAAAAAAACCACAAACTGATGCCGTTACGACCGTTCGTCTACCGCTAGTCTGTCCGGGCTTGGGGTTGGCGAAGGGAAGTACCAAAACAAAGGCAAGGTTGCCGGCAAACCGCCCGATTGTCGCAAAAGCGAGACATCCGGCTCCGGCAGCATGGTACTTACCCGAGGAGACATTCCATGTCGAAACAGATTACGAACCAGATCGTGATGGTTCGCCCGGTGTCGTTCTACTTCGATACCGAAACCGCCGCCAATGACTTCTTCCAGAAAAACCTTGGCGAAAAGCGTGACGTGGTACAAGCCAAGGCGCTGATCGAATTCGATGCCATGGTCGATCTGCTGCGCAGCAAGGGGATTACCGTCCATGTCCTGCAGGACAGCAACCAGGTCATGGATACGCCGGACAGCATTTTCCCGAACAACTGGTTCGTATCGATGGAAGGCGGCCATCTGATGCTGTGCCCGATGTGGGCACCGAACCGCCGCCACGAACGCCTGAAGTTCCTGGGGCAACTGGTCGACCTGATCGGTCACGACAAGCTCAAGGTCAGCAACTACGGTCCGGCCCACGAAGCCCAGAGCAAGTTTCTGGAAGGCACCGGCGCCATGATCCTCGACCGCGTCAACATGAAGGCCTATGCCTGCCTGTCGCCGCGTTGTGACGAGGATGTATTCAAGAAGTTCTGCAAGGAATTCGGCTTCAAGCCGGTGGCTTTCCACGGATTCCAGACCTACGAGGGCAAGCGCGCTGCCATCTACCACACCAACGTGATGATGGCACTGGGTGAAGCCTTTGCCGTGGTATGCCTGTCGGCCATCGACGACCTCACCGAACGCGCGGCACTGGTGAAAGAGCTTCAGGGTGACGGCAAGGAAATCATCGACGTCACCGAAGACCAGATCAACAACTTTGCCGGCAACGAGATCGAGCTCTGCAATGCTGACGGCAAGCGCTTCACCATCATGACCAAGGCTACCTACGACTGCCTGACGCCGGAGCAGCGTGCCGTCATCGAAAAAACCAGCGAGATCATTTCGCCTGACGTCAAGACCATCGAGACATACGGCGGTGGTTCGGTGCGCTGCATGATCTCCGAAATCTTCCTCTGAGCCCGGTTGCGGCAATCGGCCCGTGCCAGAACACCGGCCGATTTCTTTGCCCGGTTGTCAATCATTTTTCATATTTTTTTGACATCGCCATCGGGCCGACACGGGTAACACCCTGCCCCTGCGTCACACACGAAAGGAAACATCATGAAAAAAATCCTCGCAATCGCCATTGCCGCCCTGCCGGCGGCCGCCATGGCCGATGTGGAAATCTACGGCAAGATCACGGCTGAAATCGCCAATACCAAGACCAGCAGCGCCACGGCGGCCAGCTCCGGCGAAGCCATCGGCAGCGTGCCGACCAAATCCCTCACCCAGATCAACAACGCCGGCGGTCCCGGTTCGCACATCGGCTTTCGCGGCAACGAAGACCTGGGCGGTGGCCTGAAGGCCATCTGGCAGATCGAACAGGCCATCGACTTCACCCAGACTCCGGGCGGAGCCAGCAATACCTTTGCCACCCGCGACAGCTTCGTCGGCCTGCAATCGAATACCTGGGGCAAGATCCGCCTCGGCCGCCTGAGCAACTATCCGAACTCCAACATGGAATTCGTCGATCCGTGGACCTACGACAACAACACCAACGTCAACGGCAGCTTCATCTTCACCCGTCTGGACAGCCGCGTGAACCAGGCCATCCGCTATGACAGCCCGGCCTGGAGCGGTGACTGGGGCGGCTTCAGCTTTGCTGCCCTCTACGGCTTCAACGAGCCGGGCACCAATGCAGTCGGCAAGAAAAAGCAGAACACCGCCAACGTCGGCCTGACCTATACCTATGGCCCGTACACTGCGGCCTACAGCTACCTGACCCAGCAGAACCAGCGGCTTGACGCCATCAACGGCAATCCGGTCAGCGGCCGTCAGGATGCCAACCGCTTCGAAGCCAGCTACAACGCCAACAACCTGTACGTGGCCGTCGGTTACCAGGAAACCAAGGGCTACGGTGGCAACATCTGGCCGGCTGCCGCTTACTGGGCCGGTACCAACCAGGCATTCGAGAACACCCCGGACAAGTACAAGACCCAGGAAGCCGAACTCACCGTGCAGTACACCATCGGCAACTGGACGCCGGGCATCTCCTACGGCCACGGCTGGAACATGAAGAAAAACGGCGAAACGCTGGACAACTCCGGCTACAACATGTTCGTCGTCGGCACCAACTACGCCCTCTCCAAGCGTACCAACGCCTATCTGTCGTACGGCCAGGTCAAGTACGACCGCGCCATCGACGTGGCCGGCACCGAGCGCGAGTCGACCGTGGGCCTGGGCATCAGCCACAGCTTCTGATCCACCGTCCGTGCATGAAAAAACCGCCGGTCATCCCGGCGGTTTTTGTTGTTCGGTTACGCTTCAGCCACGCAGTTCGGCCTCGGCCGCTTCGCGCTTTTCCTTGGCCATCCACACATACACCGGCAGGCCCAGCATCAGCAGGATCACGCCCCACAGCACCGTTTCGGCACCCGAGCCATACAGGGCCCACACGGCATAGACAAAGGCCAGCGAGGCAATCACGATGCGCCGGCCGGCACCCGTGGCCGGCATCTGGCCGCGGGCCATGAACATCAGCTCGGCCACGGCAGTAAAGGCGTACGGCAGCAGCGTGGTCATGGTGGCCAGCAGGATGATGAAGTTGAAGATTTCCACCATGCCCTTGCTGCCCGAGTAGTTCAGCACCAGCAGCAGCGTCATCAAGCTGCTCGACACCACCAGACCCCACGCCGGCACACGGTTGCCGTTCAGGCGGGCAAACTGGCGCGGGAACAGTCCGTCGCGTGCAGCAGCCAGCGAAACGTGGCACGGCATCAGCGACCAGCCGTTGATGGCGCCCAGACACGACACCACGGCACCCAGACCCACGGCGGCGTAAGCCCAGTCGCCCCACATCACCCGGGCGGCGTCGGCCATCGGTGCCGGCGAACTGGCCAGTACATCGTGCGGCAGCACGCCCATGACGGCCACGGTCACGCCGATATACACCACTGCCGCCAGCAGGGTGCCGATGATCGTGGCGCGCGGGATGGTTTTTTCCGGGTTTTCCACATCACCGGCCGGCACCGAGGCCGATTCCATACCCAGAAACGCCCACAGCGTGAGTGCTGCCACGGCGCTGATGCTGTCGCCGACCGGCTTGTTGCCCGGATTGAAAACCAGGTTGTCCGGGTTGAACCACAAGAGGCCGATGGTGGCGATCGCCAGCAGCGGCAGCAGCTTGATGATCGTGGTGATCACCGCCATGCGTCCGGTGCTTTCCACCCCGCGCAGGTTGATCAGGGTCACGCACCACACCAGCGCGATCGCCGTGCCGCCACCGGCCCAGTGGTTGCTGGCCAGCACCGGAAAGAAACCGGACAGGTAGCTGGTAAACGCCACGGCAATCGCCGCATTGCCCACCCACAGGGCAATCCAGTAGCCCCACGCAATCCAGAAACCGGCAAAGTCGCCGAAGGCATCGCGGGTATAGCCATACGGCCCGCCCTCGCGCGGCATGGAACGGGTCAGCCCGGCAAACACCAGTGCCAGCAGCACGGCGCCAATCGCCGTCAGCACCCAGCCGATGATGGCCAGACCACCATACGGGGCCAGCGAGGAGGGCAACAGGAACACACCGGAGCCGATCATGTTGCCGCACACCAGTGCGATGCACATCCACAGGCCAAGGCCCTGTTTCTTCCTAGTCATAAAGAATTTCCTTATTTACTGAATCTTGAGGGCGAGCCCTGTTTCACTTTCGTTTCCCGGACATAGGAAGGCAATGAAAAAAGCCGGCGGCCGGTCACTCGACCGGCCGTAACAGACCAGAGGCCCGACAGCAGGCTTACTTGCCGGCCTTGTTGTCGGTCGACAGGAAAAAGGCGTCGGAATGGAATGCTTCGCCCGGCAGTCCGCGCTCGCCGGTAAAGGCGCGGTGCGCGGCCTCCACCATCACCGGAGCACCGCAGGCATACACCTCGTGCGCCGACAGGTCGGCAAAATCGTCCAGCACTGCCTGGTGCACCAGACCGCTGCGGCCGGTCCAGTTGTCTGCGGCAGCCGGTTCGGACAACACCGGCACGAACGAGAACCACGGCAGTTCACGCGCCCACTGTTCGGCCAGTTCGTACATGTAAAGGTCGTTGCGCTGGCGGGCGCCCCAGTACAGCACCATCGGACGCGAATTGCCGACATGCACGGCGTGTTCGACGATGCCCTTGACCGGGGCAAAACCGGTACCGCTGGCCAGCAGGATGACCGGGCGGGAGGAATCTTCGTCCAGATGGAAGCTGCCCAGCGGCCCCTTGAAACGCAGGATTTCCTTTTCCTTCATCTGCGTGAAGACGTATTCGGAAAAGCTGCCGCCCGGCATGTGCCGGATGTGCAGTTCCAGCAGGGCGTCATCATGCGGCGCATTGGCGAGCGAGAAGCTGCGGGCCTTGCCGTCTTTCATCAGGATATCGATGTACTGCCCGGCACGGAAAAGCAGCCGCTCGGCGGCCGGAATCTTGAGCTTGAGGATGGCGACATCATGAACGCGCGCAATCGATTCCACCCGGCACGGCAGGGTCTTGATCTGGATGGTCTGGGTGGACGGCACTTCGGTCACTTCGATGGTCACGTCGCCCTGCGGTTCGGCGCAGCACAGCAGGGTGTAGCCTTCGCGCTGCTCGGCCTCGGACAAGGCATGCGCCTGGAAGGCGCGCTCGCTGACCTGGCCTGACAGCACCCGGCCCTTGCAGGCTCCGCAAGCCCCGTTGCGGCAGCCGTAGGGCAGGCAGACGCCGTGCCGCAGTGCAGCCTCCAGCACGGTTTCATGAGTGTCGGCCGGAAAACCGTGGCCGCTCGGCTGCAAAGTCACTTGTGGCATATGATCCCCATATCCTGGTACGGACGTGTTGTCAGAACGACTGCACGCAATCGTTTTGACAAACCGCCCTTCGCATCCTTGTCGTCATTCCCGCCGGCCCCGGCTGCTGGTCATCGGCGCCGGAGACATCGCACGGCGCGCCATGCCTGTGCTGGCCCGCCGCTACCGGGTGTGGGCACTGGTCCGCACGGAAGAGGCCGCCCGCCAGTGGCGGACCCTCGGCGCCGCAGTCATTGTCGGCGACCTGGACCAGCCGGCCACCCTCTGGCGACTTGCCGGCATCGCGGCCAGCCACCTGCTGTACACCGCGCCGCCCGCACCGCAAGGCCATGTGGATGCACGGGTACGCCATGTAGTTAACATGCTGAAAAAGCGGTCGAGTTTACCACAGTCATTGACCTATATCAGTTCCAGCAGCGTTTACGGACACTGTCATGGCCAGTCCATTGACGAGACCCGCCGCCCCGCCCCCGGGTCGGCACGGGCCCGCCGCCGGCTGGATGCCGAGCAGGTCTGGCGCCGGCTGGCACAGCGCTCCGGCCTGCGCCTGACCCTGCTGCGCGCCCCCGGCATCCATGCCGCCGAGCGCCTGCCGCTGGCCCGCATCCTCGCCGGCATTCCTGCCCTCCTGCCCGGAGAAGACAGCCTGCACACCCACGTGCACGCCGATGATCTCGCCCGGGCCTGCGTGCTGTCCCTGGCCCGCCGCAGAGGCGGAACCCGCTGCTACAACCTCGGCGACCACGATGCCCTGCCCGGCGGCGACCGGCTTGACCTCGTGGCCGATGCCTTTGGCCTGCCCCGTGTTCCGCGCCTGCCGGCTGCCGACCTGCAAGCCGTTGTCGGCCCGCTACGCTGGTCGTTCCTGCGGGAATCCCGCCAGCTGGACTGTCGCCGCATCCACGAAGAACTGGCCTGGACGCCGCAGGTTTCCGGTGTGGCAGCCCTGCTGGCAACGCTCTCGCCTGCCGCCCGCGCCCGGCTGCTGGCCGCCGCCCGGACAGACGGGTAACATCGCGCCCTTCCGCGTTTCTGCTTGTTGCCCGCCTTATGGACAATCCCGCTTTCCAGCGACACATCAAGAGCTTCGTGCTGCGCCAGGGCCATCTGAGCCCGGCCCAGCAACGCGCCCTCGACACGTTCTATCCGCAATTCGGCATCGACTACACCGGCCAGCCGCTCGACCTTGCACAGGCTTTCGGCCGCACGGCACCCAGAATCCTCGAAATCGGATTTGGTATGGGTCAGGCCACGGCAGCCATTGCCGCCGCCCACCCGGAACAGGACTACCTCGGCATCGAGGTCCACGGCCCCGGTGTCGGCAGCCTCCTCAAACTGGTCGGCGAAAACCGGCTCACCAACATCCGGGTGATCCGCCATGATGCAGTGGAAGTGGTGCGCGAGATGCTGCCGGCCGGCTGCCTTGACGGCATCCACGTCTTTTTCCCCGACCCGTGGCACAAAAAGCGCCACAACAAGCGCCGGCTGATCCAGCCCGCTTTTGTCGAACTGCTGGTATCGCGCCTGAAAACCGGCGGCTACCTGCATCTGGCTACCGACTGGGAAGACTACGCCGTGCAGATGCTGGAAGTGCTGTCGGCCTGCCCGGCCCTCGCCAACACGACCGACGGCTACGCGCCGCGCCCGGACTACCGCCCGCTGACCAAGTTCGAGCAGCGCGGCATCCGGCTCGGCCACGGCGTGTGGGACCTGGTGTTCACCCGCCGCTGAAACCACTGCCGGGACGGATCACTCCGTCCCCTGGACCTGCTCCGGCACAAAAGTTACGCGGAGCATGCTCGCGCCTCACCCGGGCCGCATTGCCGGCTCCGCTCATGACTTCTCCGGGCCGGACAGGCCGGCAACATGACACAGGCTCGGGTGCAGCGGGCCTGCTGCACCCGAGGTCTCCTCAAGACAACGGCCGGTTCAGCTGCCGGGCTGCTCCAGCGCTGCCTCGATGTCGGCGACCAGTTCTTCCGGACGGGTGGTGGGGGCATAACGCGCCAGTACTTCGCCATCACGACCGACCAGGAATTTGGTGAAGTTCCACTTGATCGCCTCGGTGTTCAGGATGCCGGGGCGGGCCTTGACCAGATGACGGTACAGCGGGTGCGCACCGGCGCCGTTGACGTCGACCTTGGCAAACAGCGGAAAAGTGACATGAAAGCGCGTGGAACAGAACTGGCCGATGGCTTCGCTGTCGCCCGGCTCCTGCCCGCCGAACTGGTTGCACGGAAACCCGAGCACGCTGAATCCCTGGTCCCGGTATTGCCCGTACAGGGATTCGAGGCCGGCGTACTGCGGCGTAAAACCGCATTCACTGGCGGTATTGACGATCAGCAGCACCTGGCCGCGGTAATCGGCCAGTGACTGCTCGCTGCCATCCAGGCGGGTGGCGGAAAAATCATACACGGTCGTCATGCTGCTTCTCCTCTCGCGGGCGGTGTGCCGCTATAATCCCCAGCAATTTACTCAGGTTTTTGCGAGTGTGCAGCATGTTCCAGCCCAGCCGTGACGACGCCCGTCGTTTTCTGTTCGACACGTGGAAAAAACAGCAGTCCGGCCAGCCCCTGACCGATCTGGAGCGTCTGGCCGCAGCCATCATGCTCGACCATCCGGAATACCATGAACACCTGCGCCAGCCCGAACGCTATCTGGAGCAGGACTGGCATCCGGAGCAGGGCCAGACCAACCCTTTCCTGCACCTGATGATGCATCTGTCGATCGACGAGCAATGCTCGATCGACCAGCCGCCGGGCGTGCGGGCGCTACTGGCCGCGCTGGCCGAGCGTCACGGCAGCCGCCACACCGCCCAGCACGAAGCGATGGACGGCATGGCCGAAATGCTCTGGCGCGCCCAGCGCGAAGGACGTTTTCCCGACCCGAACGTCTATCTCAACATCCTGCGCGACAAGCTGGGCGAGGCCGAGCAGTTCAACCTGCAACGGCTGGACGAGATTCAGTAGCGGGCCGACTGCCGGCGGGAAAACCAGCCGTTGACCCAGGCGGTGGCCCGCTGTACGGCCGGCGCGACAAACAGGGTGATCACGAAGGCTGCCGGCCAGCCTGCCAGAAAGGCATGCGACCAGCGCTCGAAAAACTCCGGCACCCAGCCCAGATTGAGCCAGGTCACCCACAGGGTCATGAAAGTGGACATGCTGAACGACATCAGCAGGGAAAAAATCAGCCGCGAGCGGCGCAAATCGTTCATGACAACCAGATCGTACGGACAGACGGCTTGGCATGTTAGTCAATTTATCTGCCAGATCAAAGGGTAAAGAATCCCGCCCCTGCCCGGTATAATCGCCGCCCATGCACGCCCAGCCTTCTCCTGACATGACCACACCCGCGCACACTCCCATGATGCAGCAGTATCTGGCCCTGAAAGCCGACCATCCGGATACGCTGCTGTTTTACCGCATGGGTGACTTCTACGAGATGTTCTACGGCGATGCCGAAAAGGCCGCCCGCCTGCTGGACATCACGCTGACGGCCCGCGGCCAGTCGGCCGGCCAGCCCATTCCCATGGCCGGCGTGCCATTCCACGCCGTCGAGCAGTATCTGGCCCGGCTGGTGAAACTGGGCGAATCCGTCGCCATCTGCGAGCAGATCGGTGATCCGGCCACCAGCAAGGGGCCGGTCGAGCGGCGGGTGGTGCGGGTGGTGACACCGGGCACGCTGACCGATGCTGCCCTGCTCGACGACAAGCAGGAAAACCGGCTGGTGGCGCTGGCATTCCACAAGGGCCGGCTGGGCCTGGCCAGCCTGTCGCTCGCCAGCGGTGATTTCCGCGTACTGGAAACCGAGGCCGAGCGGCTGGGCACCGAGCTGGAGCGCCTGAAACCGGCCGAACTCCTGGTTGCCGACGACGGCTTTGCGCCGCGGCAGCTCCAGCAGACCGGCGTACCGGTGCGCCGGCTGCCACCGTGGCACTTTGACGTCACCAGCGCCCGTGAACGGCTGGCCCGCCACTTCGGCGTGCAGGACCTGGCCGGCTTTGGTGCTGCTGACCTGAGCGTGGCCACCGGTGCTGCCGGTGCCCTGCTGGAATACGCCCGCAGCACCCAGTCGGGCGAACTGGCGCACGTTGTCGGCCTGAGTGTCGAAGAAGCCAGCCAGTACCTCGACCTTGATGCCACCACGCGCCGCAACCTGGAACTGACCGAAACCATCCGCGGCGAAGCGGCTCCTACCCTGCTCTCGCTGCTGGACCGCTGCGTCACCAGCATGGGCAGCCGGCTCTTGCGCGAATGGCTGCATCACCCGCTGCGTGACACCGCCGCCGTGCGGGCCCGGCAAGAGGCCATTGCCACCTTGCAGGCCTGTCACGCAGACATTCATCTGGCGCTGGACCCGGTGGCCGACGTGGAGCGGATTACGTCGCGTGTGGCACTGCGCAGCGCCCGTCCGCGTGACCTGGCGGCCCTGCGGGCCAGCCTTGCCCAGCTGCCGCAGGTCAAGGCCGTGCTGGCGGGCCTTGGCAATCCGCTGCTGGCTACGCTGGATGCTGCCCTGCCGCAAGACAGTCCGCTGGCAGCACTGTTGCAACAGGCCATTGCGGCGGAGCCGGCCGCAATGGTGCGGGATGGCGGAGTGTTTGCCGCCGGCTACCACGCCGAACTGGACGAGCTGCGCGCCATCCAGACCGATTGCAGCGCCTTTCTGGCCGATCTGGAAGCACGCGAGCGTGAACGTACCGGCATCAGCACCCTCAAGGTCGAATACAACAAGGTGCACGGTTTTTACATCGAGGTCGGCCGGGTCCACAGCGAGAAGGTTCCGGACGATTATCGCCGCCGGCAGACGCTCAAGAATGCCGAGCGCTACATCACGCCGGAACTCAAGACTTTTGAAGACAAGGCACTGTCGGCCCGCGAACGGGCACTGGCACTGGAAAAAGCCTTGTGGGAAACGCTGCTCGATACGCTGGCACCGCACGTTCCGGCGCTGCAAAAACTGGCCCGGGCACTGGCCAGCCTGGATGTTCTGGCGACGCTGGCCGAACGCGCCGCGACCCTGGATTTTGTCTGCCCGGTCCTGACGCGCAGCGCCGAAATCCGCATCCAGTCCGGCCGCCATCCGGTGGTCGAGGCGCAGGTCGAGCGTTTTGTCGCCAACGACACCCAGCTGGCACCGGACCGCAAGCTGCTGCTGGTGACCGGCCCCAACATGGGCGGCAAATCCACTTACATGCGCCAGGTGGCCCAGATTGTCCTGCTGGCCTACATCGGCAGTTTCGTCCCGGCCAGCCAGGCACAGATCGGCCGGGTGGAACGCATCTTCACCCGGATCGGCGCATCGGACGATCTGGCCGGCGGACGGTCGACCTTCATGGTTGAAATGACCGAAACTGCCAACATTTTGCACAACAGCAACGAGTGGAGTCTGGTGCTGATGGATGAAGTGGGCCGGGGGACCAGTACGTTTGACGGTCTGGCACTGGCCTGGGCGATTGCCCGTCGCCTGATTGAAAAGAACCGGGCCTATACTCTGTTTGCCACGCACTATTTCGAACTGACCCGGCTGGCGGCCGATTATCCGATGGTGGCCAACGTGCATCTGTCAGCGATGGAGCACAAGGACCGCATCGTCTTCCTGCATCATGTCGATGACGGCCCGGCAAGCCAGAGCTACGGTTTGCAGGTGGCTGCACTGGCAGGCGTGCCGGCACCGGTCATCCGCGACGCCCGGCGCAAGCTGGCCGAACTGGAGACCCAAGCGGCGACAGGTCAGGGACCAGATCTCTTCATGATGCCGGCGGAACCGGTACCAAACGTCGCATCCACCCCACACCCGCTGGTCGAGGCATTTGCCGAACTCGACCCGGAAATGCTCAGTCCGCGCGAGGCTCTTGACTGGCTGTTCCGCATGAAAAAGCATTTTTGAGAAAGTGTGACAAATTCCCCCCACTGGCAGAAAAAGATGACCTATATTGGCTCCATCGATTGTTGGTAAATCGATGGTTATTAATACCGGCGCACAAAAATCCATGCCATCAGCGAATGGCAACATTACAAGACGCCGGGCCGACATTGAGCGGCACCAAACCTTCCAGACACGCCCCTTCTACGAATAATTGAGGAGTATCCGATGAACATGCTGCATTCACGGGAGAGCAACGATCAGGCAACGTGGTCGCGCTTGATCGCGACCTCACACACCCAGGATGGTCTGACCATTGCCGACATCCGCGCCAAGGCCATGCGCAGTCTGGAACGCTTCCAGCGCGCGACCATGCAACGCATTGCGCTCACCGGTATCAGCCTGCCTCCGGCCATCGAATTCACCGGGACGGAAGAAGGAAACATGGTTGTCGGAGGACGTCACCCCGAAGCCGACCTGATTGATGCAGAAATCTGCTGTGACATCCAGCTGGCCCAGTACTTCAAGGAAGTGGAAGTGGAATTCGAGCTGCTGCGCGCGCTGGAATGCGAAGCGCACGGCACCGCCCGCCAGATGGACGAGCGCTTCCATCTTGGCCTGACCAGTACCGGCCCGGTGGTCTATTTCGGCCGCTGACGAGCCGTCCGGCCTGCACCAGTACTCTTGAACCGGGGCGCGCGCGATGATTGCGGCGCCCTGTGTGGTTTGGGCGCTGCGGTCTGCGACCAGGCCTGCTGCCATACGGCAGGCAGCTCACCCTTGGCAATCTCCCGCCACTCTCCGGGTTGCAACTCCCCAAGCTTCAGCGAACCGACAGCCACCCGCACCAGCCGCAAGGTCGGCAGACCGACCTTGGCCGTCATGCGCCGCACCTGCCGGTTTTTGCCTTCACTGATGATGATCTCCAGCCAGTGCGTCGGTACGGTCTTGCGAAAACGCACAGGAGGCTGGCGCGGCCACAGCTCCGGCTCGGGCAAAATCCGCACCGATGCCGGCTGCGTCACGAAATCCCCAAGATCCACACCTTGCCGCAACTGCTCCAGTTGCTCTGCCTCCGGTGTTCCCTCCACCTGCACCCAGTAGGTTTTTGGTGCCTTGGCAGCCGGGTGGGCAATGGCGTGCTGAAGCGGACCATGATCTGTCAGCAGCACCATCCCCTCGCTGTCAGTATCCAGCCTCCCGGCCGGATACACACCGGCGACCGGCACCCAGTCAGCCAGCGTGGCATGCGGCGGGCTCGCGCTGAACTGGCAGATGGTATCAAACGGCTTGTTCAGCAGGATCAAACGGGGCATGGCGACGGGCAAGCGGGAAAAACGGGCACTCTACGCGAAAGCCCCTTCTCCGGCCATGCCCGGCAATCAGGCCATGACCGGTGCGGTTTGCCGTGGCAGCCGGTACCACGGCTGGTTGCTGAAGCGCAGGCTTTCCGGATAGGGAAAGAAATCGTCCAGAATGCCGGCCCGGATGCGGGTCTGCTTGTTACGCCAGAACTGCGGGCTGAGCAGGTCACGGTGATGCTTGAGGAATTCGCGCCGGACATCCGGATCTCCCAGGAGGAAGCGGGCAAACTCTTCCGGAAACACGTCGTTGCGTGCCACCGGATACCACGGCTCGGCCGCCATCTCCAGTTCCGGAGTGGGTGCCTCGGGAATTTCCCGGAAGTTGCAATCGGTCATGTACTCGATTTCATCGTAATCGTAGAAGATCACTCGCCCGTACCGGGTCACGCCAAAGTTCTTGAACAGCATGTCTCCCGGAAAGATGTTGGCAGTGGCCAGATCCTTGATGGCATTGCCGAACTCCTGCACCGCATGCGCCTTCTGCTCCGGTGTCGCCTCGTCCAGATACATGTTCAGCGGCTTCATGCGCCTCTCGATGTACAGGTGCCGGATGATGATGTTGTCGCCTTCTTCTTCGAGCATGGACGGTGCCAGCTCACGGATTTCGGCCAGCAAGGCCGGATCAAAGCGGCTGGCAGGAAAACCGACATTGGAAAACTCCAGTGTGTCGGCCATGCGCCCGACCCGGTCATGCTGCTTCACCAGCAGGTATTTCTGCTGCACGGTGGCCCGATCGATGTCCTTGGTCGTCCCGAACACATCCTTGATGATCTTGAACACGTACGGGAACGACGGCAGGACAAACACCAGCATCACCAGCCCGCGGATGCCCGGAGCAATGACAAACGTGTCCTGGGAATGCTGCAAATGGTGGATGAAGTCGCGGTAAAAAATGTTTTTGCCCTGCTTGGCCAGGCCCAGCATGGTGTACAGCTCGGCGCGCGTCTTGGTCGGCAGAATGCTGCGCAGGAACTGCACATAGCCTGACGGCACCTCCATGTCCACGAGGAAATAGGCCCGGCTGAAGCTGAACAGCACACCGATGCGCCAGGTTTCCAGCAAGACCGTGTCCAGATACAGCCGGCCGCCGGCATCGTGGCGAACCGGAATGGCAAACGGCCAGACCTGTCCACCGTTCAGTACCCGGCCAAAAACATACGCCGTCTTGTTGCGGTAAAACGCCGAGTTGAGCACCTGGATCTGGAAATTGGCCTCTGCTTTGGGCCATGTCCCGCCATGGAATGCCTTGGCCATGCGCAGGACATGCAGCAGATCCCGGGACAGGTGTGCAAACGGCCGCTGCCAGCCAAAACTCTTCACGATCCGGCGGATGGTCGCCAGCAATCCCAGTTCGGCAGGGTAGTAGCTGCGATAGGTCGGCGGATCGGCCTCGATGTATTCCGTGCTGATCGCTGGCCGCACGAAGATGAAATCATTGTTGAAATAGTCGCGGTGCAACACGCGGCAGAACACCGAGTTGAAAAAAGTCTCGGCCAGCTCCGGCTGCCGATGGTTGGTCAGCAAACCGATGTAGTTGAACTTGGTCTGTGCCCAGATATCGTCATCCAGCAGTTCGGCATGAAATTCGTGCCGCAGCCGCAGGATGGTTTCCTGTACCCGGTCATCGTAAAACTGGATACGGTCGCGAATGGCCTGCTGCATCGCCTGCCAGTCACCGGTTTCAAAAAAGGTCTTGGCTCGTACCGAACAGGCACGAAATAGACCGTAGTGCTTGTTGAAGCCGTCAAGCAGCGCCTGAGCAATCTCGCGTGCCACCGGGTTGTTTTCCTCCGGAATTCCCATCATGCCCTCTGTCCGCCCGTGTGCCCGGGCGCTCCTTTTGCAGTTCGGATTATTTTTGTCGGTCAATCAGTCGCTTGGACAGGATTGATCCGGACTGATGGTGGAGGATTTGCACCGGGGCGGCAAGCCCCTGCCAAAGCTGTTTATTGCAATGCACAACGCCAGCTGTTCATTCGTGCTCGTCCCGGTTTCGCAAAATGACAAAGAGCTGAATTTACGCTGGCAGCCGCCGTTTTTTTTTCGGATAATAACGCCCGGCGAGGAGAAGCTGAAAACAATGACAATCGAGCAAATTCTGCAAAGCCGCCCCGTCCGATGCCCAGCGCACCGACAGCGTCCCGCGGTTTTTCCCTTCTCCGGCATCCGTCAGACCCGGCCCCGTGACCTTCCATGACCTCCGGGTCTTTCATTCCAGTTAATCCAGATGGAGCAGGCATGAGCACGTCCCACATCAAGGTGCCGCAAGGCGGCCAGAAAATCGTTGCAGGCCAACCGGTCCCGAACAATCCGATCATCCCGTTCATCGAAGGTGACGGTATCGGCATCGATATCTCTCCGGTCATGATCAAGGTGGTCGATGCCGCAGTGGAAAAAGCCTACAAGGGCGAAAAGAAAATCCACTGGATGGAAATCTACGCCGGTGAAAAATCCACCCGCGTCTACGGCGGCGATGTCTGGCTGCCGGCCGAAACCATGGCGGCCCTGCGTGATTACGTGGTGTCGATCAAGGGCCCGATGACCACTCCGGTTGGCGGTGGCATCCGTTCGCTCAACGTGGCCCTGCGCCAGGAACTCGACCTGTACGTCTGCCTGCGCCCGGTGCGCTACTTCCAGGGCGTCCCTTCGCCGCTGAAGCGTCCGGACCTGACCGACATGGTGATCTTCCGCGAGAACACCGAAGATATCTATGCCGGTATCGAATGGCAGGCCGAAAGCGATGCAGCCAGGAAAGTGATCGCTTTCCTGCAAAACGAGATGGGCGTGAAAAAAATCCGCTTCCCGGAAACCTCGGGGATCGGCATCAAGCCGGTTTCCAGAGAGGGGACCGAGCGTCTGGTGCGCAAGGCAATCCAGTACGCCATCGACAACGACCGCAAGTCGGTAACCATCGTGCACAAGGGCAACATCATGAAGTTCACCGAAGGTGGCTTCCGTGACTGGGCCTACGATCTGGCCAAAAACGAATTCGGTGCCCAGCCGATCGACGGTGGCCCGTGGTGCAAGTTCACCAACCCGAAAACCGGCCGCGAGATCATCGTCAAGGATGCGATTGCTGATGCCTTCCTGCAACAGATCCTGCTGCGCCCGGCCGAGTATGACGTGATCGCCACCTGCAACCTCAACGGCGACTACGTTTCCGATGCACTGGCAGCCCAGGTTGGCGGTATCGGCATCGCTCCGGGTGCCAACCTGTCGGATGAAGTGGCCATGTTTGAAGCCACCCACGGTACCGCACCGAAATATGCCGGCCTCGACAAGGTCAACCCGGGTTCGCTGATCCTGTCTGCCGAGATGATGCTGCGTCATCTGGGCTGGACCGAAGCGGCTGACCTGATCATCAGCTCCATGGAAAAAGCCATCAGCGACAAGGTTGTCACCTACGATTTTGCCCGCCTGATGGACAATGCTGAAGAAGTCAGCTGCTCGGCATTCGGCGATGCAATGATTGCCCGGATGTAATCCGGAGCCAGTAGTAGCAATAAAGCCCTTGCCAGCCCAATGGCAGGGGCTTTTTCATGCTTCCCGACCCGTAAAAACAAGAAGCCCGATGCTGACTGCAGCACCGGGCTTTTTTGATCGTTGTGTCGAATCAGGCAGCAGCAGTGATGTTGCTGGCCTGCTTGCCTTTCGGGCCCTGATTGACATCGAAATTGACACGCTGGCCTTCTTTCAATGTTTTGAAGCCATTCATGTTGATGGCAGAGAAATGTGCAAACAAATCTTCACCGCCATCATCGGGGGTGATGAAACCAAAGCCTTTGGCGTCATTGAACCACTTAACGGTACCAGTTGCCATCTGAAACACTTCCTTGCTTAATATTGTTGCCTGATCGGGTGTTGCACCCATGCTTGCGTGTTTGCCGGCAGAAATTGCGACCCGTCTGAAGCATTAGCGCAAATCACCTGTCCAAACACTGTTCTTGTTGTACGTGACTATCATGAGAGCGTCAAGCCATTCAGCATAATGGCGGCACCGCTTGAAAAAGTGTTCCGACAAGCCAACATTAAATCTCTCGATAGAGAAAGTCCGCAGTATGTCGATGCCGTACCAGGACGGAACGGATCTTGCTCCGAGCAAGATCCGGACCGCACCTCCCCCCATGTATAAAGTGGTCTTGCTGAATGACGACTTTACTCCCATGGATTTCGTTGTCATCGTGCTTGAGCGCTTCTTTTACATGGGGCGCGAGCAGGCAACGCAGGTTATGCTGAAAATACACACTGAAGGTCGGGGCATCTGCGGGACATTCACCCGCGACGTCGCCGCCACCAAGGTCAGCCAGGTCAGAGACTACGCACGCACGCACGAACATCCGTTGCAGTGCGTGATGGAGGAAAGCAGATGATTGCGCAGGAACTCGAAGTCAGTCTCCACATGGCATTCATGGAGGCCCGCCAGAAACGGCATGAACTCATCAGCGTCGAGCACCTGCTGCTGGCCATGCTCGACAACCCGTCAGCAGCAGAAGTCTTGCGCTCATGCGGAGCCAACATAGACCAGCTGCGCAAGCAACTGACTGAATTCACCGACGAACACACACCTGTCGTACCCGGCAGCGAAGACGTCGAAACGCAGCCCACGCTGGGTTTCCAGCGGGTCATCCAGCGCGCCATCCTGCACGTGCAGAGTTCGGGGAAGAAAGAAGTCACCGGCGCCAACATTCTTGTTGCCATCTTCGGCGAAAAAGACTCACATGCAGTGTATTTCCTGCATCAGCAGAATATCAGCCGGCTGGATGTCGTCAACTTCATTTCTCACGGCATCACCAAGGACAGCGGAAACAACAAGAAAAGCGAACCGCCTCCCGGCCGGCCGGCTCCCAGCAGCCAGAATGAAAACAGCGAAAACGAGCAGGAAGCCGAGGCCAGCTCCGCCGGTGGCGCACTCGAAAACTACACCCAAAACCTCAACCAGATGGCCCAGGCAGGCAAGATCGATCCTGTCATCGGACGCGACCACGAACTGGAACGCGTCATCCAGATCCTCTGTCGCCGGCGCAAGAACAACCCTCTGCTGGTCGGAGAGGCCGGCGTAGGCAAAACCGCCATTGCCGAAGGCCTGGCCCGCCGCATCGTGCAAGGCGAAGTTCCCGAAGTACTCGCACAGTCCACGGTCTACGCACTGGACATGGGTGCCCTGCTTGCCGGGACCAAATACCGCGGAGATTTCGAGCAACGCCTAAAAGGCGTGGTCAAACAGCTGTCGGAAGACCGCAATGCCATCCTGTTCATCGACGAAATCCACACCCTGATCGGTGCCGGCGCCGCCTCAGGTGGAACGCTGGATGCCTCCAACCTGCTCAAACCCGCTCTGTCCAACGGTTCGCTGCGCTGCATTGGAGCCACAACCTACAACGAATACCGCGGCATTTTTGAGAAAGACAACGCACTTTCCCGTCGCTTCCAGAAAATTGACGTAGCCGAGCCGACGGTCGAGCAGACCATCCAGATCCTCAAAGGTCTCAAGTCGCGCTTTGAAGCCCACCATGGCATCAAGTACACCCTTTCGGCCCTGAGCACCGCAGCCGAATTGTCTGCACGCTACATCAATGACCGGCATCTGCCGGACAAGGCCATCGACGTCATCGATGAGGCTGGTGCAGCGCAACGCATCCTGCCCAAGTCCCGCCAGAAGAAGGTGATTTCCAAACACGAAATCGAAGACATTGTTTCGAAAATCGCCCGCATTCCGGCCAAAACGGTTTCCAACAACGATCGCAATGCTCTCAAGACTCTCGAGCGCGACCTGAAAAATGTGGTCTTCGGACAGGACCCGGCCATCGAGGCACTGGCCGCTGCCATCAAGATGGCACGTTCCGGCCTGGGTAATCCGCAAAAACCGATCGGCAGCTTCCTGTTTTCCGGCCCGACGGGCGTCGGCAAAACCGAAGTGGCCCGGCAGCTTGCCTACACGCTGGGCATTGAGCTGATCCGCTTTGACATGTCGGAATACATGGAACGCCATGCTGTCAGCCGCCTGATCGGTGCGCCACCCGGTTATGTCGGTTTCGAACAGGGTGGTCTGTTGACCGAGCAGATCAACAAGCACCCGTACGCCGTGCTGCTGCTGGACGAGATCGAAAAAGCGCATCCGGACATTTTCAACATCCTGCTGCAGGTCATGGACCATGGCACGCTAACGGACAACAACGGCCGCAAAGCCGATTTCCGTAACGTGATCATCATCATGACTACCAATGCCGGAGCCGAAAGCCTGTCCAAATCCAGCATCGGCTTTACCAGCACCAAGGCCAGCGGAGACGAGCTGGCAGACATCAAGCGCCTGTTCACACCGGAATTCCGTAACCGGCTGGATGCCATCATTTCCTTCCGCATGCTCGACGAAACCATCATCCTGCAAGTGGTGGACAAGTTCCTGATGCAGCTGGAGGCCCAGCTGTCCGAACGCAAGGTGGAAATCCAGTTTTCCGACGAACTCAAGCGCTTCCTTGCACGCAAGGGCTTCGATCCGCAAATGGGAGCCCGTCCCATGGCACGCCTTATCCAGGATACCATCCGCAAGGCGCTGGCGGACGAACTGCTGTTCGGACGACTGTCCGAAGGTGGCTCGGTCACCATCGACCACGACGAATCTGCCGACAAGGTCGTGCTGCAGTTTGACCAGGAGGATACCCATACCAGGCAACAGGCCATCACTGAAGATGAAGCCTGAACTTTTACAGATCCGGCAACATGAATCATGCCGCCCCGTGGGGCGGCATGATTGTTTTCAGAACAGTTCTGCCTGTCTCTCGCCTTGCTCATGGGCCAGCAGCCACCGCTTAATCGCCAGCATCCCGTCTCCACGATCATGGTTGAACCCGCCCAGCCCGTTCGCTGCGACCACCCTGTGGCACGGCACCAGCACCGGCCACGGATTATCGCCGCATGCCCGCCCCACTGCCCGGGCACTGCTGTCCAGTTGCCGGGCCAGTTCACCATAGCTGCGGGTCTGCCCGACCGGGATGGCCGCAATGGCAGCCCACACCCGTTGCTGGAACATGCTGCCCTGCGGGTAACGTACGATGGATGGCCATGACTGATGCGGACATGACAGATAGCCATGTACGGCATCCCGTACCTGACAGGCCACAGGATGCTCCGGCGCATGCAGCCCTGTTCCGGCATCCAGGAAATCAATCGACAGAAGGGCCCCGTCCTTCACCCGTATGGCCAGAGTACCTCCCCACGGCATCGGAACAATGCAGTCCAGCATGGTTTGCTCCTCACCCGTAACCAAAGAAAAAGGAGCGGTGCTTGCGCACGCGCTCCCTTGAGTTCTGGCTTGCCAAATCAGGCCGGCAATCAGGCAGCCTTGACCTTGCGGACCAGCTTTTCCTTGATGCGGGCCGACTTGCCCGAACGTTCGCGCAGGTAGTACAGCTTGGCGCGACGCACATCACCGCGACGCTTGACTTCGATCGAAGCCACCAGCGGCGAGTAAGCCTGGAACGTACGCTCAACGCCTTCGCCCGATGAAATCTTGCGAACGATGAACGAGCTGTTCAGACCGCGGTTGCGCTTAGCAATCACCACACCCTCAAACGCCTGCAGACGTTCGCGGTTGCCTTCCTTCACCTTCACTTGCACCACAACGGTGTCACCCGGGGCGAATTCAGGGATGGTTTTGCCAAGGCGAGCAATTTCTTCCTGCTCGAGTTGCTGAATCAGATTCATGATGAACTCCTGTTGTTATCCGGGGCATGTTCCTGCTGATACTGTGCCAGCAGCCGTGCCTCCTGTTTGGTCAGTTGCCGGTTCGCCAAGAGGTCAGGACGCCGTTCCCGGGTTCTCCCGAGCGCCATCTTGAGCCGCCATTTGGCGATTTCAGCGTGATTACCCGAAAGCAGCACGTCCGGCACCCGCACCCCGTCAAAAACTTCCGGTCGGGTATAGTGCGGGCAATCCAGCAGTCCCGTGGCAAACGAGTCCTGCTCGGCCGACTGGGCGTCATTCAAGACGCCTGGCAGCCGGCGCACGACGGCGTCCATCAGGACCATCGCGGGAAGCTCTCCCCCCGACAGTACATAGTCGCCAATCGAGATTTCTTCGTCGATTTCGCTTTGCAGCAAACGCTCGTCAACACCTTCGTAGCGTCCGCACAGCAGTACCAGCCCGTCCAGACCAGCCAGCTCCTGCACCTTGCGGTCAGTCAGCGGCTCGCCTTGCGGAGACAGGTAAATCCGGCGGATACGCGCAGCCCCATCAGCCTGCTGGGCTGCCACGGCCTGTCGCAGCGCCTGCTGCAGAGGTTCGCACAGCATCACCATGCCAGGACCGCCACCGTAAGGCCTGTCATCGACAGTATGGTAGTTGTCCGTGGTGAAATCGCGAGGATTCCACGCATGAAATGACCAGATACCCTGCTCGGCAGCCCGGCGGGTCACCCCGCTCCGGGTCAGCGCCTCAAACATCGGCGCGAACAGCGTGACAGCATCAATCCGCATCAGAAACCGGCTTCCCAGTCGACCGTCAGGCGTCTGGCCTGAAGGTCCACATCCAGAATGAAAGCCTTGACGAACGGAATCAGCGTCTGTTGCTTGCCATCCCGCACGACCAGCACATCATTGGCACCGGTCTGCATCAGGCTGTCGACGACGCCGAATGCCGTGCCGGCCGGATTGCTCACGGCCATGCCGATCAGGTCGGCCCAGTAGAACTCGTTGTCACCGGTTTCCGGCAGGGCTGAACGCGGAATGGCGACCTCGCAGCCGCGCAATGCACACGCGACATCACGGTCATCCACCCCCTCAAGCTGGGCAACCACCCCTTTGGGTTGCGCCTTGCCTTCGACCACCCGGTATTCCTGCCACGAGTCTTCGCGGCCAATCCACCATGTCGGGTAATCAAACAGGCCATCGGCGTATTCGGTATCAGCCTGGATACGAACCCAGCCACGCACCCCAAAAGCGCCGGACACATAACCCATGACGACCAGATCCTGCGTTTTCATGAATCAGTGCGTCCGTTTGTTACTGCAAAATCGAAATCGGGCAAAACGGCTCAGGCAGCCTGCTGCTTCAGCAGCTTGGCCACAGCGTCGCTCACCTGGGCACCGACGCCGGTCCAGTAGGCCAGACGGTCGCTGTTCAGACGGATGCGCTCGGAGCCTTCGGCGGCGACCGGGTTGTAGAAACCCACGCGCTCGATGAAGCGGCCATCGCGACGGTTACGCGAATCAGTCACAACGATGTTGTAGAACGGACGGTTCTTGGCACCGCCGCGGGCAAGACGAATTACAACCATGGTTGTCTCTCTTTTAAAACCGGGTGAACGTGAAACGGCGGATTTTACTGGGCTTTTCCGGCGCAAGGCAAGCTGCTTGCCGACAAAGCCCTGTATCAGCCAGCAGGGTTTAACTGGCTCAGGTCCAGCGTGCAGAGCGTCAGCGAGCGGTCTTCCGGATGGGGCTCGACCCGGAAACCGAGCTTGTGCATCAGTTTGAGCATGCCCTTGTTGCTGGCCAGCACCTCGCCGTACATGGTTTTCAGGCCCTGCTCGCGGGCTGCATCGAAAATCGCCTGCATCATGACCGGACCGATACCCTTGCCTTGCCAGTTGTCCGCCACCACCAGCGCAAACTCGCAGGTTTCGTTGTCGGACTCCATGAAATAACGGGAGACTGCGATCTGTTCCGTCCCGCGGGGCGTGTCGTGCAGCATGACAAACGCCATCTCACGGTCGTAATCCAGCTGGGTAAAGCGCACCAGCAGCTGCTGCGACAGTTGCTTGATACTCGACATGTAGCGGTTGTAGCGGCTTTCGTCCGACAGGTTGCGGACAAACTCCTGCTGCATGTCCGCATCCTCCGGCCGCATCGGCCGAATCTGCACGATGGTACCGTCCGACAGCTTGGCACTGTGTGCCCGGTCAGCCGGATACGGCATGATCGACATATGCCCGAAACGCCGCTCGCTGCCGGCCTCTCGGATCACCACGCGCGCATCCAGCGCCACCACGCCGTTTTCGTCGGCGATCAGAGGATTGATGTCCATCTCCCACAACTCCGGCAGCGCGCACACCATTTCCGACACGCGCAGCAGCACCTGACGAATGGCATCCAGCCGCACCGGCGGCATGTTCTTGAATGCGCCCAGAATGGTGCGCACCCGGGTCTGCTCGATCATCCGCTCGGCCAGATAGTCGTTCAGCGGCGGCAAGGCAATGCTGGTGTCGTTCAGCACCTCGACGGCAATGCCGCCCATGCCGAAGGTCATCACCGGCCCGAAGCTGTCATCGTGCGTCACCCCGACCATCAGCTCGCGCCCGTAACGCGGCCGGGTCATCGGCTGCACCAGGATGCCGTTGATGCGGGCATCCGGCCGGTGCTGACGGGTGCGCTCGAGGATCGCCTCGAACATGGCCCGCACCGCAGCCTCGGTCCGCAGGTTCAGCTCCACTCCACCCACGTCGGACTTGTAGATCACGTCCGGCGAATCGATTTTCAGCACGACCGGGTAGCCGAACTCTTCGGCATACGCCACTGCTTCGGCTGACGTCCGCGCCAGCCGTACCTGGTTGACCGGCAGGTTGAAGGCCGCCAGCAGTGCCTTGGATTCCAGCTCGGACAACACCGAGCGCCCCTCGTCCAGCGCCGTGCGGATCAGTTTGCGCGCCCCGGCCACGTCTGCCGACACTTCCTCGAACTGCAACGGCGGCGGGGTCTGCAACAGCAGGCGCTGGTTGCGATGGAAGGCTGCCAGCGCCCGGAACACTTCCACCGCGGCCTCCGGCGCCCGGAAGTGCGCCACCCGGTGCCGGACAAACAGCTCGCGGCTGGCAGCCACCTTGGTGTCGCCCAGCCACGACAGCAAAAGCGGCTTGTTGCTTTCCTTGCGCAGGTCGACCATCAGCTGCGCCGTATTCAGGTGATCGGTACTGAGCTGGGGCGTGCAGATCACCTGCACACCATCCACGTTCGGGTCGTCAAGACAGGCCTTGACTGCCGTCCGGAACCGCACCGGACTGGCATCGCCAACGATGTCGACCGGGTTGCCGCGCGACCAGTTGGAGGGCAACACATCGTTGAAAAGCTGCACGGTATGGTCCGACAGCGTGGCCAGTTCCACGCCGATGGCGCGGGCCGCGTCAGCCGCCAGGATGCCGGGGCCGATGCCGTTGGTGACGATGGCCAGCCGGTCGCCCTGCGAGCGGTAATTGGCGGCCAGCACGCGGGCGGCCGTAAAGAGCTGCGCGATGGTGTTGACCCGCAGCACACCGGCACGCTCGAGGGCGGCGTCGTACACGTCCTCGCTGGCGGTCAGGTGACTGGAGGTCGTGACCCCGCTCAGCGGTTCGGCGGCCCGACCAGACTTGATCACCACCACCGGCTTGGTCCGGGATGCCATGCGCAGCGCGCTCATGAAGCGGCGGGCATCATGAATGTGGTGCAGGTGCAGCAGGATGCCCTGGGTCTGGTTGTCGTAAACGAGGTAATCGAGGATCTCGCCAAAATCGAGGTCGACGCTGTCACCCATCGAAATGACGCTGGTAAAGCCGATGCCCTTGGCGTCGGCCCAGTCGAGCATGGCAGCGCACAATGCTGATGAATGCGACACCAGCGCCAGGTTGCCGGCACGCACGGTGCCGTTGTAGTTGCTGGCATTGAGGCCGATGGTCGGCCGCATCAGCCCCAGCATGTTCGGCCCCAGCACCCGGATGCGGTATTCGCGGGCGATGGCCAGCGATTCCTGCATCACTTCGTGCGCCAGCGGGTCGGCGTCGCCGAATTCCTTGGCAAACAGCACGGCCTTGACGCCTTTTTTGCCACACTCCTTCATGATGCCCGGCCACGTCCGCACGGCAGTGGTGACGACGGCCAGATCGATCGGCGCTTCGATCGAGCGCACCGAACTGACAGCCGGCATGCCGCCCACGACCCGGTGGTTCAGGTTGACCGGATACAGCCGGCCCTTGAAGCCACCCGCCAGCAGGTTGGCAAAGACCGCCTGCCCCACCGAGCCTGGGGTTTCACTGGCGCCGATCACGGCAACCGTTTTGGGCGACAGCAGGGGGGTAAGGTAGTGCGGTTTCATGACGATTTTCCCAGAGCAGCACAAAGGCATCATACGATGCCAAAGGTATGGTTATTTTACCGGTTGATGAATACCGCAACACAACCGGTCCGTGCTTGCGCCCTGTCAACCTGCGCCCGGCAACCGGAGCAGGCCGGGACGGGCATGTCGTTTTTTTGCTAAAGTGGCGCGGTTTTCTATTGCAGATTTAGGCAGATATTGCCTTTAGCGGAGACTACCATCATGACCCGTGTCGTGACTCTGGCCCACTATTACACGGCACCCGACATCCAGCGCATGGCCGACAAGGTTGGCGACAGTCTGGAACTGTCCCTGTTTGCCCGCGATGCCGAAGCGGACATCATCGTTTTTGCCGGTGTCCGTTTCATGGCTGAAACCGCCAGGATCCTCAACCCGGAGGCCACGGTCATCCTGCCCGACGCCGGCTCCACCTGTTCACTGGTCACCCAGACCGACGTGGCCGCCCTCAAGGCCTGGCGCGAACGTTACCCCGACCATGTGCACGTGTCGTACATCAACTCGTCAGCCGAACACAAGGCACTGTCGGACTGGATCGTCACCAGTCGCAACGTCGACGACATCATTGCCCACCTGTACGCCGAGGGCAAAAAGGTCATTTTCTCGCCCGACCGCAACATGGGCGCCTACCTGAACTTCCAGTACGGCTACGACATGCCGCTCTGGACCGCCGTGTGCGAAGTACACGACAAGTTCAACGAAGCTGCGCTGGATGAAGCCCTGGCATCCGTATCCGGCGAAAGCTTCCTGATCGCCCACCCGGAAAGCCCGTTGCCGGTGCTCAAGCGTGCCGATTACGTCGGCTCGACCTCCGGCATGCTCAACTGGATCAGGCAATACCAGGGCAGCCCGCAATCCGTGATCTTCGTCGCCACCGAAGACGGCATCCTGTACAACATGCACGAAGCCCGTCCGGACCTCGACCTGCGGCAGGCACCGATTTACACCGGCTGCCAGTGCAACTCCTGTCCTTACATGAAGCTCAACACGGTCGACGCAGTACGTCGCGCCCAGGCAGGGGAAGGCACGGTGATCGATTACCTGACTCCGGCACAGATGGATGCTGCCCGCCTGCCGATCGAACGCATGCTGGAATTCAGCAGTCGCTATCAAGGGGCCTGACCGGCAAAGGGGGACGGAACATGAGGTTTTTGCTGAGTAACGATGACGGTTATTTCGCCCCGGGCATCGAGGCCCTGGCAGCCGGGCTGGCAACACTGGGCACGGTAACGGTGGTCGCCCCCGAGCGGGACCGCAGCGGTGCATCCAACTCCCTGACACTGGATCGCCCCCTGATGCTGCGCCGGGCACCCAACGGTTTTTATTTCGTCAACGGCACGCCCACCGACTGCGTGCATCTGGCCGTCACCGGCATGCTCGACCAGCAACCGGACATGGTGATCTCCGGCATCAACCACGGAGCCAACATGGGTGACGACACCGTGTACTCCGGTACGGTGGCCGCCGCGACCGAGGGCTTCCTGCTCGGTGTGCCGTCGCTGGCTGTTTCGCTGGCCGCCAAGCCTGGCGAGCACCTCGACACGGCCGTACAGGTCACGCTCGACATCGTGCAGCGGATGATGGACCGGCCATTCACCGAACCCACCTTGCTCAACATCAACGTGCCGGACCGGCCGTTCCACGAGCTGCGAGGCACGGTTGCCACCCGTCTGGGCCGGCGTCACCATGCCGAGCCGGTGGTCAAAAGCGTCAACCCGCGTGGTGACGTGGTTTACTGGGTCGGCGCCGCCGGCCCGGCGCAGGACGCCGGGGAAGGCACCGACTTTCATGCCGTGCGAGAAGGGTTTGTCTCAGTCACCCCGCTGTCGATCGACCTGACGGGATACCGGCAACTGGCGGAGCTTCCGGCATGGCTCAATCCCTGACCCAACGCTCTGCCGTCACCGGCAGCGGCCTGACGTCCGACCGGACCCGGCGCCGCATGATCGAGCGCCTGCAGGAACAGGGCATCCGTGACGAACGGGTGCTTGCTGCGCTCTATGCCGTACCGCGCCACCTGTTTGTCGATCCGGCACTGGCCAGCCGTGCCTATGACGACACGGCCCTGCCGCTGGGTCATGGCCAGACCATTTCCCAACCCCTGATCGTGGCACGCATGATCGAACTGCTGCTGGAAGGCCGCACACCCGGGCGCGTACTGGAAGTCGGTACTGGCTGCGGTTACCAGGCCGCCGTGTTGTCGCGGCTGTTTCCCGAGGTGTATTCCGTCGAACGGATCGCCGCCCTGCTGGACAAGGCCCGGCTCAACCTGCGTGCTGCGCGCATGGTGACACCACGGCTGGTACATACCGACGGCCGGCAGGGCCTGCCCGAGGCTGCGCCCTTTGACAGCATCATCGTGGCGGCAGCGGCACCGGCCATTCCGGACGAGCTGACCAACCAGCTGGCAGCCAACGGCCGGCTGGTTCTTCCGGTCGGCAATGATCTCGAACAGCACCTGTGGATGATCGAACGCACCGCCAGCGGACTACGGCGCCAGAAGCTGGATCCGGTGAAATTTGTCCCGCTGCTGTCCGGTCGCCAGTGAAAAATAGTTCAATAAAATTCAGCAAATGCTAATTTTGTTCTGGACATATCCGGGGTGCTTGTTTAAACCTAATTTACTAGAAGGTTAGGATGATGTTTTTGGCCTGCAAACGTGTCGCTCGATTCGCCTGGTGTGGCGGTGTACTGCTCCTGTCCGGATGCAGTGCACTGGAACAACCCGCCGCACCGATTGTCCAGCATGGGAATGCCGGACAACAGGCTGATGCAGCCCCGCGCCCCGTCACGGAAGCCAGTACGGCCTATGCCGCACCGGCAGCCAGCCGGATTACTCCGGTCGGTTCAACGCCTGTCGGTGAAAATGCCACCGCCGGGCAGGCAGACATGACCGGATTACCGGAAACCTATACCGTCAAACCGGGTGACAACCTGTTCAGGATTGCACTGAATCACGGCATGGGCTACCGGGAGCTGGCTGAACTGAACGGCATCAGCAATCCGGCTGACATCAAGGTAGGCCAGACGCTGCGGATCCAGGTCAAGGGCGACGGTCGTGCACCGACAGCTGCCAGTCCGCAGGCAGACAGCAGCCAGCAACCTGCAGGGGTGTCTGCTGCACCGGTTTATGCCACAGGGGCGACCCAGAGCGGTGACGGTAGCATCAAACAACATCCTAAAGGACTGAAACTGCCGTATTCACCCGCAGCAGCCGAGCAATTGGCACGGGAAAGCCAGACGGCCGGCAATACCGCACCTTCGGGTGCAACGGCCACACCGGACAAACCCACTGCACCCCAGGGAGACAAAACTGCCAACAAGCCTGTACCGGAACCAGCCGGCAAAACGGATACCCGTCCTGCCGCCCCGCGCGCAGCCGATGCCGATACGCCCGAGAGCGGCTGGCAGTGGCCTGTAAGCGGATCACCGTCAAAATATGACGAGAGAACCAAAGGGGTAGACATTCCAGGCAAAATGGGTCAGCCTGTTCAGGCTGCTGCCGACGGCAAGGTGGTCTACAGCGGCACAGGATTACGAGGCTACGGAAAACTCATCATCATCAAGCACAACAAGGCTTTCCTGAGCGCCTACGCACATAACAACACCCTCTTGGTCAAAGAGGGACAGGCGGTCCGGAAAGGCCAGAAAATTGCCGAAATGGGCAACTCGGACGCAGACAAGACCAAACTGCACTTCGAATTGCGCCGCTACGGCAAACCGGTCGATCCATATAACTACATGCCGCAGCTCTGAGCCCGCACTCGCCGGAGCCTGACTGGCAGAGGGAAAATACCGACATGAGTAACAACGACATTGACCGTATCGACGATGAAGAAGTAGACGAACTCGAGGAAGACAAGCACGACGAAGAACAGGAAGCTGCAGAGGCTGAAGAGTCCGGCGGTCGTGCCTACGAAGAAGTAGCCGACGTTACCCAGATCTACCTCAATGACATCGGCAACAATGCTCTGCTGACTCCCGACGAAGAACGTGCCTTGGCGCGCCGGGTGGTACAGGGTGACTTCGAAGCCCGGCAGCGCATGATCGAACACAACCTGCGCCTCGTCGTGAACATTGCCAAGCATTACATCAATCGCGGCATGGCTCTGCTCGATCTGATCGAGGAAGGCAACATCGGCTTGATGCATGCACTGGAAAAATTCGATCCCGAGCGTGGTTTCCGCTTCTCGACCTACGCCACCTGGTGGATTCGCCAGTCGATCGAACGCGCCATCATGAACCAGTCGCGCACGATCCGTCTGCCCGTTCATGTCATCAAGGAGCTCAACGTCTACCTGCGGGCATCGCGTCATCTCGAAAGCCAGATTGGCCGCGATCCCACGATCGATGAAATTGCCCACCTTGTCGGCAAGCCACCGGAGGAAGTCCGCCGGGTCATGAGCCTCAACGAGCGCATGGCCTCTCTGGATGCGCCACTTGATATCGACCCCATGCTCACCATCGGCGAATCCATTCCCGACGAGCAGCAGGAAGAGCCGGACATCAAGCTGCACGGCATGCAGGTCAACCGCTACGTCCAGACTTGGCTGAAGCAGCTGACCGACAAGCAGCGGCTGGTCATTGAGCGGCGCTACGGGCTGAATGGCTACGAAATCTGTACTCTTGAAGAGCTTGCAGACAGCCTGAGCCTGACCCGTGAGCGGGTTCGCCAGATCCAGATTGAAGGACTCGAAAGCCTGCGGCGCATATTGCGACGCAAAGGTATCAGCAAGGACATGCTGTTCTAGCCAGAGCAAGAAAAAGCCCGCCATATGGCGGGCTTTGACAGCAATAACGAAGTGATGAAGACGAAATCAGGATTGCGGTGGTTGTGTGGCGGGAAGACATCCGCCTACCAGATCTTTCAGACGCTCGGGCTGAATCAGCTGGATATGCTTGTGCTCGACCGTAATCCAGCCTTGGGACTGGAACTTGGACAAGGTCCTGCTGACCGTTTCCAGCTTCAACCCCAGAAAGGAGCCGATTTCTTCACGGCTCATGCGCAGGATGAAATCGTTGGCTGCAAAACCGCGTGCCGAAAAGCGTTGGGACAGGTTAAGCAGGAATGCAGCCAGACGCTCCTCGGCCTTCATGTTGCCCAGCAGCAGCATGACCGACTGGTCTCGAACGATTTCACGGCTCATCAAGCGGAAGAAATGATGCTGCAGCGACGGAATCTCGCGCCCAAGGCTCTCCATGCGGACAAATGGCAATTCGCAGACCTCGGCATCTTCCAGTGCGACCGCATCACAGCCGTGGGCACCACTCGAAACACCATCCAGCCCCAGAAGCTCGCCGGACATCTGGAATCCGGTCACCTGCTCGCGGCCATCATGACTGGAAATGCAGGTCTTGAAAAAACCGGTACGAATCGCAAACATCGACTTGAACGGCTCGCCAGCCCGGAACAGGTATTCACCACGTTTCAAGCGCCGGCTTTGACGGATGACCGCATCAAGCTGACTCATCTCCTCCCGGTTCAAACCGATGGGGAGGCACAGCTCACGCAGGCTGCAGCTTGAGCAAGAGACCTTCAGTGTATGGGCGCAGATCGGGTTGTGTTCGGCCATAATATGCAAAAAGGTTAACTTTCAGTCCGGTCTTGACCATCATCAAAGGTTAGACTGTCCCACTCAGGCAAAGTACAGCAGTGCCTGAAAGGTATACCCAGATGACAAATTTTACTGAATCAGGCATCACGCCTGTGCAGTTCGTTTTTGACCGCGAACTGATCGAAAAACTCGATGGAAGCGGCCCTCGCTACACCTCCTACCCCACAGCGGATCGTTTTACTGATGCATTCAGCGAGGCCGATTATCACCATTGGCTGAAACAAAGGCAAATCGGCGCCTGCGCCCGAGGCGTATCATTATACGCTCATATTCCTTTCTGCAATACCGTTTGCTACTACTGCGCCTGTAACAAGATCATCACCAAAGACAAGTCACGCGCGGATACCTATCTGGATTATCTCGAGCGCGAACTGGCCCTGCATGCCGAGTACCTGCAAGGTCACCCGCAGCTGGCCCAGCTCCACTTTGGCGGAGGCACACCCACCTTCCTGTCGGATGCACAGATGACGCGCCTGATGCAGGCAATCGGCCGTCACTTCCAGCTCGTACCGCATGGCGAATACTCAATCGAAATCGATCCGCGCAAAGTCACGGCAGACAACGTCAAACACTTGGCCAGCCTTGGTTTCAACCGCATGTCGGTCGGCGTACAGGACTTTGACCCGCAGGTACAGACAGCCGTCAACCGCATCCAGAGCCTGGAAGAAACCCGCGCCGTCATTGATGCAGCACGAGCCAGCGGCTTCAAGTCCGTCAGCATCGACCTGATCTACGGCCTGCCGCACCAGACACTCGAATCGGTGCAGACCACGCTGGAAACCGTGCTCGAAATCCGTCCGGACCGGCTGGCTTTCTACAACTATGCACATCTGCCCACCCTGTTCATGCCGCAGCGGCGCATCAACGAGGCAGACCTTCCGTCACCATCGGCCAAGCTCGACATCCTGCAAATGGCCGTACAGACCCTCACCGATGCCGGTTATGTCTTCATCGGCATGGATCACTTCGCCCTGCCGGACGACGATCTGGCGGTTGCCCTGCGACAAGGACGCCTGCAACGCAATTTCCAGGGCTACTCCACCCACGCCGACCATGACCTGATTGCCATCGGCGTATCGTCCATCGGCAAGGTCGGTGCCAGCTACCACCAGAACGAAAAGGACATCGAGCGCTACTATGCCGCGCTGGATGCCGGTCATCTTCCGGTCATGCGCGGCATGCACCTGTCGGCGGACGACCTGCTGCGCCGGGCCATCATCCAGGCCCTGATGTGCCGCTTTGCCCTGTCGATGGATGCCATGGGAGAAAGCTTCGGCATCGACTTCCGGCAATACTTCGCCCCCGAGCTGGAACGACTGGCCGACCATGCCGATCTGGGACTGCTCACGATGGACGAAGAGTGGATCACCATCACGCCCAAAGGACGCTTCCTGATCCGGACCATCGCCATGGTCTTCGACCGCCACTTGCGCGAACGCACGACCAAAGCCAGGTACTCACGCACGATCTAGCGCCCACCCGGGCCGTAGCCGTCCCCGCCAGCGCAGGGATCCGGACTGACGGAACACAGGCCTGAGCCAGTTATTGCATGCACGGATGCCCCAAGGGGCATCCGTCTTTTTGTTTGTGTGGATACCAAGCGGGGTCCCCCGTCTGTCACCAGATTGCCCCCGGTTCGCACCCGGCAACCACCAGGCAAACCATGGCATCAGGATTGGCCGGACCTTGGCTGCTCGCCCGTCCGGCAGCAGCCCACTACGGAAATCCAGTCAAAGAGAAAGTTGACCAATAGCCCGCGCGCACAACCCGTCATGCACGGACCACACGGCACAACACCGGTATCACAGGCCTGTCCGTAGGGCACGCAGCCTCTTTGGTTCCGGTCCACGGCACCTCCGGCACAGGCAGATCAACTCCAGCCTGGTCTGAAGCACAGACAGGCCGGCCTGCACTCAGGCCCCAACCACCCTACGCGGCACACGTGGCGCCAAAGCGCACATCAGTTCATAACCGATGGTCCCGGCTGCCGTGGCCACGTCGTCGATCGACACACCATCACCGCCCCACAGCGTCACCCGGTCTCCGACACCAGCCTGCGGCAGACTGGTGAGATCAATGGTAAGCATGTCCATCGACACCCGCCCCACCAGCCGGGCAGGCTGACCGCCGATCGCACAGGGCGTACCGGCCGGCGCCACACGCGGATAGCCATCAGCATAACCACAGGCTACCACACCAATGCGCATCGGCCGGTCGGCCACGAATGTCGCGCCATAACCGACGGCATCTCCGGCTTGCAGCGACTGCACGCCAATGATGTCAGCCTCCAGCCGCATGGCCGGCCGCAGCCCCAGTTCAGCGGCCGACTGGTCGGCAAACGGACTGGCACCGTAAAGCATGATGCCTGGACGCACATACTGACGCCGGCTGGCCGGATGACGCATCAGCGCCGCCGAATTGGCCACGCACGACGGCAGGCCGAGCGAGGCATTGACTTCGTCAAAGCGGGACAACTGGGCGGCAATGCCGGGGTCGCCGTCGGCCGTGGCAAAGTGGGTCATCAGCCCCGCCAGACGGATGTCGTTGCGTGCCTGCAACCAGGCTGCGGCGCGTGGCGCCTCGTCGGGGCGGAATCCCAGCCGGTTCATGCCGGTATTGAGCTTGAGCATGACTTCAAGCGGAGCCGGCAAGCTGCCCTGCTTCAGCCAGTCGAACTGGTGCGCGGCATGAAACGGCACCGTCAGTTGCAGACGGGCAGCTTCCTCCAGTTCGGCACGGTCAAAGCAGCCCTCCAGCAACAGGATCGGCTGTCGCAGACCGGCCTCACGCAAGGTACGGGCCTGCTCGATGTTGATGAGGGCAAAACCGTCGGCCAGACCGGCCAGCGCTGCCGCCACCTGTTCATAACCGTGGCCGTAGGCATCGGCCTTGATGACGGCAAAGGCAAAACTTTCCGGAGAACAGGCTTTGGCTTGTTGATAATTGTGACGGATAGCGGCCAGATCGAGGGTCGCGCGGATCGGACGTGTCATGGGAAGTCGATTTAAGGCACCGCAAAGGCGGTTCTGGAGGGCTGTGATAGTATCAGTGTGTTAGTTGTTTCTGTTGTGGTTCCCCACCTTTTCCTACCGGATTTTCCGTACTGCCTGCTGATGGACATCCTGCAAACGCTGATCGAATTTTTTACCGGCTACGGCTACGCCGCTGTCTTTCTGGTGTTGCTGGCCTGCGGATTCGGTCTGCCGATTCCGGAGGACATCACCCTGGTCGCCGGCGGCATCATTTCCGGACTGGGCTACACACACGTGCACACCATGTTCGCCGTCGGCATGGCCGGCGTGCTGGCAGGTGATGCCACCATGTTCCTGATCGGCCGCCTGTACGGCCCACGGGTACGCCGGCTCAAGTTCGTGCGCAAGATCCTCACGCCATCGCGTTTCCGCATGGTGCAGGGCAAGTTCGCCCGCTACGGCAACTGGGTGCTGTTCGTGGCCCGCTTCCTGCCCGGCCTGCGCTCGCCGATCTTCCTGACTGCCGGCATGACCCGGCGCATCCCGTTCTGGCGCTTCCTGCTGCTGGATGGCCTCGCAGCGCTGATCAGCGTGCCGGTCTGGGTCTACCTTGGCTATTTCGGCGCCTACAACCGTGACTGGCTGATGGAAATGGTGCATCGCGGCCAGCACGGAGTCTTCGTGATCCTGGGCATCCTGGCCGTCGTGATCGCCGCAGTGTGGTGGCGGCGCCACCGCCGGGCGGCACTGCCGCCGGAAGCCTGACCCCGGGTTCCGGCTCCATGTCGAGCGCCTGGCTGGTCTCGCTCCTGAGTCCGCATGCGGCGCTTCTGGCCTTTGTCCTGCTGCTGGCAGGCGGTCTGGCCGTGCCGATACCGGAAGACGTGGTTCTGGTCAGCGCCGGCATCGTTGCCGGCCTTGGCCATGCCGGTCTGGCCGACATGCTGGTCATCACTTTTCTCGGAGTCCTGCTGGGCGACGTGGCGATGTACGCCATCGGCTGGCACTGGGGCGACCGCATCCGCCAGTGGCGCTTTTTCGACCGGCTGGTCAGTGCCGAACGCGAGGCCGGCATCCGCGCAGCCTTTGCCCGCCGCGGCATCTGGTTCGTGTTTGCCGCCCGCTTCCTGTGGGGCATCCGGGTGGCCGTCTACCTGGTCGCCGGCATGAGCCGCCAGATTGCGCCTGCACGCTTCCTGCTGGCCGACGGCCTCGCCGTCCTGCTGACCGTACCGGTCAAGGTGGTACTGGGGTTTTACGGCGCCCATCACCGCGCCTGGCTGGAACAGGCGCTGCACACCGAAGAACGGGTGATCGGCATCCTGGCCGGCAGCATCCTGCTCTTGCTCACGCTCTGGTGGCTCTGGCGCCGCCGGATTTCACGGCAGCTCTAGCGTTCCGGCAACACCGTCACTGACCAGCGCACAGCCGCGGCCACGCCGCTTGCAGGCATACAGACGCCGGTCGGCCAGCGCAATCAGCGCTTCCTGGCTGTCGGCCTCATGCCGCAATACACCGCCGATGCTGATACTGACGCTGGCATCGACCTCGCGCCACTCCATCTCGGCCACTGCCCGCAGGAATGCGTGGACAAACGATGCCTGTCCGATACCCGGCTCCAGCACCAGGGCAAATTCGTCCCCGCCCAGCCGGTAGCACGCAACCGGCCAAGGCAGGCTGTCGAGCCGGGCCACGATGCGTTGCAGCACCGCGTCGCCGAACGGATGGCCAAAGCGGTCGTTCAGTCCCTTGAAGTGGTCAACATCGAACAACATCAGGCCAAAGTCGCCACCGGACTGCCAGCATCCGGCCAGGTCACGGTTGAACGCATGACGAGTCAACGCCCCGGTCAGGCAGTCGTAATCCAGCGCGTGGGCCTGCAGGCGGAAGCGTTCAACCAGCCGGCCGACCACAGCGTAGTTTTCGCGTACGAACAACAGCCGCCGCGCCGGCGACAGTTCGGCCGTGCTGTCCAGCTGACCGTATTCTTCCAGCCGGTTCAGCACCGAACGGATCATCGCCTGCTCGTGGCGCAACACGCGCAGCAGATACAGGGAACCGCCGCCAAGCAGCAGCACGACGCAAATCAGGGCCAGCGCACTGCGGTGGAATGCCTGCCACAGCTGTGCCCGCAACTGTGCGCCACTGGTGCTGACCTGCACCACCCACTCCGGCCCGGCCACCCGGCGCTCACTCCTGATACCGTGCAGCAATGCCTGAGCCAGCCCGCCTGCGTGTTCCGGCAAAGGCAGCATGGACGATACACGGGAAGGTATCCTCACATCGTCAGGTGCCGGATTTTCTCCACTAGACAGGACTTCGGCTCCACCGGCCGTCCTGACCGACAGCAGGTTGCCTCCCGAACCACCCAGCGCACTGTCGAGGTCCTGCCGCAGGACATCGACCGAAAAATCCACGACCAGCAGTCCGAGCAGGCTGCCGTCATGGTCGCGCACCTGCCGCACCATCGATACCACGCTGCGTCCGTCGGTATATTCGGTATACGGCCCGATCCACTGCACGCCGTCATGGCGCCCCTGCGCGACCCGGAACCACGGCCGCGTTTCCGGCTGGAAAATGCCGTCCCCCGGCCAGAACGGAAAACTGTCGAGCCTGCGGTGCTTGAGGTTGTAGAAAAAGACGAAATGGCGTTCAGGCTTGATCTCGGACACATAGCGCCACGCCATGGTGACCGGGCTTTCGCCACGGCGCACCTGGTCAAGATCAAGCATCCGGTACAGCAGATCGAGCTGGCGCTCGCTGCGGTCCACCAGCGGCTGCACGCGCCACAGCAGATAGGCGTCGAGCTGTTCGCGCATGCGTTGCTGCCGCTCGTCCAGCTGGGCGTGCAGACTGCCCAAGGCCAGCCAGCACGCCAACCCTATTACCAGAACCGCCAGTACGGCACTGGCGGCCACCAGCAAGGCCCGCAATGACCTTGGGCGAAAAACGGAATAAAACATCAGCGGCCTGGCTGTTGCTTCGCGCAAAAACCGCGAAGAATAGACCATTTGCAGCAACTTTACCCGCAAATCGCCAGACTGGCTGACCTAGGTCAGGCTTGGGCCAGCGGCGCAGCGGTCTGCGGCCAGGCCGCCAGTCAATGCTACAATCGCGCCAATTTCAGCGTGGCCTGACCCGCGCCCCCGAATCCTTGCCGCCACGCCCGAGCGCGCAGCGGCCAGATGCAAAAAAAGGAATCTCCATGAGCCTCAAATGCGGCATCGTCGGCCTGCCCAATGTCGGCAAGTCGACCCTCTTCAACGCCCTGACCAAGGCCGGCATCGAAGCCGCCAACTACCCGTTCTGCACCATTGAACCCAACGTCGGCATCGTCGAAGTGCCGGACCCGCGCCTGGACGAGCTGTCGAAAATCGTCAATCCGCAGCGCGTGCAACCGGCCATCGTCGAATTCGTCGACATCGCCGGGCTGGTCGCCGGTGCCAGCAAGGGCGAAGGGCTGGGCAACCAGTTCCTCGCCAACATCCGCGAGACCGACGCCATCGTCAACGTGGTGCGCTGCTTCGAAGACCCCAACATCGTCCATGTGGCCGGCAAGGTCGACCCGATCGCCGACATCGAAACCATCGGCACCGAGCTCGCCCTGGCCGACCTGTCGGCAGTGGAAAAAGCCCTCAACCGCGAAGGCAAGAAAGCCAAGGCCGGTGACAAGGACGCCCGTGCACTGGTCGCCGTGCTGGAAAAGCTGGTGCCGCACCTTGACCAGGGCAAGCCGGCCCGCTCGCTGGAGCTGAGTCCGGAAGAGCTGGCCATCGTCAAGCCACTGTGCCTCCTGACCATCAAGCCGGCCATGTACGTCGCCAACGTGGCGGAAGACGGTTTTGCCGACAACGCCCACCTTGACCGCCTGAAGGCCCTGGCCGATGCCGAAGGTGCTCCGGTCGTGGCCCTGTGCGCCTCGATCGAATCGGAAATTGCCGACCTTGACGATGCCGACAAGACCGACTTCCTCGCCGAAATGGGTCTGGAAGAGCCGGGGCTCAACCGCCTGATCCGCGCCGGCTACAAGCTCCTCGGCCTGCAAACCTACTTTACCGCCGGTGTGAAGGAAGTCCGCGCCTGGACCATCCACGTGGGCGATACCGCCCCGCAGGCTGCCGGCGTGATCCACACCGACTTCGAACGCGGCTTCATCCGCGCCCAGACCATTTCGTTTGCCGACTTCATCCAGTACGGCGGCGAAGCCAAGGCCAAGGAAGCCGGCAAGATGCGCGCCGAAGGCAAGGAATACGTGGTTCAGGACGGCGACGTAATGAACTTCCTGTTCAACGTCTAAACCGTATGCCTTCGTGTCACGCCATCGCGTGGCACCTCAAAACTCCGGTGTTTCCCAGGATTCACCGGGGTTTTTTGTTGCCGCAGCATGTCACTCCGCGTCGTGACATACCGGGCATGGTCACACCAGCCCGCGACAGGAAACCCGGAACAGCTGACCCAATCAGTACGGGACAACAGCTTTTTTCCGGTGAAACCGGCCAGTAATGCTCCGGAAAACCACCCCCTTGTCAGACACACTTCTCGGGCATCCGGTTGTACCGGGCATTTCATGCCTGACCTCCCGCAACAGACGCAAAAAAAGCCGCCGGATTCCGGCGGCTTTCTGCTGGCAAGACAGGATCAGTGACGGACGTGCGGAGCCAGTGCGTGCAGCATCTGGGCCAGTACCTTCGGGTTGCCGGCCACGATGTCGCCCGATTCCAGCCAGCCCTGCTCACCGAAAAGGTCGGTCACGATACCGCCGGCTTCCTGCACGATCAGGCTGCCGGCTGCGATGTCCCACGGCTTGAGGTTGAGTTCCCAGAAACCGTCGACGCGACCGCAGGCCACATTGCACAGGTCCAGCGAGGCCGCACCTTCGCGGCGCACGCCGGCGGTCTTTTTAAGCATGTCGACAAACATGGCAAGGTAGCTGTCGAGATAGCTCAGGTCGCTGACCGGGAAACCGGTGGCAACCAGACTGTCGGTCAGGCTGATGCGCTTGCTGACACGGATGCGGCGGTCATTCAGGAAGGCACCGGAACCCTTGGATGCGGTAAACAGGTCGTTGCGGTTCGGGTCATAGACCACGGCCTGGGTCACCTGGCCGCGCTGGGCCAGGGCAATCGACACTGCATACTGCGGATAGCCGTGCAGGTAGTTGGTGGTGCCGTCGAGCGGATCGATGATCCAGACGAATTCACCATCCAGCGCGGCACCGCCCGACTCCTCGGCTAGAATGGCGTGAGTGGGATAAGCCTCCCGGATGATCTCGATGATGGCTGCTTCGGCAGCGCGGTCCACCTCGCTCACAAAGTCATTGTGCTGTTTCTGCTCGGCGCGGATCAGGTCAAGATTGCTTGACGCGCGCTGCATGATGTTGGCAGCACGGCGAGCGGCCTTGACCGCGATCGTCAGCATCGGATGCATGGGATAGCCTTTCTCACAAAGGTAGGCAGCCGGCCTCGACAGAAGCCGGCTGTCATGAATAGTCGGGTTTTCAAGAACGCAAAGACCCGGCGCACATGTCCGGGCCCTCATAATGGGTACGGATTCTACTCCAAGTCTCACAATGCCGAAACCCGAAGTCCCTGATTTTCTGCGCAATGTTCGCGTCGTGCTCGCCCGCCCCTCGCTGCCGGCCAATATCGGCAGCGCCGCCCGTGCGATGAAGACCATGGGGTTGACCCGCCTGTATCTGGTCAGCCCCAGGCGCTTTCCCGATCCCGAAGCCGACACGCTGGCCTCGGGTGCCGTCGACGTGCTGCAACAGGCCGTCGTCACCGGCTCGCTGGGCGAAGCACTGGACGGCGTGGCCCTGGCCTGCGCCCTGACCAGCCGCAAGCGCGAAATCACCACCCCCCTGGCCGCCCCGCGCATCGCCTGCGCCGAACTGCTCGACGCCGCCCGCCAGGGACAGCAGGTGGCACTGGTATTCGGCAACGAAACCTTCGGCCTGTCGATCGAAGAAGCCGGCCAGTGCAACCGGCTCGTCACCATCGCCGGCAACCCGGACTATTTTTCGCTCAACCTGGCCCAGGCCGTACAGGTCATGAGCTACGAGCTTTTCAGCCAGCTCGACTTCCCGCTCGACCACCTGCGCTTCCAGACCGAACGCGCCAGCCGCGACGAAGTGGAAGGACTGTACGGCCACCTCGACCACACCCTGTCCGGCATCGGTTTTTACGAGCGCCGCAACAGCGAACGCCTGATGCGCCGGCTGCGCACCCTGTTTGACCGTGCCGACCTGGAACGGCAGGAAATCGACATCCTGCGCGGCATCCTCAAGCAGGTGGAACGCAAGACCGGCCTGGTTCCCGACCCGACCCGCCGCGACAACGAAAGCTGACCACCATGCCCTGTGCCGATGCCCGCCTGGCCCCGCTGCTGTCCGTATTGCGCGTTCCCGAAGTCCGTTCGCTCGCCGTACTGCTGCTGGGCGCATCGCCATGGGACAGCGGTCAGGAAGTGCCGCGCGCCGTGCTGCTGGGCGATACCGGCATCAGCCGCCTGCTGGCACTCGACACAGCCCCGGCACCGCTGCTGGACTGGCTGGCCGCCCAGGCCCCCAACCGGCTGGGCCGGCTGGCCGAAGCCCTGCTGGCCTTCTGGTTCACCCAGGCACCGCACATCCGTCTCGCCGCCGCCAACCGGCTGGTCTACGGGCAAGGCCACGTCATCGGCGAATTCGACTTCCTGGTCTGGCTCGACGGCGAGCCCTGGCACCTGGAAACCGCCAGCAAGTTTTTCCTGCTGGTGGACGACGGCCAGCGCCAGGACTGGATCGGCACCAGCCTGCACGACGCCCAGCTGCTCAAGCAGGCCAGCCTGCAACGGCAGCTGGCCCTCAGCCGCCACCCGGCGGCCCGCAGCAGCCTGCCGGCCGGCTTTGCCGGTTGCCGCAGCGGCAGCATCCTGCGCGGCCAGCATTTCCGGCCACTGACGCTTGCCGGCGAACAGGAACCCAGCTGGGGTCATACCGTCCACCCCATGCTGGACCCGTCACACCGGCAGGTAGTCCTGCCCCGGCTGGACTGGCTGGCCCCGGCCTGCCTTGAGCCGGACGCACTCGCGGCCAGCCTCTCCGGCACCCGGCAGACCCCGGCCCTGCTGGCCGAGCTGGCCCCGGCCGGCAACGGCGACTGGCAAGAAGTCCGCCGCCATCTGTGCGTTCCGCCCGGCTGGCCGCAATCCGAACCGCTCAAACGCCTGCAGGCACGCATCGACGCCCTGGCATCGCAGCCGTGACCACCCTGCTGATCCTGTGGGCCGGGCAGACCGGCCACACCCATGCGCTGGCCGCAACAGCGGCCGATGCCGCCCGGCTGGCTGCTCCCACCGTCACCGTCCGCCTGCTGCCGGCCCGATCAGCTGGACTGGACGACCTGCTGGCCGCCGATGGCGTCCTGTTCGCCACACCGGAAAACTTCGGCTACATGGCCGGCGCCCTCAAGGATTTTTTCGACCGTACCTTTTATCCGGCGCAAGGCCGCGTCGAAGGCCGCCCCTACGCCCTGCTGGTGTCCGCCGGCAACGATGGCCGGGGAGCCGCCGGCAGCGTGGAACGCATCGTCCGCGGCCATGCGCTGACGCCAATCGCTCCGCCGCTGATCGTGCGCGGCATTCCGGCAGCAGCCGACCTGGCTGCGGCGGCCGAACTAGGGGCCGGCCTCGCCTGCGGGCTGGAACTGGGCGTATTCTGAGCCGCCGGACTACGGCCGGATATAGGCGCTGCCGGCCTGCTGCAATTCGATCAGGCGCACGATGCCGGCCGGCACCGGCTGCACATAATCCGGCAGGGCGGCATCCGTGACATGAAATGCGGCCATGGCATTGCGGCACGGCTCGACCAGCAGGCCACGGCGTACCAGCTCGATCAGCGTCAGCTGCATGGCATCCGGCAGCGTAGCCAGCCGCAGGACGGCCGGTCCGGTCAGCACCAGATGCGCCGTGCACGGTTCACCGCGCCCGGCGTAGCTGGCCAGCGTGTGGTTGATGTTGCCCAGCGCCATCTGGAACACGGCGTCATCGGCCTGGTCGACATGAAAAGCCACTTGTGCAGACATGCTGTGTACTCCTGTTCCGTTCCGGCCAGACCGGTATCTGGCCGGAACGGTCATTGAAAGAAACGCATTGACGGTAAACCGGCATGCGGCTTCCCCGGGGGGTTCGGCATCAATGCCGTCTTTCGGGTGCCTTCCATAACCTGCCGTCAACGTGCAGGCGGCATCAGGCCGCTTGCCTCCCGATTTGTAGCACCTGATGCAGCGGTTGCCGGGCTGATGTCCGGAATCTGCGAGCCACCGCGCGAAACGGACAGCGGAACACCGACTCCGGTCCTGCCACAGGCTCCTGACCTTGCACCATTCACCGATGGCACAACAAACCGGTGTTCATTCAGCGACACGCACCGCCCCGGTCGCCGGTATCCCCGTGCATGCCGCTGCACGCCGGAAAGTCCTGTCAAAAACTCACCGTTTGATACTTGCCCGGGCAAGCAGCCGCCAGGCAAACGGCTTTCATGCAGACACCGTACACGCATGAACCGGGCATGTTCATGACCGGTCTTGTCAGGGCAGATGCGCCATTCAGCGTGCAGGCAGGCCGCCGGTCACGCAGGAGCGCTTTTGCCTCCCGGACTACATGCGCCTGCGGGCGCCCTCTTCCAGAATCCAGCTGCGGAATGCCTCGAATACCGGCGATTCCAGCTGCTCGGGGCGGTAACACAGGTAATGCCCCTGCGCCAGGATGGCAGCGCTGGGAAACGGCTCGGCCACCCGCCCCTGCTCCAGCTCTTCTTCGATCAGGCAGACCGGCACCAGTGCGTAGCCCATGCCGGCCTCCACTGCGCGGATCAGCGAACCGAAGTGCTCGAAACGCGGACCGGGGCGCGGCACCAGGTCGGGTACCTGCATGATCTGCGCCCACTCGGTCCACAGCGACGGTTCGCCCTGGTGTTGCAGCACGGTCTGGCGGGCCAGGTCCGCCGGATTGCGCGGAGGCGCCATGCCATCCACGCCCTGCGGCGGTCCGACCAGCAAGAAGCGCCGCAGCGTGATGCTCTCGGACACCACGCCCGGCCACACGCCATTGCCGTAACGGATGGCCACATCCACGTCGATCGGCTGCGCCTGCTTGCCGGACACATGCCGGTGAAAGGCCAGCGTGATGCCCGGATGCAGGCGGCTGAAATCCGACAGGCGCGGGATCAGCCACTTGGTGGTAAACGTCGGCACCGAAGCCAGCGACAGCGTGCCGCCGCCCTGCGGGCCGTCGATCAGGTCGAGGGTGGCGTTTTCCAGCGCCAGCAGGGCCGGCTGGATGCGCTGAAGATACAGCCGGCCGGCATGCGTCAGGGTAAAGCGCCGGCCGTGCCGGGCCAGCAGCCGGATGCCGACAAAGCGTTCCAGCCCGGATATCTGCCGGCTGACGGCACTGGGCGTGACACACAGCTCGTCGGCCGCCTGGGCAATCGACAGATGGCGTGACACGGCTTCGAACGCCAGAAGCTCATGAATGGACGGACACGTGCGTTTCATGTGGTCATGATGCGCGCTTGCGTGAAAAAAACGCACGCATTTCGTTCCATTAATTCATCCATATCAATACTTAACCAATTAATAATGCGCGGCGTCCTGCCCCTGAACCCCATTGCACAAGGCGGTCTGCGTTGATTTCCCGGCTGGTTTCCCTGTTTTACGTCCTTTACCTGATCCTGCCCATCGGCCTGATCCTGACCGGCTCGTTCGGCGAGACCTGGATCAACACCCTGCTGCCCGAAGGGCATACCGGACAGTGGTACGCCGAACTGTGGGACGACCGCAGCTTCACCCGCGCCTTTGTCACCAGCCTGCTGGTCGCCGTCAGCGCCTGTGCCATCAACGTGCTGCTGTGCGTCCCGCTGGCCTATACCCTGGTACACGGAGCCCGCCAGCGCAACCAGTTCGCCACCCGCATGCTGACCCTGCTGCCGGTGGCCGTGCCCACCATCACGCTGGGCTTTGGCTACATCCTCGTTTTCAATACCGACGCCCTGCCGTGGCTCGGCAGCACACCGCTGCTGATCGCCGCCCACGTCGTGCTGACCCTGCCCTACCTGACCCAGACGCTGGTGACCGACCTGCGCCACCAGCGCCTTGACCGCCTCGAACAGGCCGCCGCCACGCTGGGTGCCCGGCCCATGGCACGCTTTTTCGGCATCGTGGTGCCCAACCTGCGCCACAGCCTGCTGTCCGGCCTCGTGATGGTAGCCGCCCTGTCGATCGGTGAATTCCAGATTTCCAACCTGATTGTCGGCTTCCAGAACCGCACCTTCCCGGTGGTGTTGCTGCAAGCGTTCTACGGCGCCTCGGGCTTTGCCTGCGCCGCCACGGTCGTGCTGCTGCTGCTGGCCACGATTGCCTCCCTGACCTCCACCCTTTCGTCCCGCACCCGATGAGCCTCTCGTACGAACAAGTCAGTTTCCAGTATCGCGGCACGCCGATGGGCGTGTTCGATGTGAACCTCACCCTGGAGAGCGGCGAACTCGTCGCCTTGATCGGCCCCAGCGGCTCGGGCAAAACCACCCTGCTGCGCCTGACGGCCGGCCTGCTGACCGGACACTCCGGCCACATCCGCCTTGGCGAGCGCGATCTCTCCAACGTGCCGGTGCACCAGCGCGAAATCGGCATGATGTTCCAGCACTACGCCCTGTTCCCGCACCTGACCGTGGCCGAAAACGTCGCCTACGGCCTGAAGATGCGCGGCGTGGCCAAGGCGGCACGGCGCAAGACCGCGCTGGAAATGCTGGAACTGGTCGGCCTGTCGGCGCACATCGACCGCCTGCCCGGCCAGATGTCCGGCGGCCAGCAACAGCGGGTGGCACTGGCCCGGGCGCTGGCCTTCGGCCCGCAGGCCCTGCTGCTGGACGAACCACTGTCGGCACTGGATGCCTCCATCCGCGGCCAGCTGCGCGACCAGATCCGCACCCTGCAACAGCAGTTCGGCGCCACCACCCTGCTGGTCACCCATGACCAGGAAGAAGCCCTGACCATGGCCGACCGCGTGGCCCTGCTCGACCACGGCCGCGTGCTGCAATACGGCACGCCGGAAGAACTCTACCAGGCACCGTGCAACGAAACCGTGGCCCGCTTTGTCGGCCTGTCGACCATCCTGCCGGCCACGGTGTGTGCCACGGATGAAATCGACCTCGGCTTTGCCCGCCTGCGCTGCGATACCGGCGCCCGTGCCATCGGCAGTGCGGTCAGGATGCTGGTGCGCCCCGAATCGATAGACACCGATCCGCCGGCCGGCACCGTCAACCGCCTGCCCGGCCGCGTCACCCTCAAGCGCTACCTCGGTGCCCTGACCCGCTACGACTTCCAGGTCGACGGCTGCGACACCGTGTGGCTGGGCGATGCCCGCCAGGTGCCGGAGCACGCCATCGCCGTGGCGCCGGAACACGTACGCCTGCTCGACAACTGATCCTGCCGATTTTTCCCTACCTGCCACCGTTCGCGGAGAACCCTCATGACCCGTCTGCCCCGTCGCCGCCTGCTCGCCGGCCTGACTGCCACCCTGTTTGCCCTGCCGGCCATGGCGTTCAGCGGCCCGGAAATCTATCCGGGCGAAAAGGCGCTGTACAACGCTGCCGCCAAGGAAGGCATCGTGGTGTCGTTCGACACCGGGCCGGAATGGGCCAACTGGAAGTCGCTGTTCAAGGCCTTCAAGGACCGCTATCCCGAAGTCGAGCTGACCTACAACGACCTGGGTTCGGCCGCGACCGTGGTGGCACTGGACAAGACCCGCCGCCGTCCGCAGGCCGACACCGCCTACTACTTTGCTGCTTCGGCCGTGGACGCCACCAGCAAGGGCGTGGTCGAAGGCTACAAGCCGGTCAATTTCGACAAGCTGACTCCGGTGTTCCGCGATGCCAGCGGCCGCTGGTTTACCGTGCATTCGCTCAACGTCGCCTTCCTCGTGAACAAGAAGCTGGTCAAGAACAGCCCGCAAAGCTGGGCCGACCTGCTGAAGCCGGAATACAAGAAGAGCGTGGTCTACCTTGACCCGCGTTCGACCGGCCAGGGCCAGGTCGCGGTGTTTGCCGCCGCCTTCGGCAACGGCGGCTCGATGGACAACCCGATGCCGGGCGTGGACTACCTCGGCCGCCTGCACCAGGCCGGCAACGTCATGCGCGTGGAAGGCACCACCCCTTACGCCAAATTCCTCAAGGGTGAAATCCCGATCTGGATCGGCTACGAAAACGACGGCCTGAAAGCCAAGTACCTCGATGGCATGAAAGACAGCATCGACGTCATCATCCCGAAAGAAGGCAGCGCCGCCGCTCCGTACGGCATGAGCCTCGTCAAGAACGCCCCGAACCCGTCGGCCGGCAAGCTGTGGCTGAACTTCGTGATGAGCCCGAAGGGCCAGCAGCTGTTCGCCGAAGGCTTTGTGCGCCCGTCGGTACCGGACGTGAAACTGCCGGCCTCGGTCAGCGACAAGATGCCGGCCGCGCCGCAGATCAAGCCGCTGGACGTGATCAAGGCCCAGGCCCACAAGGCGCAGATCGACGCCGCGTGGAGCAAGGCCGCGCTGTCGCGCTGATTGAACAGGCAAAGGAATAGTCCGACATGATGCAGCGCTTCGGTGCGTGGCCGGCCCTGGCCTTTATCGCGCTCTTTTTCGTGTTCCCGCTGGTGGCCCTGCTGCCCGAGGCGATGAGTGATCAAGGCGAGGCGTTTGTCCGCATGCTGGACGATCCGCTGTTCTGGCCGGCCATCCGCAATTCGGTGGCGCTCGGCCTGTCGGCCGGGCTGCTGTCGACGCTGGTCGGCGTGACGGTGGCCTGGCAGCTGGCCCACCTGCCGCCGCGCCAGCGCGACATCTGGATGGCCTTGCTGGGACTGCCGCTGGCGTTTTCCGGCATGGTGATCGCCTACGGCTTCATCCTCGCCTTCGGCCGTGCCGGCTTTGTCACCCAGTTGCTGGGCTACCTGGGTGCCGATCCGGCCGAATTCGGCGCCTGGATCTACACCGTCGGCGGCCTGACGCTGGCCTATGCCTATTACCTGATTCCCCGGGTGGCGCTGACGCTCTACCCGGTATTCACCAACCTCGACCCGCGACCGATCGAAGCTGCCCGCACGCTGGGTGCTTCGCCGTACCGCGCCTTCTGCAACGTGGTGCTGCCGGAGATCGCTCCGTCAGTCGGCGCCTCGTGCGCACTGGTCAGCGCACTGGCCATGGGCACCTACGGCACCGCGCTGGCGCTGGTCGGCACCCAGGTCAACATCCTGCCGCTGCTGCTGTACGCCAAGATCGGTGACGGCGGCGCGGATTTCCCGGCGACAGCCGCCCTTTCCATTGTCCTTCTCGCCCTGTGCAGCCTGATTCTGGGCCTGGGCGACCATTTCAGCCGTCGACGTGAACATGCCGTATTCCAGTCCAGTCATTGAAGCCCTAGACCGTCTCGCCCGCCGCCAGCAAGGACCGCTGCGGCTGGCACAGCCCGTTGCCATCGTCGGCCCGCGTGAAGCCACACCCGAGCAGGAGGCCGTGGCCTACCGGCTGGCGCTGGCGCTGGCCGGTGCCGGCCTGACGCTGGTCTGCGGCGGCAAGATCGGCGTGATGCAGGCCGCCGCGCGCGGTGCGCGTGACGCCGGCGGCATTTGCGTCGGCCTGCTGCCGGAAGAAGAAGCCGCGCACGGCAATCCTTTCCTGACCGTGGCGCTGCCGACCGGCATCGGCCTGTCGCGCAACATGCTGGTGGCGCGCAGCGCGGCCTGCCTCGTTGCCGTGGGCGGCGGGCTGGGCACGCTGTCGGAAATCGCCATGGCCTTGCAGTGGAAGAAGCCCGTATTCGCCACCGCGCAGGCGCCGCACGTGGCCGGCGCGCAGTATTACGACGACGAGGAAACCCTGCTGCTGGACGCTCTGGCCTGGCTGGCGCGCTTTTCGCCGCAGCAGGCTGCCGACCTCGGCGGCTGATTGCCGTTATTCTCCGACGGCAATCCGGGCAGGCCCGGCCTGCAACTGTTCGTACAGCCGCTGGAGGTAGCGCTCGCCTTCCTGCCAGCCGCCCAGTCCGGATCCGGCATTGATGTGTCCGGCACCGGACAGCCATTCGACCGGCGCCTGCCAGGCTGCTGCCAGGGCAGCGGCCCGCACCGGCAGGCAGTAGGGATCATTGCTGCTGGCCACCACCACGGCCGGAAACGGCAGCGGTGCGCGCGGAATCGGGCCGAAGCCGGCCAGCGCTGCCGGCACGGCACTGCGCTCGACATCGGCCGGCGCCACCAGCAGGGCGGCGGCGATACGCTCCGGATGCCGGCGGGCATAGTGGGCCACGGTAATGCAGCCGAGGCTGTGGGCAATCACCACGGCCGGCCGCCCGCAGGCTTCCAGCCCGGCATGCAGGCCGGCCAGCCATTCTTCCAGCTGCGGGGCATGCCAGTCGCGGTTGTGGACGCGGCGGGCGCCCAGGCGCTGCTGCCAGTGGCTTTGCCAGTGTTCAGGCCCGGAATCCTGCCAGCCGGGCTGGATCAGCAGCGGCCAGTCGCCGGTGGCGGTCAAGGCGGAAGTCGGCATGTGTCCCTCCTTTGCGGGCGGTCGGTCAATTCTGTTCTGGACAGAATGGCATACCTTCAAATATCAAAACGGAATTTGAAATCACTTTCAAAGCGCTTTCTCTTATAAAGCATTGGCTTGATCCCTGCCGGATCGTGATGAACGGTGTAATCTCGCCATTCAGGCCGTTCTAAGCCGCGATTAAGTCAGTTCGCGTGTAATGCCTGTCGTTGTGTGTCGTACCCCGATTGCGGAACCTGCCATGTCGCCTGCCCCTTATGCCGTGGCGTTGCTGGCCTTCTCCAGCACGCCTGTCCTGGCCGATCCTCCGGCAACGCCCTGTACCCAGGCGCCCCGCTCGGAATGGATGAGCGATGAAAAGCTGCTGACGGCTGTCCGCCAGCAGGGTTACAAACTCAAACGCTTTGACATGGAGCGCAATTGCGCCGAAGTCGAAGGCTGGAATGCCCAGGGTGCCCGGGTCGAACTGCGGCTGGACCCGACCTCGGCACGCGTGGTGAGTTGCAAGTACAAATAAGATCAAGACACCATGCCGGCGTGTGCCGGCTTTTTGTTGCCCGGTCCGCCAGGATTACCATGGCGGGGCAACCTTCAGGGAGACAGACATGCGCGTATTGCTGGTCGAAGACGATCCGCTCCTGGGCGACGGCCTTGAGGCCGGACTGCGGCAATCAGGTTTCAACGTGGACTGGATGAAGGACGGCGCCGCCGCCCGCGCGGCCATGGCGGCCGCTCCCTACGACGCAGTGGTGCTGGACCTCGGCCTGCCCAAGGTGTCGGGACTCGACGTGCTGGGCGAATGGCGCCGCCAGGGCGTGGACACGCCGGTGCTGATCCTGACCGCCCGCGACTCGGTCGAGGACCGCATCCGCGGACTGGATACCGGTGCCGACGACTACCTGGTCAAACCCTTTGCCCTGGGCGAAGTGGTTGCCCGCCTGCGCGCCCTGATCCGCCGCTCGCACGGCCGCGCCAACCCGGTGTTCGAACACGGCACGCTGGTGCTCGACCCGAATGCCCGTACGGTGTTGCAGGACGGCCGGGCGGTCGAGCTGACCGCCAAGGAATTCCAGCTGCTGGAACTGTTCCTCGAAAACAAGTCGCGCGTGCTGCCGCGCGCCCTGCTGGAAGAAAAACTCTACGGCTGGGCCCAGGAACTCGACAGCAATGCACTGGAAGTCCACGTGCACCACCTGCGCAAGAAACTCGGCAGCCAGCTGATCCGCACCGTGCGCGGCGTCGGCTACCAGCTGGGCGAGGCATGAGGCGTCCGTCGGTTCCCTCGCTCAAGCGCCGCCTGCTGGTGGCGCTGATGATCACCCTGCCGGCGGCCTGGGTGGTCAGCGCCATGATCAACTACCGGGCGGCCCACCAGGCCGTCAACGAACTCTTTGACACCGAGCAGGCGTTCTTTGCCCAGCTGCTGGCCTCGGTCAACCTCGATGCGCGCGGGCAGGGTTATGAAATCCGCTCGACCCTGCCGCGCCAGCTGCACGAGCTGTTTGACGACGGCAGCGACGAAATGGACGAAGACATCGCCTTCCAGCTGCGCAACGACCACAACCAGATCGTCTTTGCCGACATCAACCAGACCGAACTGCCGTTCGACGCCAATGCCAGCGGCTTTCGCAACGTGATGTTCCAGGGCAAGCAGTGGCGGCTCTTTTACCTGCGCGACCCCAAGAACGACACCTACGTCGTGGTCGGCCAGCGTCTCAAGACCCGCGACCGGCTGGTCGGCCGGCTGGTGCTGGGCCAGATGATGCCGTGGCTGATGGCGCTGCCGGTGCTGCTAGTACTGATGTGGCTGGCCGTCCGCCGCAGCCTGTTGCCGCTGGACCGGCTGGTGCGCGACCTGCGTGAACGCGCGCCCGACAACCTCAAGCCGATCGAAGCCCCGGTGCCGGCCGAAGTCGGCCCGCTGGTGGTGGCGCTCAACCGCCTGTTTGCCCGGCTCGACACCACCCTGACCAACGAACGGCGCTTCACCGCCGATGCTGCCCACGAGCTGCGCACGCCGCTGGCAGCCCTGCGCGTGCAGGCCGAAGTGGCCATGCTCGCCAGTGACGACACCGCCCGCCGCAAGGCGCTGGTACAGGTGATGACCGGCATCGACCGCGCCACCCGCCTGGTCGAGCAGCTGCTGACACTGGCCCGGCTCGACCACCTGGCCGCCGCCGACCGCCGGCCGGCCGACCTGGTCGCCGTCGCCCGCCGGGTGATCGAGCGCAGTGCCGATGCTGCCGACAACCGCGCCATCACCCTGATCCCGCCCTCCGGTACCGCCATCTGGCCACTGGCCGGCGACGAAGGCCTGCTGGACATCCTGCTGCGCAACCTGATCGACAACGCCATCCGCTATACGCCGCCCGGCGGCGAGGTGTGGGTGGAATGTGACCCCTCCAGCCTGTCGGTGTGTGACAACGGCCCCGGCGTGGCGCCGGAATGGCTGTCGCGCATGAAGGAACGCTTTGCCCGGCCGGAAGGGCAGAAACAGACCGGCAGCGGTCTGGGCCTGTCGATTGCCGAGCGCATTGCCATGCTGCACGGACTGACGCTGTCGCTGGACAACCGCGAAGGCGGCGGCTTTGTCGCACGGCTGTCGCGTCTGCCCAGTGCTGCCGTACCTCCCGGCCCGCGTCTGCCACGCTGAACCTGTTGTCCGACACCGGACTGCCAGCACGGCAGCCCCTCTGTCCGGCGATCTCCCGGCATCAGGCCCGGATGCCGGTGACCATGCAGCGCTGCCTGACGGACCGGTGTGGCGGGAACGCTTCGCTCCGGTGCCCGTATTGCCGGTAACACTCTCCACTACGGTGCCGGGCCGGCAACAAGTCAGGGACCGGAACCAATCCAGCCGGAACCTCCCTCCCCGCGATACCCGCAGCTCGCCCGTCCGGGGGCGGCTGCGCATGTCCTTCATCCGCCCGCTGCTCTGGGCTGGGCTGCTCTGGGCTGGGCTGGGCTGGGCTGGGCTGGGCTGGGCTGGGCTGGGCTGGCAAAAGCGTACGGGCAGGTACGCAGCGGTGGCAATCCGGGCAAGCCTGATATCCGCCCACGCCATGGAGGAGCCTTCCGGCCCGGAGTCCGGGTGCGGCATTCGGCCGCATTGCCGGTCAGGCCGCCGTTGCGGCAGACTGCCCCGCATCACGGACACCGGCTGACAGCCTGCCGGCTGCCGGTGTCTTGTTGATTCCAAGGTTGTTGGGCGGCCGCTTCCGGTGGAACGGCCGCCGTTTCTTGTCCGGCATCAGTGTCCGGACGACTCCAGCAGTGCCGGCGTCTGCATGCCGCGCAGGATGGTCTGGACATCACCATGACGGGTGCGGTGGCCGAACCACCACAGGCCGCTTTTCTTGACTGTCCAGTATTGCGCCTCGCCGCACAGCAGCCGGCTGGCAATCTGCCCGAGCCAGGGTTGGTGCCCGACCACCACCAGGGTTTCGCCGCACTGCGGCCAGTCCAGCGCTTCCCATACCCGCTGCCACGGCTGGTCCGGATTGAGCTCCGGCAATACCAGAGCCGGGCGCTCCAGATAACGTGCGGTCTGGCGGCTGCGCCGGGCTTCGCTGGTGAATACCCGCGCGCCGGCCGGCAGGCGCGGCGCCAGCCAGGCGGCCATGTCGCGTGCCTGGTGTTCGCCCCGGCGGGTCAGCTCGCGCACCAGGTCCACCTCTCCCTCGGCAGCCTCGGCATGACGCCAGAGAATCAGGTCCATGCTGTCTCGTCCTTGTTTGCATTGTGATGGTTTTACCCTAGCAGCCACAGATTAACTGCCCATGTCCACGCCGCCGTACTGTTGCAATTTGCCAACCATGCCGGCGCACTTTGGCATAATGCGGGGCATGAATTCCTTGCCTGACTGGCTGGCGGCCCCGCCGGCCAACCATCCGGTGCGGCCGCTGCTGGCGCATGACGGCTCGCTGACCGACCGCCTCAAGGCCAGCGGCCTGCCGTTTTCGGTCGAAGTGGCGGCCTGGTACACCGGCCCGGCGCGCGCGGACGAAGCCCGGACGCTGGCCGTCGCCGCCGGCTCCACGCTGTGGATACGCGAAGTCTGGCTCCGGCTGGCGGAGCGCCGGGTGGTGTGGGCACGCAGCGTCAGCGCCAGCGAACGCTGGCTGCCTGTCCTCGACCGTGGCGGCGTGTCGCTGGGCCTGACCCTGTTCGGCGGTGATCCGGCCATTGCCCGCAGCCCCCTGGAATTTGCCGCCGTCACGCCGTGCATGGCGCTGCACCCCGGTGCCGGTTACCCGTCCCTGTGGGCGCGCCGGGCCTGCTTCGTGCTTGAAGGTGCGCCCATGCTGGTCCATGAAGTGTTCCTGCCTGACTGTGAAATTGCCCTGCCATGAATCGCCAACGCCTGCTCGACTACTGCCAGCTCATGCGGATCGACAAACCCATCGGCACCCTGCTGCTGCTGTGGCCCACGCTGTGGGCCCTGTGGCTGGCGGCGGATGGACTGCCGCCACTCGACATCCTGGCGATCTTCGTCGCCGGTACGTTCCTGATGCGGGCGGCGGGTTGCGTCGTCAACGACCTTGCCGACCGTGACATCGACGGCGCGGTCGAGCGCACGCGCCAGCGTCCGTTTGCCCGCGGTGCCGTCACGCCGCGCGAAGCCTTGCTGCTGGCTGCCGGGCTGGCACTGCTGGCACTGCTGATCGCCCTGCCCCTCAACCGGCTGGCGCTGCTGCTGACGCTGCCGGCGCTGTTCCTGGCGGTGACCTATCCGTTCACCAAGCGCTTTTTTCCGATTCCGCAGGCGTATCTCGGACTGGCATTCGGCTTTGGCATCCCGATGGCGTTTGCCGCCGTACAGGGCCACATCCCGCCGGAGGGCTGGTGGCTGTTCGTGGCCAACATCTTCTGGGTGCTGGCCTACGACACCTGCTACGCCATCACCGACAAGCCGGACGACCTCAAGATCGGCATCCGGACTTCGGCCATCACCTTCGGCCGCTTTGACGTGGCGGCGGTGGCGCTGTGCCAGGGGCTGTTCCTGTTGCTGATGGCGATGCTGGGACGCCACCTGCACCTCGGCTGGCCGTTTACTGCCGGCCTGGCCGTGGCGGCAGCCTTGATCGGCGTGCAACTGGCCCGCATCCGCAGCCGCGACCGGGCAGTCTGCTTTGCCGCCTTTCTCGACAACAACCGTGTCGGGCTGGCGGTCTTTGCCGGCATCGTGCTGAGCCTGCACTGGCCAGCACTGTAAATCCGCCGGCTCCGGCGTGCGCCGGGCAACGCTCCGGCCTCCCCCCGCGCACGGCCGGATACAACATCCGGCCGGAGCGCTCCGCCAACCGGCACAAAAAAACAACGCCGCTTCAGCAGGAAGCGGCGTTGTTGCACCGGGCAGCCGCCTCGGGCGGCCCAGGAGCGCTATACGGTGAATCCGGCCAGATGCGGGGGATGCAGCAGGCGCAGGACGTCCGGGCTGTCAGCGCCCAGCCCTTCATGCCGGGCCAGACAGTCGGCCGCCACCAGGGCAGCATCGGCCATGAAGCGTCCGTCCAGCAGGGCGGCCAGGACTTCTTCCGGCGTCATCAGCACGAATTCGCTGACTTCACCGTCGGTATTGTGCGGCACCAGTCCGGCAGGCAGCCACAGGTCGTGCGGATACAGCCATTCACGGTGCAGACCGCGCCGCACGTGGCGACAGGCAAAGACCGGCGCCAGGGCCGACAGCGGGCTGAGCCAGACCGGTGCCAGGCCGGCTTCTTCCTGGCCTTCGCGCAGCAGGGCGGCCTTGAGGGTTTCGCCAGCCGCCACACCGCCACCGGTCAGGTTGTCGAGCTTGTCCGGCTCCACCGACTTGAGCGGGCTGCGCCGTGCCACCCACATGCACCAGCTGCCGTCGGCATTGCGGACCAGACCGTTGATGTGCACGGCACGGCTTTGCAGGCCGAAAGCGCGAAAGGCGGCACGCTCCAGCTCGAAACAGGGACGGCCGTCCAGGTCGTGGGCGGTGAAGTTTTCGTCGCGCCAGCCGGTCAGCACGCCGCTGTCGCGCCACTGGCGCGCCACGCGCATGAGGACAGCGCTGATGTCGTTGTATCCCTGGAAGGCCTCGCCAAGGGCCACTCCGTCAGCCACGGCATGAAAATACGGCAGGGCCAGCACCCGCTCGCGCCAGACCGGCGTCAGCGCCCCCAAGGGTTCGCCGCGGATGGACAGCGGTGTCAGCTCGGACATCCGGCAATCCGTCAGCGTGTGCAGAAAGTCGATCAACCCAGCCATGGCGCTCCCGATTCCATTTGCCTTTTTTCAGGACAAAGGCAAGACCTTAACCGATTTCACTGGCCGGGTGAAAGCGCACCGTGCAACCGGAACGATGGCCGCCTTTCATGCATTTGGCTTGACGCTGCCGGCCGGACAGGTGCCCAATCAAGACTAGCTTACGGTCTTGTGACGCAATACGGAGAAGCGGCATGTTCGAATCGGCAGAACTGGGACACCACCTCGACAAGGATCGGTATGACGAAATCGAGCCCGGCCTGCGGGCAGCACTGCTGGACGTGCAGTACGAACTGAAGGAACGCGCCGACACGCCGGTCATCGTGCTGATCAACGGCATGGACGGCGCCGGGCGCAGCGAAACGCTGTCGCTGCTCAATACCTGGCTGGATCCGCGCATCGTCGAAGTCAGTGCCCAGACCCACGTTTACACCGACCTCGTCGACGAGGCGACCGAGCGCCCGTGGATGTGGCGCTACTGGAATGCCCTGCCGGCCCGCGGGCGCATCGGCGTGTTCATCGGCACCTGGTATTCGGACATCCTGTTCGGCCACGTCTATGGCACCCTCAGCGAAACCCAGGTCCGGCTGGCCCTCGACGAAGTGCTGATGTTTGAAAAGCAGCTGGTGGCCGAAGGCGCCGTGCTGGTCAAGTTCTGGATGCACCTGTCGAAAAACGGCCAGAAAAAACGCCTGAAGGCACTGGAGAAAGATCCGGCCACCCACTGGCGCGTCAGTGCCCGCGACTGGCAGCACCACAAGGATTACGACCGCATCCGCGACCAGGCCGAACGCATCCTGCGCCTGACCGGCACCGCCGAAGCACCGTGGGTAGTCGTGGACGGCACCGACGGCAATTTCCGCGACATCACCGTGGCCCAGACCCTGCTCAACACTATCCGCAGCCGGCTGGATTCGCCGCTGACACCGCCCAACGATGCGCCGCCGCTGTTGCCGCCGATCGACAACCTGATGCTGCTCGACACGCTGCAACTCGACCAGCCGCTGGAAAAATCCGCCTACAAGGACCAGCTGGCTGAACTGCAATCGCGGCTGGCCAAGCTGATCCGCAGCCCGGCCTTCGCCGCCCACTCGCTGGTGGCGGTGTTTGAAGGCAATGACGCAGCGGGCAAGGGCGGCGCCATCCGCCGCATCACTTCGGTGCTCGACCCGCGCCGCTACCGCGTGGTGGCCGTGGCCGCCCCGACCGAAGAAGAGCGGGCCAAGCCGTGGCTGTGGCGCTTCTGGCGTCACATACCGCGTCGCAGCAACATCACGGTGTTCGACCGCAGCTGGTACGGTCGCGTGCTGGTCGAACGCGTCGAAGGGTTCTGCCGCGAGCCGGACTGGATGCGCGCCTACGGCGAAATCAACGACTTTGAAATGCAGCTCTACTACAGCGGCGCCATCGTGGTGAAATTCTGGCTGGCGATCTCGCCCGACGAACAGCTCAAGCGTTTCAAGGCGCGCGAGGACACCGGCTTCAAGCGCTACAAGATCACTGACGAGGACTGGCGCAACCGCGAGCGCTGGAACGACTACCGGGTGGCCGTCTGCGACATGATCGACCGCACCAGCACGCAGAACGCGCCCTGGACGCTGGTCGAAGCCAACAACAAGTACTACGCCCGCGTCAAAGTGCTGCAAACCGTCTGCGAAGCCATCGAAACCCGCCTCGACAACAGCAAGAAACTCGTCGGCAAGGGCGACTATCCGGAGCTGGGCTCCGTCTGGGGCAAGCGCAACAACGGCTAGCAGCCTGCGCCAGGCGGCATGGCGTGGCGTGCACGTCCATGAAACCTGGCCGGACACAGGCCATTGCTCCGGGCAGGCCGCCGGGGTAACCGGCCCCGGCCACACAGCAGACGACCGGCCCCGTCATTCCGGAGCCGGTTGTTGCCGGTTTTACCCCTGACGCATGCCGCGGCCGATGAACAGCAGGATCAGGGTCGCCACCGGCCCCAGCAGGAGCGACACCAGAAACCACACCCAGCCCGGCCGGTCCTTGCACTGCGCCAGATTGGCGTTGATCAGCGCCAGCGTGCCCCAACCCGCTACATACGACGAATCCATACCGCCTCCCCTGTCCGGTGACCTGATGGCTTCACTGTAGATCGCCACGGTCGCCAGCGGCTTTGCGGCCGGTCAAACGTCAGGATTCGTCCGCCGGCGGCGTCTGGCGCTTGGCTGCCAGCATGCTTTTCAGTCCCGCCAGCCGCGCCTTGCCCTCTTCGCGCGTCATCTGCGGTGCCTGGCCGGGTTTGCCGTGATGGCGGACATCGTCTTCGCCGATCTCGGCAATGAAGCGCGACGGATCGGCAAACACCCACTCGCCGGCGCGCTTGCGCTTGACGCAGTGGCTGATGGTCAGCGAGCGCTGTGCGCGGGTAATGCCGACGTACATCAGCCGGCGTTCTTCCTCGACCATGCCGGTGTCGATCGACTCCTGGTGCGGCAGGATGCCTTCTTCGCAGCCGATCAGGAACACATGCGGATACTCCAGCCCCTTGGAGGCATGCAGGGTCGACAGCCGCACCACGTCAGGCTCTTCCTCGCCCTCGCGCCCCTCCAGCAGGGTGATGAGCGCAATGGTCTGCGCCAGCTCGATCAGGTTCTTGCCGTCGGCTTCCGCTTTGCGGGTGATCCACGCCACCAGGTCCTGCACGTTTTTCCACTTGGTTTCGGCCGGACGCGGCTCCTCGCTGTCGTAGAGCCAGTGTTCATACTGGATGGCAGCCAGCATTTCCTGCAACAGCGCCCCGGCCGGCTCGCGCACGGCCCGCCACGCCATGCGCTCCACGAAGCCGGCAAACTCGGCCAGCCCTTCGCGCTGCGCTGCCGGCACCCGTTCGGCAAAGCCGACTTCGCGGCAGGCGGCAAACAGCGACACGTGCCGTTCGCCGGCATGGCTGCCCAGCCGCTCCAGCGTCACGTTGCCAATGCCGCGCTTCGGGGTGGTCACGGCCCGGATGAAGGCCGGGTCGTCGTCCGGATTGACCAGCAGGCGCAGGTAGGCCAGCACGTCCTTGATTTCGGCCCGGTCGAAAAACGACTGTCCGCCGGAAATGGCGTAGGGAATCTTGTGCTCGCGCAGCGCTTCTTCGATCAGGCGCGCCTGGTGGTTGCCGCGATACAGCACGGCGTAGTCGGCAAACCGGGTCCGGTTTTCAAACTTGTGGGCCAGCAGGCGGGTAGCCACCATGCCGGCTTCGCTGGCGTCATCCTTGCACTGCACCACATGGATCGGCTCGCCAAGGCCGAATTCGCTCCACAACTGCTTTTCAAACAGCTTGGGATTGTTGGCGATCACGCTGTTGGCGGCGCGCAGGATGCGGGCGGTGGAACGGTAGTTCTGCTCCAGCTTGATGACGTGCAGGCGCGGAAAATCCTGGCGCAGCTGGGCGAGGTTTTCGACGTTGGCACCGCGCCAGGCGTAGATCGACTGGTCGTCGTCACCGACGGCGGTGAACATGCCGCGCACGCCGGACAACAGCTTGACCAGCTCGTACTGGCAGGTGTTGGTGTCCTGGTATTCGTCGATCAGCAGGTAGCGCAGCTTGCCCTGCCAGCGCGCCAGCGCCTCGGCATCCCGGCGGAACAGCATGACCGGCAGGCGGATCAGGTCGTCAAAGTCCATCGCCTGATAGGCCAGCAGCGTGTCCTGGTAGCTCAGGTACACACGGGCACAGGCCTGCTCGAAATCGTTCCGGCTGTCGGTCAGGGCCGACTCGGGAGCCACGAGGTCGTTTTTCCAGCGCGAAATCTGCCCCTGTACCCGCCGGATTTCGTCCTTGCTGGTGGTGTGCAGGATGTCGGCGATGATCTTGGTGGCGTCGGCGCTGTCGAGGATGGAAAAGCGCGGCTTGTAGCCGACGTGCTGCGCTTCCTGGCGCAGCATCATCAGGCCCAGCGAGTGAAAGGTGCTGACGGTCAGCCCGCGCAGTTCGTCGGCCGACAGGAGCTTGCCCACCCGTTCCAGCATCTCGCGCGCGGCCTTGTTGGTGAAGGTGATGGCGGCGATGTTACGGGCGCTGAAACCACCTTCACGGATCAGGTAGGCGATCTTCTGCGTGATGACCCGCGTCTTGCCGCTGCCGGCCCCGGCCAGCACCAGCAGCGGGCCGTCGAGGTAGCGGATTGCCGCACGCTGCGGCGGATTGAGTTGGGCAAGCGACATGGCTGGGCTTTCAACGCAAGGGCACGGAACAAAGGCCGCCGATTGTAACGCCGGCCCGCCACGCCAGCAGGCCGGAGCGGTACACGGTACACTCGCAGCATCTTTTTTCATCCGTGCACGTGCATCATGGCTACTTACGCCATCGGCGACATCCAGGGGTGTTTCACCCAGTTCCAGCAGCTTTTGCAGCGCATCGGCTTTTCCCCGTCACGCGACCGTCTGTGGCTGACCGGCGACCTGGTCAACCGTGGCCCGGATTCGCTGGCCATGCTGCGCTGGGCGTTCGAACACCAGGACTCGCTGACGCTGACGCTGGGCAACCACGACCTGCACCTGCTGGCAGTCAGCCAGGGCTACGGACGCCTCAAGCCGGGCGACACGCTGGCGCCGATCCTCGAAGCCACAGACGGCAAGGTGCTGCTCGACTGGCTGCGCCTGCAACCCCTGATGGTGCTCGACGAAGGCTACGCCATGGTGCATGCCGGGCTGCTGCCGGCCTGGACCCTGGACCAGGCGCTGGACCTCGCCACCGAGGTGGAGGACTGGCTGGGCGGCCCGCACTGGCGCGAGTTTTTTGCCCGGATGTACGGCAACAAGCCGGCCCGCTGGGACGACAGCCTCACCGGCATCGACCGCCTGCGCATGATCGTCAACGCCATGACCCGGCTGCGGCTGATCAACCGTCAGGGCGACATGGACTTTGCTTTCAAGGGCGAACTGGCCGATGCCCCGCCCGATCTGCTGGCGTGGTTCGACGCGCCGCACGCGCGCTGGCAGGAAGCCGGCATCCCGCTGGTATTCGGACACTGGTCGGCGCTCGGCCTGCATGTCGACGGCCGGGCCATCGGCCTGGATACCGGCTGCCTGTGGGGCGGCCAGCTGACCGCACTCAGGCTGTCTGATCGGCAGCTATTCCAGCAGGCATGTCCAGTGACTCGTCCGATTCAGCCGCCGGCAGCTTGAGCGCACCGGCTATGCGCGAATAGGCCGTCAGCGCCAGCTGGTGACGCGACTGGTTGACCGCAGGGTACGCCGGCGGGAAATGCAGCTCGACTTCGGTGCTGCGCTCGCCGGCCAGCCGCCACACCGAGCCCAGGAAACTGACGCCGTCGATGTAGGCCGCCGCCTCCGATACCCGGCCATGGGCATCGAGATAGCGGATCGCCACCGGCCGGATCAGGCTGCCGGCCACCCGGGCCGACTCGAACAGGGACGCCTTGAACGGCAACAGCCCCAGCCCGTCGCTGGTGGTGCCTTCAGGAAACACTGCCATGGCGTCCCCTTCCAGCATGGCGTTGGCCAGGATCTGGTTGACGCGCATGGCGTCGCGGCGGGAGGCCCGCTCGATGTAGAGGGTGCCGGCGCGCGTTACCAGCCAGCCGACCACCGGCCAGCGGCGGATTTCGCTCTTGGCCACAAAGCGGGTCGCCGACACGCTCTGGATGGCGAAAATGTCGAGCCAGGAAACGTGGTTGGCCACGAAAAAGCTGTTGGCGCAGATCATTTCGGGCGGCTCACCCTCGACGCGCACGCGGGCGCCCAGGATCGACAGCAGGCGGTGCCCCCAGTCACGGGCGGCATGCGCCCGGCCGGCCCGGTTCAGGCGGCCATAACGGCCGGATACCAGTACAAGGCCGCGGAACAGATGCACCACCAGCCGGCAGATGCGCCACAGGCGGACAGGAAGGGAAACAGTGGATTTCATGGCCGAACGATAACGGGAATCCGGATACACCGACAAATCGCGGCGCTCAACGCTGGCAGGCCGGACAGAAAAACGTCGAGCGCTGTCCCAGCCGGCAGCGCTCGACCAGGCCGCCGCAGCGGGGGCAGCTCTGGCCCTGGCGGCCGTACACGGCGTAGTCCTGCTGGAAATAACCGGGCTTGCCGATGGCGTCGCGAAAATCGCGCAGGGTACTGCCACCGGCAGCAATGGCCCGCGCCAGCGTGTGCCTGACCGACTGCACCAGCTGCCCGGCCTCGTCCGCGGTCAGCGAGAGGGCCGGCCGGCGCGGGTCGAGCCCGGCTTCGAACAGGCTTTCGTTGGCGTAGATGTTGCCGACGCCGACCACCACGGCATTGTCCATCAGCGCCACTTTCAGCGCCTGCCGCCGCCCGGCCAGCGCGTGCAGCAGGCCGGTGGCGTCAAACCCGTCCGACAGCGGCTCCGGCCCCAGCCGGCTGAGGAGCGGATGGCTATCGGGCGGCCCCAGGTGCCAGAGCACGGCACCGAAGCGGCGCGGGTCGTGGTAACGCACCAGATGTCCGTCATCGAGGATGAAATCGAGGTGGTCGTGCTTTTGCGGCGGCGTGTCGTCCGGCAGGACCCGAACCGAACCGGACATGCCCAGGTGCACGATCAGCCACTGCTCGTGCCCGAAGCCGATCAGCAGGTATTTGGCCCGCCGCTCGACAGTGCGGACCTCCAGCCCCGCCAGCTTTGCGGAGAGGTCGGGGTCCACCGGCCAGCGCAGGCGCGGCTCGCGCACCGTGACGGCCTTGATCTGCCGGCCGGTCAGGTGCGGCGTCAGTCCGGCACGGACAGTTTCGACTTCGGGCAATTCGGGCATGAGGGTCTCCACACTCGGACAGGGCGCTGCATGATAGCTCACCCCTCCATCCTGGCCGCGATGGAACGCGCCTGCGTGTTATGCTGAGAGCACTACGCGTGTACACCGTTTATCCAGTCAGAACACTCCATGAATGTCACTCGTCCGGCCTTGGGAATCCTGTTAGCCAGCCTGCTTGCGGCCTGTTCGGCCATTCGTCCGCCCGTCGCAGCCACCCCGGCTCCGGCAGCGGCGCCCAAGCCTTCCACCGAAGATAGCGACGAATCCCGCCTGCCGCGCCTGGAACTCGACGAGCGCATCCTCTTCAGCGTGGTGGCCGGTGAAATCGCCGGTCAGCGCGGCCACACCGGCGCGGCAGCCGGCACCTTCCTCGAGCTGGCAGAAGAAACCCGTGATCCGCGGCTGGCCCGGCGTGCGGCCGAGATGGCGCTGATCAGCGGCAACCTCAACCAGGCCATTTCCTCGCTGTCGCTCTGGAGTGCGCTGGACCCCGAGTCGCAGCTGGCCCGCCAGCAGCTGGCGCTGGCGCTGGTACGTGCCGGCCGGCTGGCCGATGCCCGGCCATTGCTCGACTTCCTGCTCAATTCGCCGGCGGCTGCCGCACCGCTGTTCGGCCAGCTGGCCGCACTGGCCCCGCGCCAGCCCGACAAGACCGAGGCACTGAACGTGGTGCGCGAACTGGCAGGCCGTTATCCCAAACTGCCCGAATCACGCTTTGCCCTCGCCGCAGCCGCCACCGAAGCCGGTGCGGATGACGAGGCCGATGCCGCCATCCGCGAGCTGGCACGCCTGTCGCCCGACTGGGCCGTGCCGGTGCTGTGGCGGGTCGAACGCCTGCGCACGCAGGAACCGGCACATGCCGTGGATTTCCTCGCCAGCGCACTGGCCGACCGGCCACAGGCCTCGATCGACCTGCAACTGGCGTATCCGCGCCTCCTGGTGGCGGAAAAACGCTATGACGAAGCACGCGCCTCGTTTGCCGTGCTGGCAAAACAGGCACCGGACCATCCCGACATCCTCTACGCGCTCGGCATCCTGGCCATCGAGCAGCAGGACTACGACACGGCCGAGCAGGATTTGCAGGCCGCCCTGCAAAAAGGCTATCGCGACCCCGATTTCATTCACCTGACCCTCGGTCAGCTGGCCGAAGAGCGCGACCAGCCCGAAGCGGCCAGCGCGCACTATCTCGCCGTCAGGTCCGGCCGCCACTATCCGGCAGCACAGGGACGGCTGGCAGGGCTGGAAGCGAAACAGGGCAAGCTGGAATCAGGCCTTGCCCGACTGGAGCAGCTGGCACTGCAAACCGGTGGCAAGGGCGCCGAACTGGAGGTCTGGCGTGCCCAGCTGGCCCGTGATGCCGGCCAGCGCGAACGCGCCTACCGCATGCTGGGCAGTGCGCTCAAGCGTTATCCCCAGTCCTACCTGCTGTGGTTCGAGCGCGGCATGCTGGCCGACCAGCTCAACCGTCCGCTGGATGCAGAGAAAAACCTGCGCCAGGCCCTGCGCCTGGAGCCTGAAAACGCCATGGCCCAGAACGCGCTGGGCTACATGCTGGCCAACCGAGGCGTCAAGCTCAGGGAAGCGCGCAGCCTGATCGAAAAGGCGGTCGCGCAGGAACCGGAAAACGGCATGATCCTCGACAGCATGGGCTGGGTGGAATTCCGGCTCGGCCGCTATCCGCAGGCGCTGGAATGGCTGGAAAAAGCCTATCGCCGCTTGCCTGACGGCGAAATTGCAGCCCATATTGTGGAAACGCTGATCAAGCTCGACCGTCCGGACGAGGCCCGCAACCGTGCGGCCAAAGCCTTGCAGGACCATGCCGACCATGACGTGCTCACCGGCACGCTCAAACGCCTGAAACTCGCGCCATGATGAAACCGCTGTCCCGCAGCCTGATGCTGCTGTGCCTGCTGGGGCTGGCTGCCTGCGCCCAGTTGCGCCCGGTATCCATGCCCGTGGTCGAAGGCCAGGGTGAACCGACAGACTTCCGGCTGGAAGGTCGTCTGGCCGTCCGCGCCGACGGCAAGGGCTATTACGCCAACTTTGACTGGCTGCGCCGCCAGGGGGATGACGACATCGCCATCCTCAACCCGCTGGGACAGATTCTCGCGACCCTGACGCGCGAAAACGGTCTGGTCTGCCTGCGGGAAAAAGACCGTCAGCGCTGCGCTGACGACACCGAAACACTGACCCGCGAAACCCTCGGCTGGCCGCTGCCGCTCGACAATCTCGGCTGGTGGATCGCAGGCCAGCCGGCCCCCGGACCGTGGCGGCCGATTACCGGAGGCTTCGAGCAGGACGGCTGGAGCATCAAGGCCGAAGAACCGGCCGAGACCGCCGACGGCCCGCGCCCGCGGCGCGTGATCCTGACCCGCGGCCCCCAGCTGGAAATCCGCTTTGCCCTCAACGCCTGGCAGCCCACACGCTGACCGGCCTTTTCGCTGCCTTCGCTTGCCATGACGTATCAACGCTTCCCGGCTCCGGCCAAACTGAACCTGACCCTGAGCGTGGTGGGCCGCCGTGCCGACGGCTACCACTTGCTGGAAACCGTGTTCCGCTTCATCGACCTGTGCGATGACATCGAACTGGCCGTGCGCACGGACGGCGCCATCGTTCTGGACACCCCCTTGCCCGGCGTTTCCCCCGAAAGCGACCTTACGGTCCGGGCTGCCCGGGCACTGCAACAGGCCAGCGGCAGCCCACTGGGTGCCAGCATCCGCGTGACCAAGCGCATCCCCATGGGCGGCGGACTGGGGGGCGGCAGCTCGGATGCTGCAACGGTCCTCCTGGCACTGAACCGGCTGTGGGGCTGTGGTTTCCCGCGGGAAAGACTCCAGGCCATCGGCCTGACGCTGGGTGCCGACGTGCCGGTATTCGTGTTTGGAGAAGCAGCCTTTGCCAGCGGAATCGGCGAAGAATTAACACCTTGCGAAGTGCCGGATGCCTGGTACGTCGTGCTGGACCCAGGCGTATCCGTACCCACCGCGAAAATTTTTTCGTCCACGCTGTTGACACGCGATTCGCCCATCTCCATAATGCGAAGCCTCTCGGGGGCAACAAAACGCAGAAACGATCTGCAAGCTGTTGTTTTCCAAGAGTTTCCGCAGGTTGCAAGGTGTCATGAAGTGCTCAGCGAATATGGCGAAGCCCTCATGACAGGATCGGGAAGCTGTGTCTTTCTGGAATGTCCGACCGAACAGCATGCACGGACAGTTTACCGTTCGGTGTCGCAGGACTACCGGGGGTTTGTGGTCAAGGGACTGCAACGCCATCCGGTCTGCGGGATCGAGTAAAGGTTACTGGGGAGTCGCCAAGTGGTAAGGCACCGGATTTTGATTCCGGCATTCGTAGGTTCGATCCCTACCTCCCCAGCCACAATACAACTTCCAATTCGACGAATGTGAAGCCAAGCGTGTAAGTTGAAGCTGACTTACACGCTTTTTGTTTGTCTTGATCGGAACGCACCATGGCCGCCTACGATAGCTTGATGGTCTTTACCGGGACCGCCAATCCGGAGCTCGCGCAAAACGTCGTCAAACACCTCGACATTACTCTGGGGCGCGCCGACGTCGGCCGTTTCAGCGATGGTGAAGTCGCCATCGAGCTCCTCGAAAACGTGCGCGGACGCGACGTTTTCGTCCTGCAGTCGACCTGTGCGCCGACCAATGACAACCTGATGGAAATCCTGACCATGGTCGACGCCCTCAAGCGCGCCTCGGCCGGCCGGATCACCGCAGCCATCCCCTACTTCGGCTATGCCCGCCAGGACCGCCGTCCGCGCTCGGCCCGCGTGCCGATCACGGCCAAGCTGGTCGCCAACATGCTCACCAGCGCCGGCATCGACCGCGTACTGACCGTTGACCTGCATGCCGACCAGATCCAGGGCTTCTTCGACATCCCGGTGGACAACATCTACGCTACCCCGGTACTGCTCAAGGACATCCAGAGCCAGCACATCGAAAACCTGACCGTGGTCAGCCCGGACATCGGCGGCGTGGTACGTGCCCGCGCCATGGCCAAGGCCCTCGGCGCTGATCTTGCCATCATCGACAAGCGTCGCCCCAAGGCCAACGTGGCCGAAGTGATGAACATCATCGGCGACATCCAGGGCCGTACCTGCCTGATCGTCGACGACATGATCGACACCGCCAACACGCTCTGCAAGGCCGCTGCCGCGCTCAAGCAGAAGGGTGCCGCCCGCGTGCTGGCCTACGCCACCCACGCCGTGCTGTCCGGCCAGGCCGTCGAACGCATCCGTACCTCGGAAATCGACCAGGTTGTCGTGACCGACACCATTCCGACCTCACCGGAAGCCGCTGCCTGTCCGAACATCCGCGTGGTGTCGATCGCCGGCCTGCTGGCCGAAACGCTGCGCCGCATCAACAACGAAGAGTCGGTCAGCTACCTCTTTATGGAATGATTCCGGCGCCACGCCCCGTGCGTGGCGTCACCCGACACCGGCTGGTCGCGGTCGGCGTCTTTTTTTGACCTCTGGAGTTTTTCATGACCATCGAAATCCAAGCCCAACAGCGTGCCGATCAGGGTTCGAGTGCGAGCCGCCGCCTGCGTCGCGCTGGCGTGGTGCCGGGCGTTGTCTACGGTGCCGGCAAGGCCGCCGTTGCCATCAGCTTCGACCACAACACCCTCTACTACGCGCTGCAAAAAGAAGGTTTCCACAGCAGCATCCTCAACCTGGTGATCGACGGCGCGACCGAACAGGTGTTCGTGCGCGACGTGCAGATGCACGCCTTCAAGCCGCAAGTCCAGCACATCGACTTCCAGCGCGTTGACGCCAACACCGTCATCGAAGCCAAGGTACCGTTCAAGTTCATCAACGGCGAAATCTCCCCGGCCGTGAAGATGAACGGCAAGATCATCGGCCACCTGCTGAACGCTGCCGTGGTGCGCTGCCTGCCGGCCAACCTGCCGGCCGCAATCGAAGTCGACCTGTCCACCCTGGTCGCCGGCGAATCCGTGCACCTGTCCAGCATCAAGCTGCCGGAAGGCGTGGAATTTGCCTCGCTGCGCAGCGGCAAGGACCTGTCGGTCGCCCGCGCCTGATCCGCGCAAGGCTTCCGCCTCCAGACGGCTCGCGCCCCGGCGCGGGCCGTTTTGCCATCTTCAATGTGACCATTCGCATGAGCACCATCCGTCTGATCGTCGGGCTCGGCAATCCCGGCCCCGAATATGCTGCCACCCGCCACAATGCCGGTGCCTGGTTCACCGACCAGGCAGCCCGCCGCGAGCACGCCACGCCGCGGCTGGAATCCAAGTTTTTCGGACTTTACGCCCGCTCGGGCGAACTGCACTTCGTGTGGCCGCAAACCTACATGAACGCTTCGGGCAAAAGCGTGGCCGCCGTCGCCCGCTTCTACAAGATCCTGCCCGAGGAAATCCTCGTCGTGCATGACGAGCTCGACCTGCCGCCCGGCAGCGCCCGCTTCAAGAAAGGCGGAGGCCACGGGGGACACAACGGTCTGCGCGACATCCACTCGGCGCTGGGCACGCCGGATTACTGGCGCCTGCGCCTCGGCATCGGCCATCCGGGCGACAAGAGCCAGGTAGCGCATTTCGTACTGAAGCCGCCGCGCAGCGAAGAGCAGACGCTGATCGACATCGCCATCGGCCACGCTCTGGATACGTTGCCTGACGTGCTCCGCGGTGACTTTCCGGCCGCGATGAAAACCCTGCATACCGCAGCCAAGTAACACAATCCGGCCAGGCAATCCCGCACGGCCTGCGGGCAGCATCACCGGCAAGCGGATGTGCTTCCGGTCAGCACAGCCACGGCCGTTTGCCGTTTGCCGTTTGCCGTTTGCCGTTTGCCGTTTGCCGTTTGCCGTTTGCCGGCACCGTACACGATCTTCCCTGGCAACCGGACATGGAAAAGGCGCCCTTTGCAGGACGCCTTTTCTGCGCTTGTCCCCCGGCCAGACTCAGCCTACGCGCAGCAACTCCACTTCAAACACCAGCGTGGCATTGGGCGGAATCACGCCGCCGGCCCCGCGGGCGCCGTAGCCGAGTGCCGCCGGAATGGTCAGCTTGCGCTTGCCGCCTTCTTTCATGCCGGCCACACCTTCGTCCCAGCCCTTGATCACACGCCCGGCACCCAGCGGAAAGCTGAACGGCTGGGCGCGGTCCACGCTGGAATCAAACTTGCGGCCGTCGGTCAGCCAGCCGGTGTAGTGCACGGTGACTTCCTGTCCCTTGACCGCTTCGGCCCCCTGCCCCACGGACAGTTCTTCGATCACCAGGCCGCTGGCCGTCGTCATGCTGCTCATGCTGTTGCTCCTTGTCAGTCAGGCTGCTGATTGTAGTGTCTGCCACGCTGGCTATAAATCGAATTCAGAGGCCTCTTTCGTGAAAGGCATGTCATGGATATCCCGCATGAGCCGGTCCGCCCGGCGCTACCTGCCGTCCGCCGTGTCAATGCATTCGCTCCCCTTGGCTGGTGCCTGCACGCCCTGACCGACCTGCAACGGGCATGGCTGCCGGCCCTGTTTTACGGCGTGGCCTTTGTGGTCATGGGCTTCCTGCTGTTCGGCCTGTTCGCCCGTTCGCCGGTGATGGTGATGACACTGTCGGCCGCCTTCCTGCTGCTGGGCCCGTTCCTGGCCGCCGGGCTCTATGCCATTGCCCGCGACCTCGAACGTACCGGCACGGCATCGCTGCGGGTATCGCTGACGGCATGGCGTGGCAACGTGCAGTCCGTCACCCTGTTTGCCGCCCTGCTCGCCATCATGACCTTCATCTGGTTCCGGGTGTCCCTGCTGGTGTTTGCCCTGTTTGCCACCGGGCCGCTGCCGACGCTGGACAGCCTGCTGACTCAGATGTTCGCTCCGGCTGACACCACCTTGCTCGTGCTGTGGTTCGGCATCGGCCTGGCTTTTGCCGCACTGGTGTTCGTGGTCAGCGTGGTATCGATCCCGATGATGATCGACCGCGAGATCGATGCATTCAGCGCCATGCTGGTCAGCCTGCGGGCGGTCCGCGCCAACCTGCCGGCCATGCTGGTCTGGGCCGCCCTGCTGGCCGGGCTGGCCCTGGCCGGGTTTGCCAGCGGCACACTGGGGCTGGCCGTCACCATGCCGATTGCCGGACTGGCCAGCTGGCACGCCTACCGCGACATGGTGAGCGGCTGAACCTGCCGACAGGAGGCAGGGGCATTTCCACACCGGCCCTTGCAGGCGAGGCAAGCGGACATGGCATAATCGCCGCACCATGACGATATCCGCTGCCTCCTCCCTGCCAGCCCACGGCCTGCCCATCAGCGCCGTCGAGCGCGAAACCGGCATTCCCAAGGATCTGCTGCGCATGTGGGAACGCCGCTACGGCTTTCCGCTGCCGGGGCGGGACGAACACGGTGACCGGGTGTATCCGCGCGAGCAGATCGACAAGCTGCGGCTCCTGCGCCGGCTGATGGATCTGGGGTTCCGGCCGGGCAAGATCGTGCACATGGAAACGGACGAGCTTGACGCACTGTTTGCGCGCCAGCCGGCCCGATCCGCGCCGCCGGCGCTGGTACAGTCGGACATCGTGCGCCTGCTGCGCGGCGACGATCCGGTTGCCGTGCGCGATGCCCTACAAATGCAGCTGGCAGTGCAGGGCCTGCGTACTTTCGTGACCGAAACCCTCGCCCGCAACAACGAAGACATCGGGGCTGCCTGGATGCGCGGTGAGATCGAGGTATTCGAAGAACACCTCTACACCGAAATGGTCAGCCGCCTGCTGCGCGAAACGCTGGTACGCCTGCAACTGCCGGTCCGGCCGCCCCGCGTGCTGCTGACCACCTGCCCGGGCGAGCAACACTCGCTGGGCCTCCTGATGGTGGAGGTCATGCTGCGGCTGGCCGGTTGCGACACCCTGTCGTTTGGTGCCGACATGCCGTTTTCCGACATTGGCCGCGCCGCCACCCGCCTGCAAAGCCAGATCGTGGCATTGTCTTTTTCGTCGGCCTACGCCGGCGAACCGCTGGAAGCCGTGCAGGCACTGCGGCCACACCTGCCGGTCGGCACGGACATCTGGATGGGCGGCTCGGGCTGCCGCCTGCCGGAACTGCCGGAAGGCGTACAGGTCATCCGCGACTTCGCCACACTGGAAGGCCAGGTGGCACAGTGGCGCCACAGCCACGGACTTGATGCGTCCGGAGGGCCGGCAGCGGCTTGACCTGCCTCAAGGGCCATCCGGAACGGTTTTGCTACCCTCGGCGGCATTTATCCGTCCTTAGCGACTTATTGTCCTCATGCCCCGACCTCCCGAACTTGTCTGTCCTGCGGGGAGTCTCCCCGCGCTCAAGGCTGCCATCGACAACGGTGCCGACACCGTCTACATGGGGCTCAAGAACAACACCAACGCCCGCAATTTTGCCGGCCTGAATTTTGACGAAAAGGCCGCCCGCGACGGCATCGCCTATGCCCATGCCCGCGGCCGCAAGGTGCTGATGGCCATCAACACCTACGCCCAGGCCGGAGAAACCGCCAAGTGGCACCGGGCCGTTGACGAAGCGGCCGCACTCGGGGTCGATGCCATCATCCTCGCCGACCTCAGCCTGCTCGACTACGCGCACCGCACCCATCCGCAGCTGCGCCTGCACCTGTCGGTGCAGGGCTCGGCCACCAGCTACGAAGCCATCAATTTCTGCCGCGAGCAGTTCAACATCCAGCGCGCCGTATTGCCGCGCGTGCTGACGCTCGACCAGGTCCGCCACGTGATCGAAAACACCGAAGTCGAAATCGAGGTGTTCGGCTTTGGCAGCCTGTGCGTCATGGTCGAAGGCCGCTGCCTGCTGTCCAGCTACGCAACCGGCGAATCGCCCAATACCCATGGCGTCTGCTCGCCGGCCAAGTTCGTGAAGTGGGAAAAAACCGAGCACGGCACCGAGGCCCGCCTCAACGGCATCCTGATCGACCGCTACGGACGTGACGAACCGGCCGGCTATCCGACCCTGTGCAAGGGCCGCTTTGACGTCTGCGACGACACGTACTACGCGCTGGAAGAACCGACCAGCCTCAACGTGCTCGACATGCTGCCGCAACTGATCGACATCGGTGTCGCCGCCCTCAAGGTCGAAGGACGCCAGCGCAGCCCGGCCTACGTCGCCCAGGCAACCCGCGTGTTGCGCGCCGCCCTTGATGCCGCCGCCGCCGAAGGGCCGCGCTTCAGCGTCCGTCCGGCCTGGCAGGCAGAGCTTGGCAAGCTGGCAGAAGGCCAGCAACAGACGCTGGGTGCCTACAACCGCCCGTGGAAATAATCCGCGATCGGGCGCAAGCCCGCGCTACCGACTCGACACTCATGCAAATTTCTCTAGGCCCCCTGCTGTTTTTCTGGCCGCGTGACCAGGTCATGCGCTTTTACGCCGAAGTTGCCGCCAGCCCCGACATCGATATCGTCTATCTGGGCGAAACCGTCTGCTCGCGTCGCCAGCAGTTGCGTACCGACGACTGGATCGGACTGGCCCGTGACCTGGCCGACGCCGGCAAGGAAGTGGTGCTGTCGGCCCAGGCGCTGCTGGAAAGCGAATCCGACCTCAAGCGCCTGCGCCGGCTGATCGACGCCACCAGCTTTGCCATCGAAGCCAACGACCTCGGCGCCCTCAGGCTTGCCCGGGCTGCCGGCCGCGACGTGGTGGCCGGTCCGCACCTCAATCTTTACAACGAAGACTCGCTGGCCTTCCTCGCCCGCCTGGGCGTCAAGCGCTGGGTACCGCCGGTGGAAATGCCGCGCGAGCGGGTGGCCCGCGTACTGCAACAGCGCCCGGCCGGACTGAGCTGCGAAGTGTTTGCGTGGGGCCGCCTGCCGCTGGCGTTGTCTGCCCGCTGCTTTACCGCCCGCTACTACACGCTCAACAAGGACGACTGCCAGTTCCGCTGCATGGAACACCCCGACGGCCTGCCGCTCGACACGCGCGAAGGCCAGGGCTTCCTGACCATGAACGGCATCCAGACCATGTCCGGTGCCGTGATGAACCTGGGAGCAGAGCTGCCGCAACTGGCAGCCAGCGGCGTCGACATCGCCCGCATCAGCCCGCAATCGCAAGACACGCTGGCCGTTGCGGCGGCCTTCCGGCGCGCCAGCACCGGATCGGTGGATGCCGACTTTGCCACGCTGGCCCACGCTCCGCTCTGCAATGGCTACTGGCACGCCCGAGCCGGCATCGACCTGACCTGAGGACCGCGCATGAACATTCCTGATTTCACCGTCCCGGCACCGCTGGCCGGCCTGCACCGCATGCTGCCCAAGCGGCCGCCATCCATGGCACTGGCCGCAGCACTGAACCTGGCCGCCGGCCGTGGCGTACTGCCGGTCGATACCGTGGCCCTGCTGGAAGGACGCAGCTTCGTGGTCGAAGCCACCGATGCCGCGATCAGCGCCTGCTTTACCGTGCACAACGGCAGCTTTTCGGCCATCGACCGGCCCGAGACGCCAGACCTCTACTTTGGCGCCAAGGCCTGCGACTTTGCCCGGCTGGCACTGCGCGAAGAAGATCCGGACACGCTGTTTTTCTCGCGCCGCCTCGACATCGAGGGCGACACCGAGCTGGGCCTGATCGTCAAGAACCTGCTCGACAGCATTGACTGGTCCGAAACGCCCTTCGCCCGCTTCATGGCGCATTGAGCCGCTTCTCTCCTGCCAAACGCCCCGGTCATGCCGGGGCATTTTTCATGATGCCGGTTCCTCTGGCCGGATACCCGAACGGCCAGACGGCCGGCTTGCAGCCGGCCGTCTCATGGACAAGGGGAATGCAGCACCACAACTGTCGTCAGCCGAAATGCACCTGGTTGTCATCGAAGCTCTGGATGATCGCCAGCGACTCCACCCGGATGCCGTGTGCCTCGATCTTGCTGCGACCGGGCTGGAAGCCCTTTTCGATCACGATGCCCACACCGACCGGTTCGGCACCGGCCTGACGCACGATGTCGATCAGGCCGCTGGCGGCTGCACCGTTGGCGAGGAAATCGTCAATGATCAGCACTTGCTCGCCCGGCCGCAGGTAACGCTTGGAAACGCGCACCTTGTAGGAGGTCTGCTTGGTATACGAGTACACCTCGGACTCGAAGGCTTCGGCATCCAGATTGAGGCTCTGGGTCTTCTTGCCGAACACGACCGGCACGAAGCCGAAATACTGGCTGGCAATGGCAGCCACTGCGATACCGGAAGCTTCGATGGTGAGGATCTTGTCGATTCTGGTACCGGCAAAACGCTCGGCAAACGCCTGGCCGATGTCGTTCATCAGCCGTACATCGATCTGGTGATTGAGGAAGTTGTCGACCTTGAGGATATGGCCGTCGAGCAGGCGGCCTTCGTCGATGATTTTGCGCTTGAGGGTTTCCATGATGGAGGGCGGGCGGGGAAACACGATAAAGCGCGCAATTCTACCGGGTACGCACGGATTACCCCAAGCCTGTCTGGCGGAAATCAGACCAACGATGGCGGGTACCGAACTCGACGTCATCATCCGCAGCATCAGGGAGAACGGTAACCGCCTCTCCAGCAAGCTGTTCAAACGTTACCCCCTGCTGGAACACAAGCCTGACCTGGCGGCGAAGATTGTTGCCATCTCGTGGATGCGTTTTCCGGAGCGGGTCCAGTTGGAGGCACGCTATAAAACAAGGCTCGCTACCTGGCGAGCATCTCCTTTCACACCGTCGGGCATATGACTCCCCTTGCTCAATCTGCCCCGGGTGGAGGAGCAGGCCACACCGTGCGGCAGGGACTGCCCTGCTCACGAGACATCAGCCCGCGCGGACTCCATGCTTCGGCAGCCCGCTTGTAATGTGCAGCTGCCAGTACACGTAGCCGCAAAGATTACATGCCCACCAAAGCCGCTTCTGCACGCAGCCAGTCAAACAACTCGCGCACAAGAGGAGAACGGGGTTCGCATTCTGTCCGTGACATCCACCAGCCCTGACCAGGCAAGCGGACGTATTCGGGCAACAAGACCAGCCCCCTTGCTCCAATGCCTCGCTGGCCAGCACGTACGACATGCAGGCAATACCCGCTCCCCGCTTCACACTGCCCGGCAGCAAACGTGCGTCATCGTAGATCATTTCTTTGCGAAAACCTGCCTGGGACCTGGTCGAATTTTTGTGTAAACGGGGTTTAGGTTACGCCTGTGGAATGCGTTCCTCGAACGATCCTATGCGGATGGCGGCACAAGCCATTAGCCGTATCGAGGCCGCCCGCTATCCGATGCCAAACGCGATCATCTGTACCGGGCACGGGAGCCTGTCGCCAACGGGTTGAACCTCCGCGAGGCGTGCCGCACTGGAAAACAGCCCTCTGCGCCGCCTTATTAGGCGGCGCAGAGGGCTGTTCAGCCGACTCCTGAAATTTCGTGCAGTCGCCTTCTGAAAATGACAGCCACTGCTCAGGCCAGCATCACCTGCGCGACCAGCAACAGCGCACCGAAGCCAAGCACGAAACCGACCATCGGCAGAACGAAGCGCACCCAGTGGTTGAAGCGCATGCCCAGCATCTGCGTGGTCGCCAGCACGAGGCCGGTCGGCGCGAGGAAGAGCATCGCGTACTGGCCCCAGTTGTACGCCGAGACGACGATGTAACGCGGGATGCCGACAGTATCGGCCAGTGGCGCCATGATAGGCATCGACAGCACGGCAAGGCCGGATGAGGACGGCACCACGAAGCCCAGCAGGGTGAAGACCAGCATCTGCGCCACCGCAAACACGCTGCCGTGCATGCCGGCCACCAATCCCGACGCGTAATGTAGCAGGGTGTCCGAAATCATGCCTTGGTCGAGCACGATGTTGACGCCACGAGCGAGGCCGATGATCAGCGATACCCCGACCAGCTCTGATGCTCCCTTGGTGAAGGCCTCGACCAGCTTCTTCTCGGCCTCACCCGAGATGAACATGATGATGATCGCAATGGAGAGGAAGGAGGCGGCCATCTGCGGGAACCACCAGCCTCCGGCCATCACCCCCCACACCATCAGCGGGAACGCCGCGACAAACAGGGTGAGAATCAGCTTGCGGCGCAGCGTCAGGGGTTCGGCCTCGGTCAGCGAGCCGCCTTCCAGGAAGCGCGCGCGGAAGGCCGCGCTGTCCTCGTAGGTGTACGAGAAGCCCGGGTCGGCCTTAAGCCGCTTGCAGTACCAGTAGAGGTAGCCAATCACGGTCGCGGTGCCGACTACCAGGCCGAACGTCCGCCACAGGATACCCTCGGTAAACACGATGCCGGCCGCGTTCGAGGCGATCACCACCGAGAACGGGTTGATCGTCGAAAAGGTGGTGCCCATCGACGCGGCGAGGAAGATGGCACCGACGCAGACGATGGAGTCATACCCCAACGCGAGGAAGATCGGCACCAGGATGGGGTAGAAGGCGACGGCCTCTTCTTCCAGCCCACAGGTGGTGCCGCCCACTGCCATCACCGTGCACACCGAGGCGACGAACAGGAACTCATTGCCCTGTGCCTTCTTCGAGAGCGCAACCAGGCCCGCGTTGAACGCGCCGGTCGCGTTGACCACGCCGATCAGCCCACCCAGCACCAGGATGAACACGATGATGTCCACTCCCTCAATGGTGCCCTTGACCATGCTCTCGGTCACGTCAGCGAGTCCCTTGGGCGACTGCGCGAGCCGCTCGTAGGTGCCGGGGATGGCGATCGGCTTGCGGATGGTGCCGTCGACGAATTGCTTGACGTCAATGCTGACGCCCAGCCGGTCAAGTTCGGCCTGCGTCGCCGGCACCTTGTAGCTCGCCCCGGTCGGCGGCGTAACCACCAGTGCTTGCGCGGGCTTGTCGTACGCCAGCTTGGCGAAGGAGCCGGCGGGGACGATCCAGGTCAGGATGATGGCGATCAGCATGATCAGGAACAGGATGCTGAAGGCGGACGGAAAAGTCTTGAACAGCCGTCGGGGCGAGGTCGTGGTACTCATGCGACGATCCTTGTCGATGTCACCCGGAAAACCGGTAGGCAAGGTCGCGCGCGGCAGGGCGGCAGGCATGTGCCGACCACAGGCAGCCGGCTTATGGCTGGCTGGTCGTGGAGGCGACCCGTGAAATCGATAGCGCTATCGCAAGCGCCACCATACGCCGATAGCACTTTTAGACAACCATGTTGACGCACACAATATTTGATTGGCGTCAAGCATCAGTTAATTTTAAGGGGGGGTTGTTGCAGAACTCCCCTGCCGGGGCTGTCCAGCTGGCTGGCGAAGTAGACTCGCCACATGAATCCGCACAAGCCCCGCTACCGCACCACTAACTGACCCGAAGACAACCACAGCCTGCAAAGCCGGAGCAATTTGACGATCTGGCTGCCACCTGACACGCCCTGACCGGGGGAACGTACCGGGGTCAACGGGCGTCCGCCGGTCTATACCGATGCCGCCATTCAAACGGCGCCGACGCTGAAAGCATTGTTCAAACTGGCCTTGCGGCAAGCCATCCTGACTGTCTACATCCCGGTTTGCTGCCGGACTGAACCCTTATACCTGCTGGTCGACAGCACGGGTCTCAAGATTTGCGGCAAGAAAGAATGGAAGGTCAAAAAGCATGGCTCCGGGTACTGCCGGGCCTGGTGCAAAGTCCATCTGGCCATTGATGCCGCCACCTTGGATGTCCGGGCAGCGAAGATGACCGACTATCGTCAGGACGACGCTGAGCAAGCAGAAGCACGGCTGTCGCAACTGAATCTGGCGGAGCCGTTGGCGAGTGTTAGCGGTGATGGCGCTTACGATACTGTACCGCTCAGATACCTAGGACAGTCCGGTCCTGTGTTTCAGGAGGCCTCATCCAAGGATGAAGAGTTTTCCTGTCGTGACAGATCAGTTTTTTGCAAGTATCCCGTGTTGCATGGCGTTGAGCATTAGCAAATTGGCATTGCTTAATTTTAGGGGTGCATCATGCTGGAGTTGCTGATTGGCTTTGCGGTAACGGCCGTGGTCGGCCGCTACATTTTCAAAGGCCACTCGCCAACCGGGGTGCTAATGGTGGGCGGGGTTCTCCTGCTCGCGGTAGCGGCCTGGCTGGGGCAGCCGGTATTGCCCGACAAAGTGGAAGCCACCGGGCCGGTCATGACGGATATCGTCGAATTCATCAAGCCTCTGCGGTCAAACCGGTCGGCTGATCTTGGCCTGATGATCATGGTGCTGTGCGGTTTTGCGGCCTACATGACCCACATCGGCGCCAACGATATGGTGGTTAAACTGGCCGCCCGCCCGCTGGGGGCGATCAAGTCGCCGTATGTGCTGATGGTCGCCGCGTATTTCGTCGCCTGCGTCATGTCGCTGGCAGTGTCATCGGCCACCGGCCTGGGCGTGTTGCTGATGGCGACGCTGTTCCCGTTGATGGTCAACATGGGCATTAGCCGTGGTGCTGCAGCAGCCATTTGTGCTTCGCCGGTCGCCGTCAACCGCACCTGCTGTTCAACAACTGCGAGCACTTCGTGACCTGGTGCATCCAGGAACGGGCCGAAAACCGGCAGGTGAGTATGGCTGCAACGACACTGGGTTCGGCAGCCTTGTCGGTACGGGCCCTGCCGCTGCTGTGCTCGTCACGCTGGCTGGATCCGTTCCTGACCGCTCCGGCTCCCGGTCTGGGGCGGCTGATTGAAACAGTGAGCTCCGGGCAACTGGCCGTCACGGCTGCTCAGGTTCTGGGGCGGGTTGTACGGGTGGCAGGAAGATTTTGAACAGCACAGGGCATTGCGGCATATCCCCTCCACCCAGTCCGGCTGGAGGGCAACAGCAGATTTCTTTTTTAACCACCACGTCTCGTTTCGAGCATGTTTCAAGAGAACCAAGATCCTTCCCCATACAGCACGGCAAGAAACCTGCTCTCCCGTGCAGCCAAAACTGGCTACACCGTGGCTACATAGCCTGGAAAAGCAAAAGGCCAACTCGGTTGAGTTGGCCTTTTGCTTGATTATTTGGTGGCGAATCAGGGACTCGAACCCCGGACCTGCGGATTATGATTCCTGAGTGAAAATACAACAAATCAAAGAGATAAGCGTTTTTTTGCTCCGCAAAACCATGGTGAGAGCACCTCTGAAAGTCAATAACGGCGGGGGGCGTTATTTTTTTGCGGAGCAAATAACCCTTCCATAATTCGTACCCTATGCGTCAGCTTTCGACCCAAACCGGGAGTAACGTTTTCCGAAAAGCAGACATTCAACACTCAAGTTCAACGACAGCGGAATACTCTGTATGTAGGACACCAATTGGCATGTGACTGTAATGAAAATTATATGGTGAAGTGCTACCAAACCATTCCCGCCGCAAATTTTATTATTGTCAGTCTGCGCTGAGGGAAATGGATTTTGAGAGTGAAAAGATACTTTCCGGTTGAAGATGTTTTCGGAATGCAGGATGAATCTCCCAGTCGTAGCCAAAATCACGAAACTCGGAAGAAATATATCTATTCTCTTCAAAGTACTTTCTTTCAATTAACCCATCTTTGCCGTGATCTTTTCTTGCTACTAGGAAGTTGATCTTATACATGAATTGAGCCAACTCTTTAGTAGAGGCTTTTTTTCCACTTGAAAATGTGAATGAGCCTTGCTGGCAAATATTGGCAAGCTTCTTGTTTAGAGAGTCTGTGCTATAGATCCAGCCCATGCCTTCCTTAACTTCCTTAGCTGTTGGCCTCATGCCTTCAATTAGTCTCTGAATCTGAGGAAGTTCACTCTTGTATTCATTGAACGTATCTTGCGACCGGCCTTGTGAGTACTCTTCGAATATTCCTTCAAAATCTTCAGTGTAGATTTTATTTTCTTCACGCTCATGAGCGTGCCGTGCAGCCAGAGAGCACAACTTCACTAGGTCTCTAGGTCGTCTCCTGATGAGGGTCATGAGAATTCTATGTATTGGGGCACTCTCCCATTTCCCTACTCCATTAAATCTTTCCTCCATAATAGGCAATAAAAACTTCGCCAATTCACTTTGTGGCAATTTTTCTAATTTATCAGGTGGTGTGCGCCCAAAAAACGTCTCCACTCTTTTTGCGAGTAGAGCGAGAATTTCATGATTGGTCCAAGAGAACCAGACAACTGACCCTTCGGTTTTGTCTGTAGATTCATCCGATGTACGATACAAAAAATAAACATCAGACCTAAGTGCAACTCTAAACTGAATCCCTGGATATTCAGTACACATATCAAGAACGGCACTTAAGAGGGCTGATATTCTATTAATCTCATCTTTCTTTGCCGCCCAGCCTCGATCAAGATCATCGATGTATACCCGTATTTTTTTCTTCTCCAAAAATCGTTTCGCAATGCTTTCTTTAGTTGGAGCAATATTTACTCCTGCCTTATCAAGCAACCCTGAAATTGAGTCGTGAATCAGGTTGAGCAACTTTCCACCTGGTTGCGTGAACAGTTGCATTGTTGCATTGTCACCGATTCCAAAATCCTCAAGTACTTTATTTCCAATCACTTGTGAAAGCCCGGTCTTCCAATCTTTTATACGCTGAAGGAAGTCTATATTACTCTTTGCAATCGCCACAACATCGTCCGGCTTAATGAGGACCGGCAATACTCCATTCATATAGTCTTCATGCATGGCATATCTTATCAGGGCGGATTTTCCAACACCCTTGTGGCCGACGATAATTCTCAAAGGAAGGTCTGCCGTAACTCGGCTATAAACTTTACCCTTAAAGTAATATTCCCGAAGTCGCTCAATGTTTTCGTAATCAGCAGCCTCGTTGCCAAAAAGTTTTTCTATTGTCGCATCATCAAAGGTTATTATATTCTGGTTCATATCTTGTTCTCGGCGGGATGTTTGGTGCTGTTCTGGATTACCGGGCAAGCCGTGCATATTAATATGCTTAGGTCACTTGCAGTCTCATGGAGAAAATTCCAAGTCATGCGCAATCATACGGACGGCACCAGAAAAGGATCAAGATTTTGCATGCTAGCAGGCCGTTGAAATACTGGCGTCTCGAACCCCGATCAGCGACGATGCAGGCAAACACTCCAGATGGAAGGACGCAGAATGCGCGGAGCGGACGGTTATAACGAAGCCTTGTTCAGCACCATCCGGCTTGAGGAATTCGTTCCCGCCAACCATCCGCTGCGACCTGTCCGGACCTGGCTCAACGAAGCCCTGGCCCGTATGGATGCCCGCTTCTCGGTAATGTACAAGGCCGATGTCAAAGGCGGACGACCAAGCATCGCACCCGAGAAACTGATGCGAGCCATGATGCTGCAGGTGCTGTACAGCATTCGCAGCGAGCGACTGCTCGTCGAGCAGATTTCCTACAACCTGCTGTTCCGCTGGTTTGTGGGCCTGTCGATTGAAGACACGGTGTGGCACCACTCTGTCTTCAGCAAGAACCGTAACCGGCTGATTGCCTTTGATGCTGTCACCGAATTGTTCAATGCCACCGTCGAGATGGCGGCGTCGCAAGGATTGCTGTCGGGCGAGCACTTCAGCGTCGACGGCACCCTGATCCAGGCCTGGGCCAGCCACAAGAGCCTACGGCGAAAGGATGGCAGCGATGATGACCGGCCACCGGGCAACTGGCATGGCGAGAAGCGCAGTAATGCCACCCATGCTTCCGTGACCGATCCCGGGAGCAGGCTGTACCGCAAGAGCAGCGTGGCCCCGGCCCAGCTGAGTTACCTCGGCCATGTCCTGACCGACAACCGGCACGGCCTGGTGGTCAATGTGCGGGCCAGCACCGCTGACGGTTACGCCGAACGTGAGGAGGCAGCCACCCTACTGGCTGATGTCTGCCGACCGGATGCCCGCGTCACGGTCGGGGCCGACAGGAACTACGACACACGAGGCTTCGTCAGTGCCTGCCGGAAGATGAACGTGACGCCGCATGTGGCGCGTAATACACGGCGAAAGGGAGGCAGTGCCATCGATGGCCGAACCACACGCCATCGCGGCTACGCCATGAGCCAGCGCCGGCGCAAATGCATCGAGCAGTGCTTTGGCTGGGGCAAAACCATCAGCCCGATCCGTCAGGTGATGGTGCGGGGTTTGGCAAAGGTGGATCAGTTACTGACGCTGACGATGGCGGCGTACAACCTGACGCGGCTGCGGACGTTGGCCGCATTGCGTCCGCAGCTGTCGTGAGTGGGGCAATACCGGGGAAATCCACCGCCAAAGTGCCATCTGATGGCGGATTCTGGCTTGAATTGGCCGGGGAAACGGCAACTGGGGACAATCAAGGCTGGGTCATGCGTAAGCAAAAACAGGAATACGCTCGGCTGACGGGTATTTCAACAGCCTGCTAAGAGCATTTTCGCGCGGAGGCCCGGTTACCAAAGTCCTGTCATACGCACATCCCTAGTGTCGGCTTTCAGGATGGTTCCTAGTAGGCCGCTCATGGACGAAAGCCGCTAATCCCAAGTCGCTAGCATAATGGCATTTTTGAGCCTTTCCAGACTCAAATTGGTTTTGGCTTGATGAAGAACAGGCGAATGGCAAAAATGGTTTTGCGGAGCAAATTTCCGTCTAGTCGTGCAGGTAACTTATTGATAGAAAATACTTAGATTTTCCAGAGGGGAGAAAATTGCGAAGCATGCTCCGCAATTGCGAAGCAAAGCAAAAGGGGTTACGTTTGCACGTAACCCCTTGAATACTGGTGGCGAATCAGGGACTCGAACCCCGGACCTGCGGATTATGATTCCGTCGCTCTAACCGACTGAGCTAATTCGCCGTATTTCCCCCGTTTGGGAGAGCCCGAATATTAGAGAGGCACCGGTTGCCTGTCAACACCCTCACGCAAAAAATTCACGCACGGCGCCCGGCCGGTAGTACCGGCCCGGTCTGCGCCCGGACCTGTCCGCCAGCCTTGCGCCGAGACCCTCTCTGCAATCACCGATGCCGGACTCCCGATACTTCATGACAGAAGCGGCACAACGGCAGACTGCCGGCGTGACCAGACCCGCATCCGCACCAGCCGCCTGCATAAGCCGGCAGACATGCCAGAAAACCACTTGCCCGGACCGGCATTGGCACCAACCACACATGCGGATACCTGCCTAACAGCAATGCAGCCCGCACCCCGGCACATGCCCGCGCCTGGAACCAACGAAAAACAGACGGGTTGCCGGGCACCGGCCAGACCAGAGCGTGTGTCATGCATGGCACTTCACTTAGGGCAATGCCAAAGAGGCCGGCTTGCCGGAAATGACCATCCACCGTCCACCCGAACCAACAGCACAATGCAATTAAAATATTGATTAGCAACGTATTTTTGTCTTGACATTGACGTTTACTGCATGACTTTTGCTTACATTGGTAAAACACGAAGTAAACATCAGTACTTGATTATTTAATTTGTGAATAACGGGTCATACAGTCCGGAGGCATCAAGCAGGCAAGCCGGTCGCCACTCTCCGCCCGGCCGGCCTGCGCCAGTCCAACGGAGAAAACCATGTCCCAAACCATGCCCTGCCTGTTTGTCGATCTGCCCGTAGTACGCGCCAACACCCGGGCGATGGTGGAACTGTGCCATGCCTCCGGCATTCGCCCGGTCGGCATCACCAAACTCGCCTGCGGCGCACACCCGGTCGCCGAAGCCCTGATCGACGGCGGCATCGACATCATCGGCGACTCGCGCATCGGCAACCTGGAAAAACTCCAGGACCTGCCCGCCCGCAAGCTGCTGCTGCGCATCCCGTCGGTCAGCCGGGCAGTGGACGTGGTGCGTTACGCTGACCTGTCGCTCAACTCCGAACCACACACGGTACGGGCCCTGTCCGCCGCTGCCATCGCACTGGGACGCACGCACGGCGTGATCGTCATGCATGACCTCGGCGACCTGCGCGAAGGCTGCTTCAGCGCCGACGACACCGTTGCACTGGCCCGGCTGGTCACCGAGCTGCCGGGGCTGGAGCTGGAAGGACTGGGCACCAACCTCGCCTGCTATGGCGGCGTCGAGCCCACCACCGAAAACCAGCAGCAGCTGGTGGATCTGGCACGCCGGATCGAACGCGAACTGGGCGTGCAGCTACGCACGATTTCCGGCGCCAGCTCGGCCGCCCTGCCGCTGCTGCTGCGCGGCGGCCTGCCCGCCGGCATCAACCAGCTGCGGCTGGGCGCATCGCTGCTGATGGGCATCGGCCTCAACGACGACCCGATCCCCGGCACCCGGCAGGACACCATGCGGCTGGCCGTCGAAATCGTCGAACTCAAGTTCAAGCCCTCGGTGCCGGTCAACTCCACCGCACTGGACGCCTTCGGCCACAAGCCGGAATTCGAGGACCTCGGCATCCGCCAGCGCGCCATCTGCGCCATCGGCAAGCAGGACGTCAACTTTGCCGACCTGACTCCGCTGGACCCGGCCGTCCGCATCATCGGCGGCAGCTCGGACCACCTGATCGTCGATGTCACCGACGCCAGCCAGCCCTGCCAGGTGGGCGACGCGCTGTATTTCTCCCTCAGCTACGGCGGCGCCCTGCAATGCATGACCTCCGAGTACGTGCGCAAAGAATTTCTTCACTAAGCGTTTTGATCCGGATTTTTCCGCCTGAAAGGAAAGCATCATGACCGAACTCGTCCATGGCGCCAGCGCCGTGCCGCCCGCCGCGGCGGCTCCCGCTGCTGCGGCCCCCAAACTCAAGCTCGGCGCGCTGACGGCCCTGGTGGTCAGTGCCCTGATCGCCGCCGGCATTTTCTCGCTGCCGCAAAACATGGCCGCATCGGCCGGCGCCGGCGCCATCATGATCGGCTGGGGCATCACCTTTGTCGGCATGCTGATGCTGGCCTTCGTGTTCCAGACCCTCGCCAACCGCAAGCCGGAAGTCGAAGGCGGCGTGTACGGCTATGCCCGTGCCGGTTTCGGCCCCTACATGGGCTTCAACTCGGCCTGGGGTTACTGGATCTCGGCGTGGATCGGCAACGTGTCCTACTACGTGGTGATCTTCTCGGCACTCGGCTCGTTTTCCTCGATGGGCTTCTTCGGTGACGGCAACACCCTGCCGGCCATCCTGTGCTCGTCGGCCCTGCTGTGGGGCTATCACGCACTGATCTGCCGCGGCATCCAGGGTGCAGCGCTGATCAACATCATCACCACCGTAGCCAAGCTGATCCCGCTGGCACTGTTCCTGGTGCTGGTGGTGGTGGCCTTCCGCATCGAAACCTTTACCCTGGATTTCTGGGGCCGTCCGGAACTCGGCAGCCTCGTCGACCAGGTCAAGAGCACCATGCTGGTGACGACCTGGGTGTTCATCGGCATCGAAGGCGCATCGATCTTCTCCAGCCGCGCCGAAAAGATGGCCGACGTCGGCAAGGCCACCATGATCGGGTTTGCCCTGTCCATCCTGCTGTTCGTCGCCGTGTCGATGCTGTCGCTGGGCGTGCTGTCGCAGCCGGAACTGGCCGCCCTGAAAAACCCGTCCACCGCCGGCGTGCTCAAGGCTGCCGTGGGTGACTGGGGTGCAGCACTGATGAATGCCGGTCTGGTGATTTCGGTCGGCGGTGCCCTGCTGGCCTGGACCCTGCTGGCTGCCGAAGTGCCCTACCTCGCCGGCAAGGACGGCACCATGCCGGCCTTCCTCGGCAAGACCAACGCCAAGGGTGCGCCGGTCAACGCGCTGCTGCTCACCAACGGCCTCGTGCAGCTGTTCCTGATCATCACCCTCTTCAACGGCTCGGCCTATCTGGACCTGCTGCTGCTGGCCACCTCGATGATCCTGATCCCCTACCTGCTGTGCGCGCTCTACGCCGTCAAGATCGCCGTGCGCGGCGAAGGCTACGACGGCGACCTGCGGGCGGCCGGCAAGGACAAGCTGATTGCGCTGCTGGGTTCGGTCTACGGCTGCTGGCTGCTGTACGCCGCCGGCCCGAAATACCTGCTGCTGTCGATGGTGCTGTACGCCCCGGGCATCCTGTTCTACATCAAGGCCCGCCGTGAGCAGGGTGGCGTGCTGTTCACCCGCAACGAGCTGGTGCTGGCCGGCGTGGCCGTAATCCTTGGCCTGATCGCGGCATTCCAGCTGGCGACCGGCGCCCTGACCATCTAACCTGCCCTGTATTGCTCGATTCTTCAGACGCTCTCCGAATTGCGTTCTGCCCCACGGCCTGCCGTGGGGTTTTTTTCTGTCCGGCCCTGCCATCCGCCCGGCATGACCGGAGTATAATAAAACACTAATCTACGGTGTTTTCGCCAGATTCCTGAGGGTGGATGTGCGTCTGAACCAGTTTGACCTGCGGTTGTTGCAGATTTTTACCGTGATTGTCGACTGCGGCGGTTTTTCGGCGGCGCAGGTGCGCTTGGGCATGAGCCAGTCAACCATCAGCGGCAAGATGAGCGACCTGGAAACCCGGCTGGGCGTGCGCCTGTGCCAGCGTGGCCGCAGCGGTTTTCGCCTGACACCGGAGGGTGAAGCGGTCTACCAGGAAACCCTGCGCTTCCTGCGCCGGGTAGACGAATACGAAAGCCGGGTCGGCCAGCTGCGCGGCCAGATCAACGGCCATGTGGACATCGGCGTGGTCGACACCATCGCCATGAATCCGCTGTGCCGGTTGCCGGCAGCACTGGCCGGATTCCGGCAGCGCTATCCGGAGGTGACGCTGACGCTGGAAGTGCTCGCCACCAGCGACATCGAGGCCGGACTGTTGCAGGGCCGGCTCCAGCTCGGCCTGTGCTCCAGCGACCAGGAGCGTCCCGGCCTGCTGTACCTGCCGTTGTTCCGCGAGCGCCAGCGCCTGTATGCCGCCCCCGGTCATCCGGTGTTCTGCCGCACCACGCCACCGTGCCAGCGCCAGGACCTGCTGCCCTATGCGCTGGCCGGACGCGGGCAGCCGGACATCACGCCGCTCGACGAAAACGACGGCTACCGCACGCCGGTACAGTCAGCCTCGATGGAAGGCACGGCGCTGCTGCTGCTGGCTGGCGAGCTGATCGGCTACCTGCCCGAGCACTTTGCCGCGCCGTGGGTGGCCAGCGGGGCACTGCGCTGCATCGACCTGCCGGAGCTCGACTACTACCCGGCCTTTACCCTGACCCGCCTGCGTTACGGGACGCCCGCACAGGCCACCCGGCTGCTGGAGGAGGCGATCCTGGCCGAACACGTGGCCGCAGCCAGCGATTGAGGCGGCAACCACCGTCGCTTTGACGGTGGCGAAGGCAGGGCGCGATGTTACAATCGTGGCAAGCGATTCATTTCCCAACAAAAAACCGGCGCACGGCGTCGGTTTTTGGCTTTTGCCCCTCATGAAAAAGCTCTATATCAAGACCTTCGGCTGCCAGATGAACGAGTACGACTCGGACAAGATGGCCGACGTGCTCGGCCTCGCCGAAGAAATCGTCAAGACCGACAGCCCGGACGACGCCGACATCATCCTGTTCAACACCTGTTCGGTGCGCGAAAAGGCGCAGGAAAAGGTGTTTTCCGATCTGGGACGGGTACGCCCGCTCAAGGAAGCCCGGCCCGACCTCATCATCGGTGTCGGCGGCTGCGTGGCCAGCCAGGAGGGCGACACCATCGTCAAGCGTGCGCCCTACGTGGACGTGGTCTTCGGCCCGCAAACCCTGCATCGCCTGCCGCAGCTGATCAGCCAGCGCCGTGAAAGCGGCGCGGCCCAGGTGGACATTTCCTTCCCGGAAATCGAAAAGTTCGACCACCTGCCGCCGGCCCGGGTCGAAGGCGCGGCTGCCTTTGTCTCGGTCATGGAAGGCTGTTCCAAATACTGCACCTTCTGCGTGGTGCCCTACACCCGCGGCGAGGAAGTCAGCCGCCCGCTCGACGACGTGCTGACCGAAGTGGCCGGCCTCGCCCAGCAGGGAGTGAAGGAAATCACCCTGCTGGGGCAGAACGTCAACGCCTACCGCGGCGCCATGGCCGACGGCGAGATTGCCGACTTTGCCTGCCTGCTCGAGTGCGTGCACGAAATCCCCGGCGTCGAGCGCATCCGCTTTACCACCAGTCACCCGCGCGAATTCACCCCGCGCATCATCGACTGCTATGCCCGCCTGCCCAAGCTGGTGTCGCACCTGCACCTGCCGGTGCAGTCCGGCGCCGACCGCGTGCTGGCGGCCATGAAGCGCGGCTACACGGCGCTGGAATACAAGTCGATCATCCGCAAGCTGCGCGCCATCCGGCCCGACCTGTGCCTGTCGTCGGATTTCATCGTCGGCTTCCCCGGCGAAACCGACGAGGATTTCGAAAAGACCCGCAAGCTGGTTGAAGAGCTGGAGTTCGACGCCAGTTTCGTCTTTATCTACAGCCCGCGCCCCGGCACGCCGGCCGCCGACCTGCCCGACGACACGCCGCACGAGGTCAAGGTGAAGCGTCTGCAGACACTGACCGAACTGCTGGACCGCAAGACGTTTGAAATCAACCAGTCGATGGTGGGAACGGTGCAGACCGTGCTGGTCGAAGGAATCTCGCGGCGGGACAGCAGCGAGCTGGCGGCGCGCAGCGCCAACAACCGCATCGTCAACTTCGTCGGCCAGCCGCGCCTGATCGGCCAGATGGTCGAAGTGGTCATCACCGAAGCCCTGCGCCACAGCGTGCGCGGCGAAATCCTCACCCTCGAAGACTGAGGCCGCAAGATACCGACATGTCCACTCCGATCGAAACCATCAGCTTTTCCCCGGTCGACAACGCCCGGCTCATGAACCTGTGCGGTGCACTGGACGACAACCTGCGCCAGATCGAAACCGCGCTGGACGTGGCCATCACCCGCCGCAACGAAAAGTTCAAGATCGCCGGCCGGCGTTCCCGCGAGGCGGCGCAGGTGCTGGAATCGTTCTACCTGCGCGCCACCCGGCCGCTGGATGTGGAAGACGTCCAGCTCGGTCTGGTCGAACTCAAGCGCGGCATGGAGCCGCTGGCGCAGGAAGGTGTTGATGGCGGCACGCCGGTGCTGATGACCCGCAAGGGCGACCTGTTTGGCCGCACACCGGGGCAGAACGTCTATATCAAGGCGATCCAGAACCACGATGTCACCTTCGGCATCGGCCCGGCCGGCACCGGCAAGACCTACCTGGCGGTGGCCAGTGCGGTGGATGCCATGGAGCGCGATGCGGTCAAGCGCATCGTGCTGGTGCGGCCGGCGGTGGAAGCGGGCGAAAAGCTCGGCTTCCTGCCCGGTGACCTGGCGCAGAAGGTCGATCCCTACCTGCGCCCGCTCTACGACGCGCTGTACGACCTGATGGGCTTTGACCGGGTGGCCAAGCTCTTCGAGAAAAACCTGATCGAAATCGCCCCGCTGGCCTACATGCGCGGGCGCACGCTCAACCACGCCTTCATCATTCTGGATGAGGCGCAGAACACCACGCCGGAACAGATGAAGATGTTCCTGACCCGCATCGGCTTCGGCTCGAAGGCGGTCATCACCGGCGACATCACCCAGATCGACCTCGCCCGCCACCAGAAAAGCGGGCTGGTCGAAGTCGAGCGTATCCTCAAGGGGGTGCGTGGCATCGCTTTCCACCATTTCGAAAGCTGCGACGTGGTGCGCCACCCGCTGGTGCAGAAGATCGTCGATGCCTACGACAGCTGGCAAAAGCAACACGAACCGAAAGCAGACGCATGAAACTTGCCAAGACCCGCTTCCGCCCGGCTCCGCGCGAGCTGGACCTGAACATTGATTATCGCGTGGCCGCCACCGGCCTGCCGCGGCCGTCCGATTTTGCCCGCTGGGTGAGCGCGGCCCTGCAAGGGCGCAGCCGCGCGGTGCAGATCGGCCTGCACGTGGTCGACAATGCCGAGGGGCAGCGCCTGAATGCCGAATACCGCGGCAAGGATGCCGCCACCAACGTACTGAGCTTCGCCCTCAACGAAGGCGACGAGGCCATCGCCGGCCTGCCGCTGATGGGCGACATCGTGCTGGCCGCCGAGGTGGTGGCACGCGAAGCGGCCGAGCAGGACAAGGATCTGCATGCCCATTATGCTCACCTCACCGTGCATGGCATGTTGCATCTGCAAGGCTACGATCATGAAACCGATGCCGAAGCCGAGACCATGGAAGCTCTTGAAACCGTCATCCTCGCTCGCTTAGGATACACAGACCCCTACGCCGTGGAGCATTGACCGCCTGCTATGGAAACGGACGATCCCAGTCATAAACCGTCCTGGCTTGAACGCCTGTCTACCCTGCTGCTGCGCGAACCCGAGGACCGGGAGGAACTGGTCGCGCTGCTGCACTCCGCCTTCGAGCGCAACCTCCTCGACGCCGAGGCGCTGGCCATGATCGAAGGCGTGCTGGAAGTCTCCGAGTTGGCCGTGCGCGACGTGATGGTGCCGCGCAGCCAGATGGACGTGGTCAGCGTCGACGACGCGGTCGAAACCTTCCTGCCCTATGTCATGGAAACCGCCCACTCGCGCTTTCCGGTGATCGGTGACAGCAAGGACGAAGTGCTCGGCATCCTGCTGGCCAAGGACCTGCTGTCGTACTTTGCCGACCGCGACGCCTTCGACCTGCGCGACAGCCTGCGCCCGGCCGTGTTCATCCCCGAATCCAAACGCCTGAACGTGCTGCTGCGCGAATTCCGCCAGACCCGCAACCACATGGCGATCGTGGTGGACGAATACGGCGGCGTGGCCGGCCTGATCACCATCGAGGACGTGCTGGAACAGATCGTCGGCGACATCGAGGACGAATACGACTTCGACGAAACCGAGTCGCACATCGTGCCGGGCAAGAACGGCCGCTGGCGCGTCAAGGCCATCACCGAACTCGACGACTTCAACGACTATTTCCACACCGGCTTTGCCGGCGACGGCATCGACACCGTCGGCGGACTGGTGGTGAACGAGCTCGGACACCTGCCCAAGCGCGGTGAAACCGTCGACCGGCAAGGCTGGCGCTTTACCGTGCTGCGTGCCGACAGCCGCCGGGTGCAGATGCTGCTGGTGGAAAAACTGCCCGAGCCGGTCCGGCCTGCGGCAGACGCCTGATACCCCGGCCTGGCCGGACATCATGACCGGACGGCAGGTGTTTCACCTGCCGTCACCTGTTTGTGTGGAAACCCGATCCGTGCGAATCCTGCTTGTTGCCCTGCTGGCCGGCCTGGCCTATCCGCTGACGCTGGCGCCTTATCACCTAGGCTGGCTGATGCCGGTGCTGCTGGCCGTACCGGTCCGCCTGTCCATCGGTGCCAGCCCGCGCCGCGCCTTTGCCGCAGGCTATGTCTGGGCGCTGGCCGGCTTTACCGCCAGCTTTTACTGGACCTACCTCAGCCTGCACGACATCGCCGGACTGCCCGCCCTGCTGGCCGCCCCGCTGACCCTGCTGCTGCCAGCCTGGCTGGCGCTGTTTCCGGCGCTGGCACTGGCGCTGGCCGCCCGCTGGGCCCGCCGCAGCGACCGGCCGACCGGCACCTGGCTGCTGGCATTTCCGCTCCTGATGACGCTGGCCGACTGGCTGCGCGGCTGGGTGATCACCGGGTTTCCGTGGGGAGCACTGGGCTATACCCAGGTGCCGGACGGTCCGCTGGCCGGCTACCTGCCGGTCACCGGCATCTTCGGCCTCAGCTGGATGGTGGCCCTGACTGCCGCCGTGCTGGCGTGGCTGTTCTGGCTGCGCCAGACCGACAATACCAGGCCGCAACGGCGGCCGATCGCCCTGACAGTGCTGCTGGTGGCCACCCTGTGGAGCGGCGGCGTCGCCCTCAAGCAACGGGAGTGGACGCATCCGGTCGGCAAACCGCTGACCGTGTCGCTGGCGCAGGGGGCAATTCCGCAGTCGCTCAAGTGGGACCCGGACGCTTTCGGCCTGACCCTGCGTGTATACGCCGAGCAGGTTGCCACCGCCCGCGGCCGCCTGATCATCCTGCCGGAAACCGCCTTTCCGCTGATGTACGACGAAATGCCGGCGCAGTACGTCAATGCCCTGCGGGACATGGCGGCCGCCAAGGGAGCCGAGCTGGTCACCGGCGCGCCCACCCGGCTGGCGGACGGCCGCTATTTCAACAGCGTGGTCAGCGTCACCGGACGCGAACAACGCTACAGCAAGGACCACCTGGTACCGTTCGGTGAATTCATCCCGCTGCCATGGCTGACCGGCTGGCTGTACCGTTTCATGGACATCCCGCTGTCGGGCTTCACCCCCGGCGGCACGCAGCAGACACCGCTGACGCTGGCCGGCGAACGGGTTGCCTTCAACGTCTGCTACGAAGACAGCTTTGGCGAAGAGCTGATCGGACCGGCCCGCGAGGCCACCCTCCTCGCCAACGTCAGCAACATGGCGTGGTTCGGCAACAGCAACGCGGCCTGGCAACACCTGCAACTGGCACAGACCCGGGCACTGGAAACCGGGCGCCCGATGGTGCGCGCCACCAATACCGGCCTGACTGCGGCCATCGACCACCGCGGCCAAGTGCTGGCCGAGATGCCGCAATTCACCCGTGGCGTGCTGGAGGTAACGGTACAGCCGCGCAGCGGCCTGACACCCTACATGCGCTGGGGCAACCTGCCGGTCGTGCTGGCGGCCCTGGCCGGACTGGCGCTGTGGTGGGGCTGGACGCGCCGGCAGGGCCGGAAAAACCGCTGACCAGACAGGGAACGGCTCCTGGCAAATGACGCTGCCAGATCTTGCCCGGGAGCGGACACGCTGCGCTCCTTGAGGCCAACGGCGGCAGGGTTGCCAGCCACGGGAAAGGGGCTGCTACGTCCAGCAGCACGGCATTGGCACCGGCAGCAAACCGTTCCTGAGCCTGCCCGTATGCGGGTACGGGGACCTGTACGAGAAGGAACCGCGGGAACCTGCTGACGCACGGTCCCGTACGCGGGCAACGGGGAGGCCGCCACCGCCACAAGAGCCTGCCATGCCCCCTTGGAATGCAAGCCCCGCACGGTGGCCCCGTTCAGGCGCCCTTGCTGCGGGCCGGCCGCAGCTCACAATCGGACGCCCGCTCCCTCACTCGGCCCCGTGGCGGTCGTCGAACGGCTTGTGCACCCCGCGCTGGAGATGCACGAACTTGCGTTCCAGCCAGTCGACCCCGACAAGGATGCCGAGGATGAAGAAGGTCAGCACGATGGCCGGGACCGACAGGTTGAGGCCGATCATCGCACCCAGTGCAGCCAGCACCCACACCGTCGCCGCCGACGTGGCACCGATCACGACGCCGTTTTGCGTCATCATCACGCCAGCGCCCAGAAAACCGATCCCGGTCACCAGTTGCCCCAGCACACGGGCCTGGTCTGCGGCCTGCGGGCTGATGGCGCAGCTCAGCTCCAGAAAACAGTAGCTGCCGAGGATGATCAGGGACGAGGTCCGGATGCCAATCGGCTTGCCGCGCAGCTGGCGCTCGATGCCGATCAGGAAACCGCACAGCAGGCAGGTCAGCAGGCGGCTCCAGGTCAAGGGTGCGATGTCAGGCATGGCCATGCTCTTTCAAGTTGGTTGCCGGTGGGTCGCATGGTCAGGGTGATGAGGGGCAGATGCCCGTCAGCCTGCACGACAGGACGATGAAAGCATCCTGCCGCAGCCAGCACAATCCCCGCGTGCCGGTATCGGCTCCGGCCACGCCGGCCAGACCCGGAGGACAATCCGGCGCCGGGCCCCGCCCTTGAGCCGGGCAATACCCTTCTTCCTCCGCGACCTGCCGGCTCCGGCCCGGTCCTCTGCGGACATGCGCCTTGGCCAGGCCGTGCAGCCATGCCCAACGGCATGGTCCGGCGGATGCTCTTCACACGCACCCGGCCCGGCAGGTCCGTACCAGACCCCGTCCGGATGACTCCGGCAATACCGCCCGGGGCCAGCGGCCCGGTGGCGGGCCCGTCACCCCGGTTTGCCCGACCTCTTCCGGCCCCGCGCGGCAACCCGCCGCTTGCACATGCTCCGCCCGACCGGCCGCTCCCGGCAAAAGCCCGCCCCCCTGGCTACAGTGCAGGCATGTCCCTCACCCGAAGCGCCCGCCATGGCCGACGATAACCTGCTTGCCACGCTGGATGCCCTGATCGGAGCCAACCAGGACCGTCGCGGCGCGCTGCTGCCCTTGCTGCACGCCATCCAGGCGCAGTTCGGCTACATCCCGGATGCGGCCGTGCCCCGGCTGGCGCAGGCCTTGCGCCAGTCCCGTGCCGACATAGACGGCGTCATCAGCTTTTACCGCGACTTCCGCCGCACGCCGCCCAGAGCGCACACGCTGCGCCTGTGCCGTGCCGAGTCCTGTCAGGCCATGGGCGCCGATACCCTGGCGCACCTGCTGGACCACGCCCTGGCTGCCGACGGCCCGGTGGCCTGCGAGCCGGTGTACTGCCTCGGTGCCTGTGCCTGTTCACCGGCACTGGAGCTGGACGGCCGGCTGCATGCCCGCGTTACGCCCGACAGGTTGCTGGAACTGCTGGCCCGGCTGGAGCAGCAGCCATGACGGCGCAGGTGCATGTTGCCTGCGACTCGGTCGCCTGTGCCGTCGGCGCCGATGCACTGGCCGAGACCCTGATCCAGGAAGCCGGCCGGCGCGGCATGCCGCTGGAGGTGGTCCGTACCAGCTGCCGCGGCCTGTACTGGCTGGAACCGCTGGTCGAAGTGGACACCGCGCAGGGGCGGGTGGCCTACGGCCCGGTGCCGGCCGGCGATGTCGCCGGCCTGTTCGATGCCGGTTTTCTCGATGGCGGCGCCCACCCGGCGCGGATCGGCGACCTGGAGCAGCATCCTTTCCTCGCCCGCCAGCAACGGCTGGTATTTGCCCGCGCCGGGCTGACCCGGCCGCTGTCGCTATCGGACTATCTGGCCACCGGCGGCTACGCCGGCCTGCAACGCTGGCTGTCGACCGGGGCTGATGCCTTCTTGCAGGCGCTGGAAACCTCCGGCCTGCGCGGCCGGGGCGGCGCGGCGTTTCCGGCCCACATCAAGTGGCAGGGAGTCCGGCGGGCGCATGCGGTGGAAAAGTTCGTCGTCTGCAACGCCGACGAAGGCGATTCAGGCACGTTCGCCGACCGCATGCTGCTGGAAGGCGACCCGTATGCGCTGATCGAAGGCATAACGCTGGCCGCCCTGACGGTCGGTGCCCGCCAGGGCTACGTCTACATCCGCTCCGAATACCCGCGCGCCATCGAGCATATGCGCGAAGCCATTGCCCAGGCCCGGCAGGCCGGCTATCTGGGAGACAACATCCTGGGCAACGGGCAGGCCTTCGAGCTGGAGGTCCGCTGCGGTGCCGGCGCCTATATCTGCGGCGAGGAATCGGCCCTGCTGGAGTCGATCGAAGGCCGGCGCGGCATGGTGCGGCCCCGGCCGCCACTGCCGTCCGAGGCCGGCCTGTTCGGCCAGCCGACCCTGGTGCACAACGTCATGACGCTGGCGGCCATACCGTTCATCGCCCGCGAGGGCGGCGAGGCCTTCAGCCGTTACGGCAGCGAACGTTCGCGCGGCACGCTGGCCGTCCAGCTGGCCGGCAACCTGCGCCAGACCGGGCTGGTGGAAACCGCCTTCGGCCTGCGCCTGTCCGAACTGCTGCACGATTTTGGCGGTGGCTCGGCCAGCGGCCGCCCGATCAAGGCGGTCCAGATCGGCGGCCCGCTCGGCGCCTGGGTGGCACCGGCCGATTTTGACCTGCTGCTGGATTACGAAGCGTTTGTTGCCCGCGGGGCACTGGTCGGCCACGGCGGCGTGGTGGCGGTGGACGACCGCGCCGATCTGGCCGACCTAGCCCGGCTGGCCCTGCATTTTTGTGCCGAAGAATCCTGCGGCAAGTGCACGCCCTGCCGCGTGGGCACCGTGCGTGCCGGTGAGCTGGTCGACCGCATCCGCACCGGCCTGCACCCGGACGATGACGTGGAACTGCTGACTGAACTGTGCCAGACCATGCGCGATGCCTCGCTGTGCGCGCTGGGCGGCATGGTGCATTTTCCGGTCCTGAGCGCCCTGCGCCAGTTCCCCCGCGATTTCGGCCTTGCTGACCGGACCTGAGGCATTCCGCATGAAAAACCTCTCCACCCCGGATCTGGGCACCCCGGCCGTCGCCGGTCCGGCCAGTCTGACCCTGACCATTGACGGCAAACCGGTCCGGGTCGCACCCGGCACGTCAGTCCTGCGCGCGGCAGCGCTGGCCGGCTCGCCCGTTCCCAAGCTGTGCGCCACCGATACGCTGGGGGCGTTCGGCTCCTGCCGCATGTGCCTCGTGGAAATCGAGGGCCGTCGCGGTACGCCGGCATCGTGCACCACGCCCTGCGAAGACGGCATGGTGGTACGCACCCAGTCTGCGCAGCTGGCGCGCCTGCGCCGCGGGGTGATGGAGCTGTACCTGTCGGACCACCCGACCGACTGCCTGACCTGCGCCAGCAACGGCAACTGCGAATTGCAGGATACGGCCGGTGAAGTGGGCGTCCGCGCCATCCGTTACGGCCAGCAGGGCGCCAGCCACCTCGGCGATGCACTGGACATTTCCAGTCCGTATTTCACCTACGACCCGGGCCGCTGCATCGTCTGTTCGCGTTGCGTGCGTGCCTGCGAAGAGGTCCAGGGCACCTTTGCCCTCAACCTGCTCGACCGCGGCTTTGCCACGCGCATCGGGTTTGCCGGCCCGGACCTGATGGGATCGGAATGCGTATCGTGCGGCGCCTGCGTCGAGGCATGTCCGACCGCCTCCCTGGTGGAAAACACGGTGATCCACCGCGGCCAGCCGACCCACAGCGTAACCACCACCTGTGCCTATTGCGGCGTCGGCTGCTCGCTCAAGGCCGAGCTCAAGGGCGAGCAGGTGGTCCGCATGGTGCCGGACCGCGCCGGACACGCCAATCATGGTCATGCCTGCATCAAGGGCCGCTTTGCCTGGGGCTATGCCACGCATCCTGACCGGGTGACCACGCCGCTGATCCGCGACCATGCCGACGATCCGTGGCGCGCCGTGGGCTGGGACGAGGCCATTGCCTTTGCTGCCGCCGGGCTGAAGCGGGTGCAGGCGCAATACGGCACGGAAGCCGTCGGCGCCATTGCCTCCAGCCGGTGCAGCAACGAAGAAGCCTATCTGGTGCAAAAGCTGGTACGGGCAGCGTTCGGCAACAACAACATCGACAACTGCTCGCGTGTCTGCCATTCCCCCAGCGAATACGGACTCAAGGCCAGCTACGGCGAGGCGGCCGGCACCCAGGATTTTGACTCGGTACGCGAGGCCGACCTGATCCTGGTCTGCGGCGCCAATCCGACCGATGCCCACCCGGTGTTTGCTTCGGCGCTGCGCCGGCGCCTGCGCGAAGGAGCCGGGCTGATCGTGATCGACCCGCGCCACACCGGCCTGCTGGATACCCTGCATGCCGGTACCGGCCTGCACCTGCAACTGCGTCCGGGCACCAATGTGGCCGTCCTGAACGCACTGGCCTACACCCTGATCGAGGAAAACCTGGGCAACACCGGCTTTGTCGGCGAGCGCTGTGATGAAACGTCCTGGCTGTCGTGGCGCGACTTCATCATGATGCCGGAACATGCCCCCGAAGCCGTGGCCGCCGAGTGCGGCGTACCGGCCGGACTGCTGCGCGAGGCGGCACGCCGTTACGGCCGCGCCGGCCGCGCCGCCATTTATTACGGCCTGGGCGTCACCGAGCACAGCCAGGGTTCGACCGGCGTCATGGCACTGGCCAACCTTGCGCTGGCCACCGGCCACCTCGGCCGGGACGGCGTGGGCGTCAACCCGCTGCGTGGCCAGAACAACGTCCAGGGTGCCTGCGACATGGGCGCTGTGCCGCACGAATTCACCGGCTACCGGCACATCGGCCTGCGCGAGGTGCGCGAAAGTTTCGAGGCAGAATGGGGCGTCATGCTGCCGGACACGCCGGGCCTGCGGATTCCGCAGATGTTCGACGCGGCGCTGGCCGGACAGTTCCGCGGGCTCTATTGCCAGGGCGAGGACATCGCCCAGAGCGACCCTGACAGCCAGCATGTGACCGCAGCACTGCGCGCCATGGATTTCATCGTGGTGCAGGACCTGTTCCACAACGAAACCGCCCGCTTTGCCCACGTGCTGCTGCCCGGCTCCAGTTTTCTGGAAAAGGACGGCACCTTCACCAATGCCGAACGGCGGGTGTCACGCATCCGCCAGGTGATGGCGCCGCTGGGCGGACTGGCCGACTGGCAGGTGACATGCGCCCTGTCGGCAGCGCTGGGGTATCCGATGCCCTACACGCACCCGTCGGAGATCATGGACGAAATCGCCCGCCTGACCCCGACCTTTGCCGGCATCAGCTACCCGCTGCTGGAACGGCTGGGCAGCGTGCAGTGGCCGTGCAATGCACTGGCCCCGGAAGGTACGACGGTCCTGCACCGCGATACGTTTACCCGCGGCCGCGGCATGTTCAACAACACCCGCTACGTCCCGACCACCGAGCAGGCCAGTGCGCGCTATCCGCTGATCCTGACCACCGGCCGCATCCTGCCGCACTACAACGTCGGCACCCAGACGCGGCGCAGCGCCAATGTGGCCTGGGCCGGACACGACCAGCTGCACATCCATCCGCTGGATGCGGCCTCGCGCGGCATCGGCAACGGCGACCGGGTGGAGCTGGCCAGCCGCAGCGGCCATACCAGCCTGTCGGCGCGGGTGACCGAGCATGTGCCGCCGGGAGTGGTATATGCGAGCTTCCACTTTCCCGACAGCCATACCAACCTGCTGACCACCGGCAACAGTGACTGGGCCACCAACTGTCCGGAATTCAAGGTTACGGCGGTCGAAGTCAGCCGGGAGGCCGGCGCGGCGACACCGGCGGGCTGAACGTGGTGCAGATTCTGGCCGGCGTGCCGGCCGGAGAGGGGTCCAAGGTACGCGGGTCTTGCATCGGGTTCCGCAGCCCGTGGCTGGCGGCAGCCGGCACGTACCGGCCAAGCGCATCTAGCAAGAGGGCGTTACAGGGTGCCGCTCCGGTCGCCGCGGGCAAAACCGGTCCAGCCGGCATCAATGCCCTTGGCAAAACCGATGACCTTGAAGAGCTCACCCATTTCGGCCGGTGACACCAGTTTCTGCACGGCATGCACCTGCGGCAGGTAAGTCCGTACGTCGTCGGGGTCGAGTTCGGCCAGACAGTCGGTCAGCCCGCAATTGAGCAGGAAATTGGCCTGGGTGGTGTAACCGGCCAGCTCCAGTCCGGCATTGAGCCCGGCTTCGGCAATGGCGGAAAAATCCACATGGCAGGTAATGTCGGTCAGCCCCGGCCACTGGAACGGATCGGTATGCGCCAGGTGCTGGTAGTGGCACATCAGCGTGCCCTGTGCCCGCTGCGGGTGATAGAACTCGTGTGCCGGGAAACCATAGTCCAGCAGGATGACCGCACCGCGTTGCAGGTGGCGGCCCAGCGTGGCGACAAACGCTTCGGCTGCAAGGCCGATTTCGCTGGTGTACGGCCCCCGGGCCGGCAGCCGTCCGGCGGCGGCTTGCGCCAGGACCGGTTCTGTCACCGGCCGCTGTTGCCATTGCCAGTCCGGCCCGGCGCAGCCCACGCCCGTCTGCATCAGTTCGCCTTCGGCAGTGCGGGTAACCAGCTCGCACGGCATGGCATCCAGCACTTCGTTGCCGAGCACCACGCCGTCGAACTGTTCCGGCCACTGCTCCAGCCAGTCGATGCGCTCCAGCAGGTCCGGGTGGCGTGCGGCCAGCAAGGCCTGCTGCCGGGCGCGCAAGTCGGGGGACAACTCCATGATCCGGTAACGGACCGGCAGGACATCAAGCTGGCGCAAGGCATCCAGCAGGTCGGCAGCCAGAATGCCGCTACCGGCACCGAATTCGTACACAGTGCCGCCGGTCAGTGGCAGCAGCTGTGCCAGCTGGCGGGCCAGCGTACGGGCAAACAGTGGCGTCAGTTCGGGTGCCGTCACGAAATCCCCGCCTTCACCCAGCTTGTGGCTGCCGGCGGTGTAGTACCCCAGCCCCGGCGCATACAGCGCCAGTTCCATATAGCGGGAAAACGGGATGAATCCTTGCTGCTCGCCGATTTCGGCGCGAATCAGGTCGGCCAACCGGCCGGAAATGGCAGCAGCAGCGATGTCAGGCACGGGAAGCATGGGCGCTCGAACACAGATATGACAGAATGGCGCGCATTCTGCGGGATTGTTCCACCAAGGGAAAGCACCCGCGCCATCGGACCAGTCCATGACGCCTTCCTCTACCCCCGTTGTCCTGATTACCGGAGCCGCCCGCCGCATCGGCGCGGGCATTGCCCGCCACCTTCATGCACGCGGCCTGAACCTGATGCTGCATTACCGTCAGTCAGCGGCGGAAGCCAGCATGCTGGCCGACGACCTGAACCGGCTGCGGCCAGGGTCCGCTGCCACGCATCAAGCGGATTTGCTCGATTGCGGGCAACTGCCGGCGCTGGTCGATGCGACGCTGGAACAGTTTGGCCGGCTGGATTATCTGGTCAACAATGCTTCGAGTTTTTTCCCGACCCCGGTTGGCCGGATTGACGAGGCCAGCTGGGCGGACCTGATCGGCAGCAACCTGAAGGCCCCCTTGTGGCTGGCTCAGGCGGCGGCGCCACACTTGCAGCAGGCCAACGGAGCGATCGTCGGGATCGTGGACATCCACATCGACCGCCCCATGCCGGATCATGCTGTCTACAGCGCCGCCAAAGCCGGGCATGCCGCAGTCCTGCGTACGCTGGCACGCGATCTGGCGCCGCGGGTCCGGGTCAATGGCGTGGCCCCCGGAGCCAATCTGTGGCCGGAAAACGGCAGCCTCTTCGACACGTCCAGCCGCCAGGCCATCGAAGCCAGCATTCCCCTGGGACGCATCGGTACGCCAGACGACATTGCGGTTGCGGTCGGTTTTTTGCTGCTGGATGCGCACTATATAACCGGGCATGTCCTGCCGGTCGACGGTGGCCGCAGCATTGTACTCTAACGAGACCGTTTTCAAGGCATTGAATCGGAGCCTCGGCTTTGCCATGCACGGCATCATCCTGATCTGCCCCTGCATGTGGCTCACGGAAAAAGCTGCATGATTTTACCCGAGATAGCCAGTTCCCGAAGATGTGGAGTGCCACGGACCCGAGCCTCTGCAAAGCATTCATGTCTGCTTGCGAGGCACAGATACTTTGCATGGTGCTTGTCACCCCTTCATCACCGGACCGGTAACTGCCTTTGTTAACCGTTTTCCGCCGGGATTACTAGGATGATCCACCTGCCGCATTGGCAGCAGGGCATGAAACAACCCTGTCCTGAACATCAACAGACAGCCTCACTGCAAAACAGCAAAACAAAACGCCACGAGATCACTCTCGTGGCGTTTTGCAGAAAGCCATACCGAAATTACTCGGCAGCAGCTTCCACTTCTGGGCGCTCGACCAGCTCGACCAGAGCCATCGGCGCATTGTCGCCCTGACGGAAACCATACTTCAGGATGCGCAGATAGCCCCCGTTACGGTTGGCAAAACGCGGACCCAGTTCGTCAAACAACTTGACGACGATTTCGCGATCGCGGGTACGATCAAAAGCCAGACGACGGTTGGCCAGCGACGGCTTTTTGCCCAGCGTGATGAGCGGCTCGGCAACGCGACGCAGTTCCTTGGCCTTCGGCAGCGTGGTCACGATTTGCTCGTGACGCAGCAGCGAGTTGGCCAAGTTGCGCAGCATGGCGAGTCGGTGGCTCGACGTGCGGTTGAGTTTGCGGTTGGCAAGACGGTGACGCATTGTTGTGTCCTTTAATGGTGACCGAGCGCCTTAGGGCTTCTCGAGACCAGCCGGCGGCCAGTTCTCCAGCTTCATGCCGAGAGTGAGACCCTTGGAAGCCAGAACTTCCTTGATCTCGTTGAGCGACTTGCGACCCAGGTTCGGGGTCTTGAGAAGCTCGGTTTCGGTGCGCTGAATCAGGTCGCCGATATAGTAGATGTTCTCTGCCTTGAGGCAGTTGGCCGATCGAACGGTAAGTTCGAGGTCGTCAACCGGGCGCAGCAGAATCGGATCGACCTGCGGAGCGCGCTCCTCGACGACTTCAACAGTAGTGCCCTGGAGATCGGCGAAAATCGACAGCTGGTCGATGAGGATGCGAGCAGCGGAGCGAACGGCCTCTTCAGGCTCGATCACGCCGTTGGTCTCGATATCCATCACCAGTCGGTCCAGGTCGGTACGCTGTTCAACGCGAGCACTCTCCACCGAGAAGCTCACGCGGCGCAGCGGGCTGAACGATGCGTCGAGCAGAATGGTACCGATCTGGCGGTTGTCATCCTGTTTGACGCGAGCCGGTGCCGGCTGATAGCCGCGACCCTTTTCGACCTTGATCTCCATGTCGATCTTGCCACCGGCTGCCAGATGGCAGATGACGTGGTCAGGATTCACCACTTCCACGTCGTGGGGCAGATCGATATCGCTGGCCCGCACTGCGCCTTCACCCTCTTTTTTGAGAGTCAGGAGCACAGAGTCACGACCATGCAGTTTAAACACCACGCCCTTGAGGTTCAGAAGGATGTCGACGACATCTTCCCGAACCCCGTCGAGCGCGGAGTACTCATGCAAAACGCCAGCGATAGACACTTCGGTCGGCGCAAATCCGGGCATGGACGACAGCAGGATGCGGCGGAGCGCATTACCGAGCGTATAGGCATAGCCTCGCTCGAACGGCTCCATGGCCACACGCGCTTGCGTGGCGGAGACCGGCTGCACGTCGATCAGACGCGGCTTGAGAAATTCCGAAGCGCTGTTTTGCATAGTGGTTCCTTTTGGCTAGCGATTACTTGGAGTAGAACTCGACAACGAGCTGCTCGTTGATATCGCTAGACAGTTCGGAGCGTTCCGGCGCGTTCTTGAACGTGCCTTCCATTTTCTTCGGATCTACCGACACCCAACCCGGGAAGCCGATCTGTTCGGCCAGAGCGAGCGATTCGGCAATGCGAACCTGCTTTTTGGATTTTTCGCGCACCGACACCACATCGCCGGCCTTCACCTGGTAGGACGGAATGTTGACCACTTCGCCGTTCACCACGATGGCCTTGTGGCTCACCAGCTGGCGCGATTCGGCGCGGGTCGAGCCGTAGCCCATGCGATAGACGACGTTGTCCAGACGCGACTCGAGAATCTGCAGCAGGTTCTCGCCGGTCGAACCCTTGCGGCGTTCGGCTTCGGCAAAGTACTTGCGGAACTGACGTTCGAGCACGCCGTAGATACGGCGGATTTTTTGTTTTTCACGCAGGTGGATACCGTAGTCGGACAGACGCGGTTGCTTTGCACCGTGCTGACCTGGACGGCTGTCCAGCTTGCATTTGCTGTCGATCGAGCGACGGGCACTCTTCAGAAAGAGATCGGTGCCCTCGCGACGAGCGAGTTTACATTTAGGACCAGTGTAACGTGCCATGACTCACTCTTCTCCCGATTAGATACGACGCTTTTTGGGCGGGCGGCAGCCGTTGTGCGGAATCGGCGTGACGTCGGAGATGCTGGTGATCTTGAATCCCAGCGCGTTCAGGGCACGCACGGACGAGTCACGGCCGGGACCGGGACCCTTGATGCGTACTTCAAGGTTCTTGACACCGTATTCTTGGGCAACTTTACCAGCCGCTTCCGCAGCGATCTGGGCTGCGAACGGGGTGCTCTTGCGAGAACCCTTGAAACCAGCACCGCCAGAGGTAGCCCAAGAGAGTGCATTGCCTTGGCGATCGGTGATGGTAATGATGGTGTTGTTGAAAGAAGCGTGAACGTGTGCGATCCCTTCGGAAACGCTCTTTTTCACCTTCTTACGAACGCGGACTGTGTTTGCTTTAGCCATTATCAATCCCTAATTACTTCTTGCCGGCGATCGGCTTGCGCGGCCCCTTGCGGGTACGAGCATTCGTGCGGGTACGCTGACCACGACACGGCAGACCACGGCGATGACGGAAACCACGGTAGCAACCGAGGTCCATCAGACGCTTGATGTTCATCGTGACTTCACGACGCAGGTCACCTTCAATGGTGAACTTGGCGATCTCGTCACGCAGTTTTTCCATCTCAGCATCAGTCAGGTCCTTGACCTTGGTGCTGATCTCGATACCGGCAGCCGAGCAAATGACCTTTGCGCGGGTTGCACCAATACCGTAGATCGCCTGCAGGCCAACCCAGATATGCTGATGGTTAGGAATGTTTACCCCTGCAATACGGGCCATACATTTACCCCAAACTCGAAAAGTTGCTGATGTTACACACAAGCAGCACGGCAGGCAAATCAGCCCTGCTTTTGCTTGTGTCGCGGATCGGTGCAGATCACGCGAACGATGCCGTGGCGACGAATGATCTTGCAATTGCGGCAGATCTTCTTGACCGAAGGCTGTACTCGCATGTTTTCCCTTTCAACTCAAAGCGCTCACTTGGAGCGGAACACAATGCGCGCGCGTGACAGGTCGTAGGGAGTCAGTTCAACCGTCACCCGGTCTCCCGGCAGGATGCGGATGTAGTGCATGCGCATCTTGCCGGAGATGTGACCGAGAACGATATGACCATTTTCCAGCTTGACCCGGAACGTCGCGTTGGGAAGGTTCTCAAGAACCTCGCCCTGCATCTGGATCGTATCTTCTTTCGACATAACTTCTTTGACCTTGGATCAGCGTGACAGCAAACCGCCGTTTTTGAAGTTGGCCTTCTTGAGCAGGCTGTCGTACTGGTGCGATAGCAGGTACGACTGCACTTGCGCCATGAAGTCCATGGTCACTACCACGATGATCAGGAGAGAGGTCCCGCCGAAGTAGAACGGCACATTCCACTTGAGGATCAGGAACTCCGGCACCAGACAGACCAGAGCGATATAGATGGCACCAATCAGCGTCAGACGCAGGATGATGCGCTCGATATAACGCGAGGTCTGCTCACCCGGACGAATGCCCGGAATGAATGCCCCACTCTTCTTCAGGTTATCGGCTGTTTCCTTCGGATTGAAGACAAGAGCCGTGTAGAAATAGCAGAAGAAGATGATCGCGGCAGCATAGAGAAGCACATAAACCGGCTGCCCCGGATGCAAGGCATTACTCACCGACTTGAGCCATCCCAAGCCTTCGCCGTCACCAAACCAGCCCACGACCGTAGCCGGGAACAGGATGATGCTGGAAGCGAAAATGGGAGGAATCACGCCGGCCATGTTGAGCTTGAGCGGCATATGCGTGCTCTGCCCTTGCATGACCCGGTTTCCGACCTGACGTTTGGCATAGTTGACCAGCACCTTGCGTTGACCGCGCTCGACGAAAACGACGAGATAGGTCATGGCAATCACACCGATGAACAGTACAATTACCAGCAGGATCGGCAGGCTGCCTTGGCTTGTCAGCGTAAGCGTCTTGCCAATGGCAGACGGCACACCGGCAGCAATACCGGCACAAATGATCATCGAAATACCATTGCCGATACCGCGCTCGGTGATCTGCTCACCCAGCCACATCAGGAACATCGTCCCCGTGACGAGGGTTACCACCGTCGTCAGGTAAAACTCGAACTGCGAGGTCATCACCAGACCCGGCTGCTTGTAGAGCATGACGGCAATCCCGAAGGACTGGAACGTCGCCAGCAGCACAGTCGCATAGCGCGTGAACTGGGTGATTTTGCGTCGCCCTTGCTCCCCTTCCTTCTTCAACTGCTTGAGCTGAGGCAGCACCTCGCTCGCCAGCTGGAGAATGATGGAGGCAGAGATGTACGGCATGATGCCAATGGCAAACACCGTAAATCGGGACAAGGCCCCGCCCGAGAACATGTTGAACATGTCGAGGAGGCCCGTCTGCGACGACTGGAACAGCTTCGCTAGCTCGGCCGGATTGATGCCCGGAACCGGAATATGTGCGCCAATCCGATAGACGATCAGGGCACCGACCAGAAAAAGGATACGGCGCTTGAGATCGCCAAACTTGTTGGCGTTAGTCGCTAGTGAAGAAGTGGCCACTGATTGTCGCGCCTTCTGTTGCTTCTTACTCGTTGACCTGGCCGCCGGCAGCCTCGATCGCAGCCTTGGCACCTGCGGTAGCCAGAAGGCCACGCAGGGTTACGGCGCGTTCGATCTTGCCAGCGAGGATCACCTTGGCAATCCGGGCAGCTGCCGGCACCAGGCCAGCCTGCTGGAGAGCCAAGAAGTCGATCTCATCGACCGGCAGACGAGCCAGATCGTCAAGACGCACTTCGGCGGTGAGCTTGCGGGTCAACGACTTGAAGCCACGCTTGGGCAGACGGCGTTGCAGCGGCATTTGACCGCCTTCAAAACCGACCTTGTGGAAGCCGCCGGAACGCGACTTCTGACCCTTGTGACCACGGCCAGCGGTCTTGCCGAGGCCGGAGCCAATGCCGCGACCGACGCGGCGCTTGGCATGCTTGGCACCTTCGCCAGGTTTGATGGTGTTCAGGAACATCTTAGCCCTCGCATTTCACCAAGAAGCTGATCTTGTTGATCATGCCGCGGTTTTCCGGGGTGTCGAGCACTTCAACGGTCTGATTGAGCTTCTTGAGGCCCAAGCCACGTGCGCAGGCACGATGGGACTCAATGCGACCGATCAGGCTTTTCACCAGCGTGACCTTGACGGTTTTCTTGTCGCTCATTATTCAGCCCCCAGGATCTCGGCAACGGTCTTGCCACGCTTGGCAGCAATGTCAGCCGGAGTATTGATCTTCATGAGGCCGTTCAAGGTGGCGCGAACCACGTTGTACGGGTTGGTCGAACCATGCACCTTGGCGGACACGTTGTGCACGCCAATGGCATCGAACACCTGACGCATGGCGCCACCGGCCTTCACGCCGGAGCCTTCCGGTGCCGGCTGCATGAACACGGTGGTCGCACCATGCTTGCCGATCACTGCGTGTTGCAGCGTGCCGTTGCGCAGCGGAATCTTGACCATCGAACGACGAGCCTGATCCATTGCCTTTTGCACGGCGACAGGCACTTCCTTCGACTTACCTTTGCCCATGCCGATGCCGCCGTCGCCGTCACCCACCACGGTGAGTGCCGAGAAAGCCATGATCCGGCCACCCTTCACCACCTTGGTGACGCGGTTGACGCCGATCAGCTTCTCGGTCAGGCCGTCGCCGCGTTCTTCGATATCGTGCTTAGCCATTATCTACTCCGAATTAGAATGCGAGGCCGTTTTCACGGGCGGCATCAGCCAAGGCCTTGATACGACCGTGGTACTGGAAACCCGAGCGGTCAAATGCGACCTTTTCAACCCCGGCAGCCTTGGCTTTTTCGGCAATGCGCTTGCCGATCAGGGCTGCAGCGCCAGCGTTACCGCCATTGGCCAGTTCTTTCTTGACCTCGGCTTCCAGTGTGGAAGCCTGGGCCAGCACCCGGCTGCCAGTCTCGTCAATGATCTGAGCGTAGATATGGCAGTTGGTGCGATGCACCGACAGACGGGCCATCTTGAGCTCCGCAATCCGAGCACGGGTTTTGCGTGCACGACGGAGTCGAGCTTGTTTCTTATCCATGACTGAGCCTCAGTTATTTCTTCTTGGTTTCTTTCAAAACCACCTGCTCGCCGGCGTAACGGACACCCTTGCCCTTGTAAGGTTCCGGAGCACGGTAGGCGCGGATCTCGGCAGCCACCTGGCCAACCTTCTGCTTGTCCACACCCTTCAGGATGATTTCGGTCTGCGACGGGGTTTCCACCGCGACACCTTCCGGCATCGGGTGAACAACCGGGTGCGAGAAACCCAGAGTCAGGTTCAGGGCTGCGCCCTGGGCCTGGGCGCGGTAACCCACGCCAACGAGTTGCAGCTTGCGCTCAAAGCCCTTGGACACACCGGTAACCATGTTGTTTACCAGTGCACGCATAGTGCCGGACATGGAACGGGAAGCCTTGCTTTCGTCCTTGGCGGCAAACTTGAGAGCATTGTCTTCAAGACGGACTTCCACGCCAGCATTCAGCGGCATGGCAAGCTGACCCAGCGGGCCCTTGACGACGATTTCAGCTGCGGTGAACTTGGCTTCGACGCCAGCCGGCAGGATCACCGGATTCTTAGCTACGCGAGACATTGTTCACCCCCGTTAGGCCACGATGCACAGCAACTCGCCGCCGATACCGGCTGCGCGTGCTTTGCGATCAGTCATGACACCCTTGGAAGTCGACACGATGGCGACGCCAAGGCCGTTCATCACGCGCGGGATGTCATTGCTGCCCTTGTAGATACGCAGGCCAGGACGCGACACGCGCTCGATGCGCTCGATCACAGGGCGACCGGCGTAGTACTTCAGTTGAATGTCGAGAACCGGCTTCTTTTCTTCACCAGTCACTGCGAAATCCTCGATATAACCCTCATCCTTCAGCACGGCAGCAATAGCCACCTTCAGCTTGGACGACGGCATAGCAACCGATGCCTTCGTCACGCGCTGAGCGTTGCGGATGCGAGTCAGCATATCGGAGATCGGATCATGCATGCTCATATTCGATATCCCTCTTACCAGCTCGCCTTGACAACGCCCGGAATTTCACCGCGCATCGCGATTTCACGCACTTTGTTGCGTGCCAGACCGAATTTGCGGAAAACACCGCGCGGACGGCCAGTAATTGCACAGCGGGCGCGCTGACGCACCGGGCTGGCATTACGCGGAAGCTGCTGCAGCTTCAGACGGGCTTCATAGCGCTCTTCGTCCGAAAGGCTGGCATTGTTGATGATGGCAAGCAGAGCTTCACGCTTGGCCGAGAACTTCTCTGCCAGCTTGACGCGCTTTGCTTCGCGGTTGATCAGTGCAAGTTTTGCCATGTCATTAACCCTTGAACGGGAACTTGAACGCGGCCAGCAGTGCGCGGGCTTCTTCGTCAGTCTTCGCGGTCGTGGTGATGGTGATGTTCATCCCGCGGACGGCATCGATCTTGTCGTACTCGATTTCCGGGAAGATGATCTGTTCACGCACGCCCATGTTGTAGTTGCCGCGGCCGTCGAAAGACTTGCCGTTCACGCCACGGAAGTCACGCACGCGCGGCAGGGCAACGGTCACCAGACGGTCGAGGAATTCGAACATGCGTTCACGACGCAGGGTCACCTTGCAACCAACCGGGTAACCTTCGCGGATCTTGAAGCCGGCGATCGACTTCTTGGCCGCGGTCACCACGGGCTTCTGACCAGCGATTTTCTGCAGGTCGCCCACGGCGAAATCGAGCACTTTCTTGTCAGCCACCGCTTCACCGACACCCATGTTCAGGGTGATTTTTTCGATGCGCGGCACTTCCATCACGGACTTGTAACCAAACTGTTCAACCAGCTTCGGCACAACCGTGGTCTTGTAGAATTCTTGCAAACGGGCTGCCATGACTGCTCCTTATGCGCCGACCAATTCGCCGTTCGACTTGAACACGCGAACCTTGCGACCGTCTTCCAGAGTCTTCACGCCAACGCGGTCAGCCTTCTGGGTAGCCGGGTTGAAGATGGCCACGTTGGACACGTCGATCGAGAGAGTCTTGTCGACGATGCCACCAGCCTGACCCTTGACCGGGTTCGGCTTCTGGTGCTTCTTGACGACATTGACACCTTCGACCACAACACGGCCTTCGGTCGGCAGCACGCGCAGCACGGTGCCACGCTTGCCCTTGTCTTTACCGGTGATGACGACAACTTCGTCGCCCTTGCGGATTTTCTGCATTGAGCCTTCTCCTTACAGCACTTCCGGCGCGAGCGAAACGATCTTCATGAATCGTTCGGTACGCAGCTCACGGGTGACCGGCCCGAAGATACGGGTGCCGATCGGCTCAAGCTTGTTGTTCAGCAGCACGGCAGCGTTGCCATCAAACTTGATGAGCGAACCGTCCGGACGACGAACACCCTTGGCAGTACGCACGACAACCGCATTGTAGACATCGCCTTTTTTGACGCGGCCACGCGGTGCGGCATCCTTGATGCTCACCTTGATAATGTCGCCAACCGTAGCGTAGCGACGCTTGGAGCCGCCGAGCACCTTGATGCACATCACGCGACGTGCACCAGTGTTATCAGCGACCTCCAGCTGGGTCTGCATTTGAATCATGTGGATTTTCCTTATCGAACTTGATCCGCCAATTCATCACAACTTCATGACGAAGCGCCGCGCATTGCTGCACGGCGCACAGACGGCCAGTTTTCGAGCCCGTAGGGCAATACCACCGGGTGGTGGCGAAAGAAACCGCATTATACGGAAGGGTTTCCCCTTCCGCAATAACGATTTACACCTGGCGCGCTTTTTCGATCAGCGCGGTCACGGTCCACGACTTGGTCTTCGAGAGCGGGCGGCATTCGCTGATAGTCACGATATCGCCGATGCCGTACTCGTTAGCCTCATCATGGGCGTGATACTTCTTCGAAAGACGGATCACTTTGCCGTAGATCGGGTGCTTGACCTTTCGCTCAACCAGCACCACCACGGTCTTGTCCATCTTGTCGCTGACAACCTTGCCGGTCAGCGCACGGACGACTTTGTTGGTTTCGCTCATCTCAGGCTGCCTTCTCGCTCAGAATGGTCCGTACGCGAGCGATGTCACGACGCACTTTTTTCAGTTCGCTGGTCTTCGCGAGCTGCTGGGTAGCCAGCTGCATGCGAAGGCCGAATTGGGCCTTCAGGAGACTCAGCAGCTCGGTCTTGAGCTCGTCAACCGACTTGGCTCGCAGTTCAGAAGCTTTCATTTATTGACCTACCTGTCTCACAACGAAAGTGGTGGCGATCGGCAGCTTGGCAGCAGCCAGACGGAACGCTTCGCGTGCCAGCTCTTCGCTCACACCTTCCATTTCGTACAGCATCTTGCCCGGCTGGATCTCGGCAACCCAGTATTCGACCGAGCCTTTGCCGTTACCCATACGCACTTCAGCCGGCTTCTTGGTGATCGGTTTGTCCGGGAACACACGAATCCAGATACGACCACCACGCTTGATGTGACGGGTCATCGCACGACGAGCAGCTTCGATCTGACGGGCAGTCAGACGACCACGACCCACGGCTTTCAGACCGAAGTCACCAAAGCTCACCTTGGTGCCACGGGTAGCGATACCCGTATTGCGGCCCTTGTGAACCTTACGGTATTTGAGTCTAGTTGGCTGCAGCATTGCGTCCGCCCTTTCTCATTTTCTTTTCCGGCTGGGTCGGCTCGGCCGACACCTGACCCGGCTTCATATCACCCTTGTACACCCACACCTTGATGCCGATGACACCGTAGGTGGTGTGCGCTTCGCTGGTTGCGTAATCCACGTCTGCACGCAGAGTGTGCAGAGGCACGCGACCTTCGCGATACCATTCGGTACGAGCGATTTCGATGCCGTTCAGACGACCAGACGACATGATCTTGATGCCAAGGGCACCCAGACGCATAGCGTTTTGCATGGCACGCTTCATGGCACGACGGAACATCACGCGCTTTTCCAGCTGCGAGGCGATACCGTCGGCAATGATCTGTGCATCGATTTCAGGCTTGCGCACTTCTTCGATGTTGACGTGAACCGGAACACCCATGCGCTTTTGCAGTTCCTGCTTCAGCACTTCGATGTCTTCACCCTTCTTGCCAATCACTACGCCCGGACGGGCAGTGTGGATGGTGATGCGGGCGCTCTTGGCCGGACGCTCAATGGTGATACGGCTCACCGAGGCGTTCTTCAGCTTGGCCTTGAGGAATTCGCGAACGTCGATGTCTTCCTTGAGCATGCCAGGAAAATTCTGGCTGTTTGCAAACCACTTGGAAGACCAGTTGCGGGTTACCGCCAGGCGGAAACCACGCGGATCAATTTTCTGTCCCATGAGCTACCCCTCAGTTCCCCACAACCAGCGTGATATGGCAGGTCTGCTTCTCGATGCGGTTGCCGCGACCCTTTGCACGCGCGGTAAAGCGCTTGAGGCTCGGGCCCTTGTCCACATAAACGGTCGCAACCTTCAGGGTGTCGATGTCAGCGCCTTCGTTGTGTTCAGCGTTGGCAATTGCGGACTCAAGCACCTTTTTCATCAGCACTGCACTCTTTTTCGGAGTGAAGGTCAGGGTGTTGAGAGCCTGCTCGACGGACTTGCCGCGAATCAGGTCGGCCACGAGGCGAGCCTTCTGGGCCGACACGCGAGCGTTTTTCAGTACAGCGGATACTTTCATCGCGTCACCTTAGCGTTTCGCCTTCTTGTCAGCCGCATGACCCTTAAAGGTACGAGTCAGCGAGAATTCGCCGAGCTTGTGGCCAACCATGTTTTCGGTCACGTACACCGGTACGTGGGTACGCCCGTTATGCACGGCGATGGTCATGCCGACAAAATCCGGCAGGATGGTCGAGCGACGCGACCAGGTCTTGATCGGGCGCTTGTCGTTCGAAGAGCGGGCCGCATCCACTTTTTTCAGCAGATGCAAGTCAACGAACGGGCCCTTCTTAATGGAACGTGCCATGTTCAGTTACCCTTTATTTCGAATGACGGCGACGCACGATCATGTTGTCGGTGCGCTTGTTGTTACGGGTGCGATAACCCTTGGCCGGCGTACCCCACGGGCTGACCGGCACGCGGCCTTCGCCAGTACGGCCTTCGCCACCACCATGCGGGTGATCCACCGGGTTCATCGCCACACCGCGAACGGTCGGGCGGATACCACGCCAGCGGGTTGCACCGGCCTTGCCGAGCTTGCGCAGGCTGTGCTCTTCGTTGCCGACTTCACCCACGGTGGCACGGCAGTCGATGTGCACCTTGCGGATTTCGCCGGAACGCAGACGCAACTGGGCGTAGCTGCCTTCACGGGCTAGCAGCATCACCGAAGCACCGGCCGAACGGGCCAGCTGGGCACCTTTACCCGGCTGCATTTCGATGCAGTGGATAGTGGTACCGACCGGAATGTTGCGGATCGGCAGGCAGTTACCGGCCTTGATCGGAGCTTCTGCACCGTTCACCACTTCGGCGCCGGCCTTCAGGCCGCGCGGAGCGATGATGTAACGGCGCTCGCCATCGGCGTAGCACAGCAGGGCGATATGTGCGGTACGGTTCGGGTCGTATTCAATACGCTCGACCTTGGCAACGATACCATCCTTGTTGCGACGGAAGTCGACAACGCGGTAGTGGTGCTTGTGACCACCGCCCTTGTGGCGGGTGGTGATGTGACCGTTGTTGTTACGGCCAGCATTCTGGATCTGCTTTTCCAGCAGCGGGGCATACGGGGCGCCCTTGTGCAGATCCTTGTTGACGACCTTCACGACCGCACGGCGGCCAGCGGAGGTCGGCTTGACTTTAACGAGTGCCATGGTCTGTTCCCTTACTCCGCAGCAGTCAGGTCAATTTCCTGACCTTCAACCAGGCTGACGTAGGCCTTTTTCCAGTCGCTACGACGACCGGTGAAACGGCCAAAGCGCTTGGCCTTACCCTTGACGTTCAACATTTGCACGCCGTCGACCTTGACGTTGAACAGCAGCTCAACGGCAGCCTTGACTTCCGGCTTGGTCGCGTCACCAGCAACCTTGAAAACGACTTGCTGGTACTTGTCAGCCACCCGGGTGCTTTTCTCGGAGACCACCGGAGCAAGAATGACTTGCATCAGACGTTCTTGATTCATGCCCACTGCTCCTCGAATTGCTTGACGGCATCACGCGTCACCACAACCTTGTCAAAGCGCACGAGGCTGTACGGATCAGCCTGGGAGGCTTCGATCACCAGCACGTTCGACAGATTGCGCGACGACAGATACAGGTTTTCGTCGAGTTCGCCGGTAATGACCAGTGCATTTTCCAGACCCAGAGCCTTGGCCTTGGCGGCAAATTCCTTGGTCTTCGGGCTGTCGACCTTGATGTCATCGATGATGACCAGACGGTCGCTGCGCAGCAGCTCCGACAGGATGGCGGCCATACCGGCACGGAACATCTTGCGGTTCACCTTGTGGCTGAAGTTTTCGTCCGGGCTGTTCGGGAAAACCTTGCCACCCCCACGCCACAGCGGGCTGGAAGCACGACCGGCGCGAGCACGACCCGTACCTTTTTGACGGAACGGCTTCTTGGTCGACTTGTTGATTTCGCTGCGGTCTTTCTGAGCGCGGTTGCCAGCACGGGCATTCGCCAGATACGCGGTCACAACCTGGTGAACCAGGGCTTCGTTGTATTCGCGACCGAAGAGAGTTTCTGCGGCCTGCAGGCTTTCAACAGCCTGACCTTGCTGATTGATGACTTTCAGTTCCATCACGCACCTGCCTTCACTGCCGGGAGCACGACCACGTCGTTACCCTTGGAACCCGGGACCGAGCCCTTGATCAAGAGAAGCTGACGCTCGGCATCGATCCGGACGACTTCCAGACTCTGCACGGTGCGCTTGACATTACCGTACTGGCCGGCCATGCGCTTGCCCGGGAACACGCGACCCGGATCCTGCGCCTGACCGATCGAACCCGGAGCACGGGTCGTCACGGAGTTACCGTGCGAGGCACGATTGGACGAGAAGTTGTGGCGCTTGATCACACCGGAAAAGCCTTTACCCTGGCTGGTACCGGTTACATCAACCAGTTGACCCACCTGGAACAGCTCAACGGTAAGAGTGTCACCCACCTTCAGCTCGGCAAGCTTGGCAGCATCGGCAGTGAACTCCTTCAGGCCACGACCGGCTTCAACACCGGCTTTGGCGAAGTGGCCGGCTTCGGCCTTCAGCACACGATTTGCCTTCTTGGAGCCATAGGCCACCTGAACGGCATTGTAGCCATCGGTGTCGGCAGTTTTGATTTGCGTGACGCGATTGGCGGACATGTCCAGCACCGTCACCGGGATGGACTGACCATCCTCGGCGAAGACGCGAGTCATACCGACCTTGCGACCGACAAGACCTAAACTCATCGTTATTTCCTTCAAGAGGCGGCGGTTGCGATTGACCGCCAATAACAAAACGGGCTCACCCTATTGGGTGAGCCCGCGAATCTAACACAGAAAATTCTTTAACCGCAAGCACTTAGGCGGTCATTTCTGCAACTTGCGACGCTTTGAGCATCTGGACTGGCCGGCATTCCGAAAAATGCCGGACCAGACTTCTCTTACTGCAGCTTGATCTCGACGTCGACACCGGCCGGCAGATCGAGCTTCATCAATGCGTCGACAGTCTTGTCGGTCGGATCGATGATATCCATCAGGCGCAGGTGAGTGCGGATTTCAAACTGGTCGCGCGAAGTCTTGTTGACGTGCGGCGAACGCAGAATGTCGAAACGCTCGATCTTGGTCGGCAGCGGCACCGGACCCTTGACGACAGCGCCGGTACGCTTGGCGGTGTCAACGATTTCTTGGGCCGAACGGTCGATCAGGTGGTAATCGAATGCCTTCAGGCGAATGCGGATTTTCTGGTTTTGCATGAGAAACCGCTCCGATTACTTGATGATCTTGGCGACGACACCGGCACCCACGGTACGACCACCTTCGCGGATGGCGAAGCGCAGGCCGTCTTCCATGGCGATCGGCGCGATCAGGGCAACGTTCATTTGCACGTTGTCACCCGGCATCACCATCTCGATACCTTCCGGCAGGGTCACGGCACCGGTCACGTCAGTCGTACGGAAGTAGAACTGCGGACGATAACCGTTGAAGAACGGAGTGTGACGACCGCCTTCTTCCTTGCTCAGCACGTACACTTCAGCGACGAAGTCGGTGTGCGGAGTGATGGAGCCCGGCTTGGACAGCACCTGGCCACGCTCGACGTCTTCACGCTTGGTGCCACGCAGCAGCACGCCCACGTTGTCACCAGCCTGACCCTGGTCCAGCAGCTTGCGGAACATTTCCACGCCGGTGCAGGTGGTCTTGACGGTCGGCTTCAGACCCACGATTTCCAGTTCTTCGCCAACCTTGACGATACCGCGCTCGACGCGACCGGTCACCACGGTGCCACGGCCGGAGATCGAGAATACGTCTTCGATCGGCAGCAGGAACGGCTTGTCGACAGCGCGCTCCGGAGTCGGGATGTAGCTGTCCAGAGCGTCGGCCAGACGGAAGATCGACGGTTCGCCGATTTCGGACTGGTCGCCTTCCAGGGCTTTCAGGGCCGAACCGGTCACGATCGGCAGATCGTCACCCGGGAAGTCGTAGGAAGACAGCAGTTCGCGCACTTCCATTTCCACCAGCTCGAGCAGCTCGGCGTCGTCCACCATGTCGGCCTTGTTCAGGTAGACGATGATGTACGGCACACCGACCTGGCGGGCCAGCAGGATGTGTTCGCGGGTTTGCGGCATCGGACCGTCAGCGGCCGAGCACACCAGGATGGCGCCGTCCATCTGGGCAGCACCGGTAATCATGTTCTTCACGTAGTCGGCGTGCCCCGGGCAGTCGACGTGTGCGTAGTGGCGGCCTTCGGTTTCGTACTCAACGTGGGCGGTGTTGATGGTAATGCCACGTGCACGCTCTTCCGGTGCGCTGTCGATGGCTGCGTAGTCTTTGGCTTCGCC